>CAUTPS010000051.1:0-19808 GCA_963540415.1 uncultured Prevotella sp.
ACCTTGTGCGTGTGGGCGACAATATGCTTTGTCTGCATACACTCTCCGACACGGATGACCTGCCTACAACGGTCAGCACAGACAGCCGATACGAGCGATTATCCACCGACCGAAGCGACTGCCGCCTTTCCTTTGCCTCTCCCGTGGGTCTGATGTTGCCCTGCAACCATATCTATAACCAGTACCTCTTCATCGAGGATAGCGATGCCAACTTGGAACGTTTCGAGAAGCAGGCAAGGAATATGCACTCGCTGGCACGCTACAGCCGTAGCAACCAAATCAACGAGGAATGGATACAGGAGTATCTCAATATTGCTCACTCACAGGGACTGACTTCTATCCGTGCCCACTTTAATGTACTGGCATGGAGCAGCGACAAGGAAGAACTTCGCCAAATCAAGAATGACGTGGGTTCTGCACTTGCTCTTATGGAATGCCACCCACGCCACAACACCATTGATGCGGCAACGCTCTACTGGGCGGGTATTCCCGGCAATGCGGCAGACTTTCCCGCAGAAGAGTCGTTCTATACTTTCATCGAGCCTGCCCTCTGCTTCTTTACGGCAGAGACGAACTATAAGGACTCGCTCTCTCCCTTCGGCATCAAGATGGCAGACCGCCTTTCGGGAAAACCTGTTCATCTGGATATCTCAGATTTACCGATGAAAAAGGGAGTCATCACCAACCGTAACAAGTTCATCTTGGGTCCTTCGGGTAGTGGTAAGTCTTTTTTCACCAACCACATGGTTCGTCAGTATTACGAGCAGGGGGCGCATGTCCTCTTGGTCGATACGGGTAACTCATATCAGGGTTTGTGCGAACTTATCCACCGCAAGACCAAGGGCGAGGACGGCGTGTATTTCACCTATACCAATGAAAGTCCGATTTCCTTCAACCCTTTCTACACGGATGATTACTTCTTTGATGTAGAGAAAAGGGAGAGTATCTGTACGCTACTGCTCACGCTCTGGAAGAGTGCCGATGAGCATATCACTAAGACGGAAGCTGGTGAACTTGGTTCAGCCGTAAACTCCTATATCGAGTTGATATGTGCTGACCATAGCGTTACACCCTGTTTTAATACTTTCTATGAGTATCTGCGGGACGTGTACCGCAAGGATATGGAAAAGCGTGACATCAAGGTAACACTCTCGGACTTCAATATCAACAACCTCTTGACGACATTGAAGCAATACTATCGTGGTGGTCGATATGATTTCCTGCTGAACTCGGACAAGAACATCGACCTGCTCTCTAAACGCTTCATTGTCTTTGAAATTGACCAAGTGAAGGACAACAAAGACCTTTTCCCTGTGGTAACGATTATCATCATGGAAGCCTTCATCAACAAGATGCGCCGATTAAAGGGTATCCGCAAGATGATACTCATTGAGGAAGCGTGGAAAGCCATTGCTTCGGCAAACATGGCGGACTACATCAAGTATCTTTATAAGACGGTGAGAAAATATTTCGGAGAAGCCATTGTCGTAACGCAGGAGGTGGACGACATCATCCAGTCACCCATCGTCAAGGAGAGCATCATCAACAACTCCGACTGCAAGATACTGCTCGACCAGCGCAAGTACATGACCAAGTTCGACGGCATACAGGCGATGCTCGGTCTTTCGGAAAAGGAAAAGAGCCAGATACTCTCCATCAACCAGAACAATGACCCGAACCGACTCTACAAGGAAGTTTGGATAGGTCTGGGCGGTATGCAGAGTGCCGTCTATGCTACGGAAGTGAGCATGGAGGAATACCTGACCTACACCACGGAGGAAACCGAGAAGGTGGAGGTGATGAACAGGGCGGCACAGCTCGGTGGTGATATCGAAACGGCTATCCGTCAGCTTGCCATAGAGAAAAGAAACAATAAAAAGAAATAAGTACAAACCATCAAAACTATAGTAACAATGAAAAAGTACATTTTCATGGCTCTCTTAGGATTGAGCCTTTCTGTTCCCAAAGCCCACGCACAGTGGGTAGTAACCGACCCTGGCAATTTTGCCGGCAACATCGTCAATTCGGTCAAGGAGATAGCCACCGCCTCGAAGACGGTGAAGAATACCCTTGACGGGTTCAAGGAGGTGGAGAAGCTTTACAACGACACCAAGAAGTATTACGATGCACTCAAGAAGGTGAACAACCTCATTGGTGATGCCTATAAGGTCAAGGAGTGTATCCTTATGGTGGGTGACATCTCGGAGATTTACGTCACCTCGTATAAGAAGATGCTTTCGGACAAGAATTTCCGTCCTTCAGAACTTGCTGCGATGGCTTCGGGCTATGCCAAACTTCTGGAGCAGAGTGGTGAGAGTCTCAAGGAACTAAAGTCCATTGTCAAGAGTAATGTCTTCTCGATGAACGACCACGAACGAATGCAGTCCATAGACCGCATCTACACCACGCTGAGGGAATACCGCTCGCTCGTATCCTACTACACAAGGAAAAACATCTCTGTGAGCTACGTGCGTGCAAGGGAAAAGAACAACCTTGCCTCTGTTAAGGCACTCTATGGTAATACGGCAAGCAGGTATTGGTAAATCCACAGACAAAAAAGAACTTGAAAGAACTTTCATAAAAAACTTTTGCTTATGGATTTTGCCAGTTTACATGAGCTGCTACGCTCAACCTATGACGAGATGATGCCACTCTGTGCCCAGATGACGGGCATTGCCAAAGGCATTGCAGGCTTGGGTGCACTCTTTTATATTGCCCTTCGGGTATGGGCTTCCATTGCCCGTGCCGAAGCGATAGACGTCTTTCCTTTGCTGCGCCCCTTCGTGCTTGGCTTCTGCATCATGTTCTTCCCGACAGTCGTACTGGGTACGATGAATGCCGTTCTCTCGCCCGTAGTGCAGGGAACGGAGATGATGGTACACCAGCAGGAGGGGAATCTTGCCGAGCTTACTGCCAAGCGAGACAAGTTGCAAGAGGAAGCTTACCTTAGAAATCCTGAGACAGCCTACCTTGTCTCCAACGAGAAGTTCGATGAGAAGATAGAGGAAATGGGCATCATCGGTCCCGAAGACGCCGTGACGATAGCGGGTATGTACGCTGAGCGTGCTGCCTATCAGACCAAGCAATGGATCATGAAGATGGTACATGACCTTTTAGAACTCCTATTCCATGCTGCAGGGCTTATCATCGACACGCTGCGCACCTTCATGCTCATCGTCCTTGCCATTCTCGGTCCGATAGTCTTCGGCATTGCCGTATGGGATGGTCTTGCAGGCTCACTTACGGCATGGTTCTCACGCTATATCTCTGTCTACCTGTGGCTGCCTGTCAGCTCTATTCTTACGGCACTGCTTACGAAGATACAGGTGCTGATGGTACAAAAGGACATTGAGGCGCTCAGTGACCCTAACTACCTGCCTGATTCGGGGACGTGGTACTACATCGTCTTCTTCCTTATCGGTATTGTAGGCTACTTCTGTGTACCTACCGTGGCAGGCTGGATTATCGAAGCTGGAGGCGGTATCGGCTCATACGGTCGTAATGTCAACCAGACAGCACAGCATGGTGCGCAAGGCGCATATACTGGTGGCAAGGCTGCTATGGCTGGCGCAGGTGCTGCTGTGGGAAATGTCGGTGGACGTATCAAGGGTGCACTGCTCAAAGGAAAATAGAAATCGAACAACTATGCTTAATTAATCAACAGATATAAAAGAAAAATGGAATTCAAATCACTTGGTAATATCGAAACCTCATTCAGGCAGATAAGACTCTATGCTTTTGTCTTTGCCATCGTCTGCGTGGCGGTAAGTGGTTATGCCGTCTATGCCTCATACAGCTTCGCTAAGGAGCAGAGGGAGAAAATCTATGTGCTTGACCAGGGAAAGTCACTCATGCTTGCCCTCAGTCAGGATGCAAGTCGTAATCGTCCCGTAGAGGCAAGAGAACACGTGCGCCGCTTCCATGAGCTGTTCTTCACCATTGCACCTGACAAGGATGCTATTGAGAAGAATATGGAACGTGCCTTTGTGCTGTGTGACAAGTCGGCTTTCAACTATTACAAGGACTTGGCAGAGAAAGGCTATTATAACCGCGCCATATCGGGTAATGTCAATCAGCGCATAGAGGTGGACTCTATCCACTGCAACTTTAATACTTACCCTTATGCGGTAACGACCTATGCACGGGAGTTTATCGTCCGTCAGAGTAACGTTACAGAGCGCAGTCTTGTTACGACCTGCACGTTGCAGAACTCTGTCCGTTCGGACAATAACCCGCAAGGTTTTCTTATGGAGAACTTCCTTGTGAAGGAAAACAGAGACATACAGACTTATAAACGATAAGGCTATGGCAAGGAAAAGAAACTTTTTACTCTCACGTCACTATCTGCGCTTTCACCTATGGCTCCGCCATCGGTGTGAACGACTCACGATAAGGCAGAGAAAGGAAATCGTCTATGGGCTGAGTTTCATCTATCTGCTCTGCTCGCTTTGGATGATAGCGCAGTTTTTCCTTCCTCCAAAGAAGGAGAAACTACCCATCCCCACGGGAAAGCTGACGGACAGTCCGATACGGACGGACAGTACTTTACAAGAGTTACACGGCAATTTTTATCTACAACATCATCAAACAATCAAAGAAAATGGATAATAAACAGAAAGAACAAATGAAGAAAGGCTTGGTCTTCGGAGGACTGGGACTGCTGTTTGCCCTCTCGATGTGGTTTATCTTCGCACCTTCGGGCAAAGATAAGACTGCTGCAGAGCAGGGACTCAATGACAGCATCCCGCAGGCAACGACAGAAAAACTGACGGAGAACAAGCTCAAAGCCTATGAATTAGGCGACAAGGCACACGAGGAGGAACAGACCCGCGAGGAGATGGGCAGACTATCGGACTATTTCGCACAGAACACTGCTCCATCAGAGGAGCAGCGTGCAGAGACAGCTGCTTCTACGGCAAAGATAGAAAGTTCCATGCATCGCTATGAGGAGAATAATCGCCTCTTGAACTCCTTTTACGCTCCCGACCCACACGAGCAGGAGCGTGAAGCCCTGCGCTCGGAGATAGATAACCTTAAAAAGGAACTCTCTGCCAAAGACAGCAGGGAGGACAATGAAGAGAAACGGCAGCTTGCCTTGATGGAAAAGAGCTATCAGATGGCAGCGAAGTATCTCCCTAAAGCATCAACTCCACCTACCTTCAATAATGGTCTGACTGCTGAAAAAGAGAAGACGGAAGACACTGTAGGCGGCTCTGAAGCCGCTAAGGGCAAGACCATGCAGAATGAAAAGCCTGTAATGGAAGTTCTGCCGGAGCGTAGACAGATAGTATCCTCACTTGATCAGCCTATGAGCGATGTGTACTTTATGGAGGAATACGGCAAGAAGGCTCGCAACTTGGGTTTCCATTCGCTTACCAGCACGGCTGTACCTACAATGCGCAATACGCTGAAAGTAGTTGTGGACAGGACTACAGTTCTTAAAGAGGGTGACAATGTAGTCCTCCGTCTGCTTGAAAGTGCCAAGGTGCAGGGACTGCACATTCCACGGCAGAGCCGACTCATAGCCGTCGCTAAGATAGAAGGTAACCGTATGCACCTGTTTATCAAAAGCATAGAAGTAGACGGCCATATCATAGCCGTCAAGCTCTCGGCATACGACACAGACGGACAAGAGGGCGTGTATATACCAGGCTCGGAGGACGTCAATGCGCTTAAGGAAGTTGGGGCGAACATCGGTGGTTCAATGAGAACATCCTTTACCTTCGCTTCCTCTGCCAAAGACCAAATTATCTCAGAGGCTGCACGTGGGGTGATGCAGGGCGCAAGTCAACTGCTTCAGAAGAAGCTGCGTACTATCAAGGTAACGCTCAAGGGTGGCTACCGACTTTTCTTGGTTCAGTCCAAATAAAACAATCGAAAATGATAAGTAAAAAATAACATCAAATCAAAAAGAACAATGAAGAAAATTATTTTATCAATGGCTATGCTTGCCATGATGGGAGCAACAGCCACAGCACAGGAAAACAATGATGGTCTGACACCGAGCCGTCCGCTTACTTCAGGAGAGCTTTTTCAAGGTATGAGCCGTGCCATACCAACGGGACGTGTCGTACTGCCGTATGGTCTTGACGTTACCTTTGACAAGACCGTGCATCTTATCTTCCCTTCTGCCATCCGCTATGTAGACTTAGGTTCACAGAACATCATCGCAGGAAAGGCGGAGGATGCAGAGAACGTACTGCGTGTAAAGGCTTCGGTGAAGGACTTTGAGACGGAAACCAATATGAGTGTCATCTGCGAGGACGGCTCTTTTTACGCCTTTAACGTAAAATATGCCGATGAGCCGGAGAAGTTAAGCATCGAGATGAAGGACTTCCTGTCACCAACGGACGGACGACTGCCAAGCAATCGCTCTGATATTTACTTTAAGGAACTCGGCAATGAGTCGCCCATATTAGTAAAGCTGATGATGCAGACTATCTACCAGAATGACAGACGCTGCATCAAGCATATCGGTGCACAGCAGTTCGGTATGAAGTTCCTGCTTCGTGGCTTGTATACCCATAACGGCTTGCTGTATTTCCACACTCGTATGGAAAACGGTACGAATATGCCATACTCGGTAGATTTCATCACCTTTAAGGTTGTAGATAAGAAAATGGCAAAGCGTACTGCTATACAGGAACAGGTATTGCAGCCGCTTCGTGCCTATCATCAGGTGATGCAGGTGCGTGGCATGGGCAGTGAACACACTGTGTTTGCGCTCGAGCAGTTTTCTCTTGCAGAAGACAAGCAGCTTGAAGTGACGCTCTATGAGAGAAATGGCGGTCGTACGCTGACCTTTTATGTAACGGCAGAAGACCTGCAACTGGCAAAGAAGATTGATAACCTCAAACTGAAATGGTAGACATTATGAAGAAGAAAATCATTTTATCGGTTTGTGCAGCGGTGGCAATGGCTTTCAGTCTGCCATCGCAGGCACAGCGACTGATACCCAAGCAAAAGGGCGTAGAGGTCGTGGGGAGTGTTCCACTTATTAAGGGCGAAAAGTTCCTTGCTGCTGACAATTTCGGTATGGGAGCATCACTCACCCGATATCTGGGGCGTGAGAATTATACCTTTGTTATGGCAGAATATGAACAGCAGAATATGCCGTACAGAAGTTATAACGTAAAACTCAAGGATGCTCTCTTACAGGTGGGCTATATGCACCCTGTTCTCTCCGACAGGGGTAAGAACGTGTTTCTTTATGGCGGCATATCCGCTTTGGGTGGCTATGAGGAACTAAACGAGGATAAAAAACTACTGCCCGATGGGGCGACGCTGCTCGACCGCTCCCACTTTGTCTATGGCGGTGCCGTACATGGCTCGGTGGAAGTGTTCCTCACGGACAGGGTTCTCTTTCTTATAAAGGCGCAGGGACGTTTCCTCTTTGGAACGGACGTGCATCGTTTCCGTCCGGCTGTTTCTGCAGGACTAAGGTTTAACTTTTAAGTAGAAGAAAAGATGAAGAAGATATTGAATACGATTTGGGTAATGGGTGTGCTGACCCTTGCCGTGTTTTGCCTATCTGCTTGTGATAGGGATTTGGATGTTCAGCAGTCTTATCCGTTTACGGTGGAAACAATGCCGGTTCAGAAGGACATCATAAGGGGGCAGACGGCTGAGATACGCTGCACGCTGAAGCGAGGCGGTGAGTTTGCCGACACTCGCTATACGATACGTTATTTCCAGTCTGATGGCAAGGGGTTACTAAGAAATGATAATGGTACGGTATTCAAGCCAAACGACCGCTATCCGCTTACAAAAGATGTGTTCCGCCTGTATTACACTTCGCTCTCAGCCGATCGCCAGACGATTGATGTATATGTGGAGGATAGTTTCGGCAGGGTTCAGCAGCTGACCTTTAGTTTTAACAACGAGCGAGAAGAGGGCAAGAAGCCTGCATCTTCTCGCCACTAAAAACGTAATTGATGCGAACGATAAATTCTTTCATTTTACTTTGTGTATTCTGCCTGTTCTGTCAGCCGACCCTTGCCCAGCGGAGGGTGCGGCTGACAGACTTGCCACCTTTTGAGCGTGCGGTTGTCGTTATGAAATACTTTGAGGGCATGCACAGCTGGAAGAATTATCCGTATGTTGGATATGGGCATCAGCTGCAATTAGGAGAGCACTTCACGGCGGATATGACAGAGCGGCAAGCAGACTCTCTGCTCCGTGCCGACTTATGGAAATGCTTTGAGTACTTCAAGGGCTATGGGAAGGATGCCCTGCTATTGACCTTACTTGCTTACAATGTGGGTGTAGGGCGATTATTCGGTTATGACAAGCACCCCAAAAGCCGACTGCTGAAAAAGATAGAGGCAGGGGATAGAAACATCTATCGGGAGTATGTATCTTTCTGTCAATACAAGGGCAAAGTTCTCAGAGGTCTTGTCAAACGACGAAAGGTGGAGTTTGCTCTGTTTTATATACCCTGATTATCAAATACGTCTCTTGCGGATTTTTTATGCTTCGCAAGGGGTGTTCTCTTGTCGTTTTTCTTTCTTCTTCACAATGAAGATTGAAACGATTGTAATAGGGAGAAAGATGCAACTGTTAATACAGAGAGAAGAGGGAGCCTTTTCTTTCTCTTTTATCCAGCCTTCCTTGTGCAATAGAATTCCATTGACACCTTGTACAAGGGTGATGTCCTCTTCGTCGATGATTTTTGTTACGCTCATAGTCTTATGTTTTGGGGTTATTGTTCTTTTTCGTCGATGCTTTTTGCGGTTTCACGCAATGAAATAAGCAGACAAATTCCATTTTCTCTGTCTGTACGTCATCGTCATACTTACTCCTAAGCCGGCTTTCAGCTTCAGCAAAAGTATCGTATGGAGGATGGAAGAAACTCTTTCTTTCCAAGACTTTCTTAACAAGGAAGTCTCCTAATCGGCGTTCTCCCTTGACATAAAAGCAGCCACAAAAGCAACTGCCGGGTTTCAACACGCGGAAGATTTCGGCAAAGGCTTTCTCTTTGTCTGGGAAAAGCCTGAAAGCCGTTCATAGACAGCACACAATCGAAGCTCTCGTCTGCATAAGGTAGCTCTCCAACATCACCTTGTACCAAAGACAGATTGGATATATTCTCTGTCTCTTTTTGCAGAGTCGCAATGGCTATCATTTCTTTGGAATAATCCAAACCTACAATCTCGACTGATTTCATTCGTCGATACCTCCCAGCGGTGAAAATGGCAGTACCAACGGGTATGTCAAGCAGTCGTCCGTGAAAGTCATCAGGTATGAAATGATGAAATTGGTTTTATTGAGCGAGTGATAAAGCCGATATATAATCAATGGAGTATTGAAAGAACTCCATAGGTTTAATCAGGCAATTTAAATAGCTTGTCTTCTTGTGAAAGTTCTACTATAAAGAGATCGGGGTTATTAAGTTCTACAGGCAATTTGTCTCTCAATATTGATGCAACGAATTGAATGTTATTTTCTTGTATGATATTTGCAATGCTAATAAGTTGGTTGTCACTCATCAATTCTTTCTTGTCATTTAACAGAAAATAGAGACAAGGAATGTTCTCTTGACGAGCAAATATCGTGTATGCAATATCGAAACACGAGATTTCACCCATCTTTTTTCCTGTACTAAGATTAGCATTAAATGATGTAAACTTATATATATTAGTGTTTGTTCTTTTGTTTATAACAGAATCGAATTTTATTACATATTCTTCATCATAAATAGCTCTTGATATTTGAGAAAAAATGATGTTAAATTTGTCAATTTGTTCTTGTACATGACTTTTAAAAGTTTCCGAAAACAATTTATCATCAATTTCCTGCAATTCCTTTTCAGAGCAGGCAATTTCAGCTTCAACCGTTTCTATCTGATGTATAACATTTTCGTATTCACCTTTCTCTTGGAATTTTATGTTTAACTCGTTGATGAGTTTTTCTAAATCTTCATATGTATTAGATTTAACGACTTTCTGAGTGAAATAATCCTCTCTCAGAAGATGTTGCTTTAATTCTTCTTGTAAGTCTTCCAATTGTTTCTCTATTCTGGGCAGAGAGTTAGAAATAAATTTTACTTTATTATCTAACATTTGATTATGGTATGCTACTAACTCTTCGAAAGTTCGCTGTATCTCCGGAATTAAGACTTTTGCTTGCCTGTAAATTAGTTCAAGTTGTGCTACATCTATACTTGATTTTTGTGTTCCTAAGTCTTGTTGAGCATCTATAATCATATCTCTTCTTATGCACAACGAGTGTATATTAGAACTTATTTTATTGATATTGTATTTTACTTCGTTAAGTCTATCCATATCTTCTGAGAAATTAGGATTGATATTTAACGAGGCCTTTTGTTGCTGAAGTTCATTAATACGTGCATTCACAAGACCTAATAAAGACATGTATGTACTTTTTCCATGTATTCTTTCAAGTCTATTTTTGAAATTTCTATCTGTCTTAAGTTTTTCTAATTTCTCTTGACGCATATCGCCTTCTCCAAACTTGCAACCAAACATATACAAAAACAATGTTTCATATTCAGCATCAGAAGTATATGGGTCTAATGTTTTTAGAACATTTGAAACGGTTTGCTCCGAATAACGTATATTATGAGAGATTATTTGGCGGAATGTAGGCTTTTCTATCTGTATGCCCAAAATGGTTTGCTCTAATTCCTTTACAAATATTTCGTCGTTGGAAAAATTAATGCCATTTATTTCCCTTAATGCACCAGTACGTTTTTTGAAATTACGCTTAATAATGACATCACGTTTTTCAAAATCAGTTGTAAGAACCAATTCGATAATTACATTCGTATCGGTTAAAAAATTTTTAACGTCAGCATGTTCGACTTTAGGAGCTGAAGGATCTGAATATATAATTCGTCTATCCTTTCCAAGACAAAAATCAACTAACTTCAATACTGTTGTCTTTCCTACGTTGTTGCCAGTAGTAGTTGTAACATTAGCAGTATTGTCAACTATTAAATTTAGTCCCTTATGAAAAGGAATTTCTCGAATTATACCATTATCGTTATATATGGTTAATGATTTTATAAACATAAAATGACCTCCTCTCCTTCAATTTGTGCAACATTGATTATATAGAGCCAATCCAAACATAGAATGAATATAGAAAAACTCATCCGTTTACTTTCAGAAACTTTAGAATATAAGTCCAAAATATTCATTCTCCCTATATGTTGAAGTTCGTTTAGAACTAATGCCCCATTGTAGTATATACTATTTTCAGGATTAATATTATCTGGCAACAACATTGGCTATGGCTTTTCAAATATTTTACATCTAATGAATGCATCAACTAATACGATATCTATGTAAAGATCTAAATCCTCATCATAGAATTGTTTCAAATTGGCACTTAATGACAGTTTTTCCTTAAGATTCTTTGCAATGGCATTGTATAATGAATCTCCCGAAAATTTTGTTTTTAATTGTAAATACTCTTTATTTATGGTTTGTAGAACAGCAAAACTTTTATTATTTCCAATAGAATCAAAATCATTATAAATTTTCTGAACGGTGCTAAAGTTTACATCGTATTGTTCTATAATATCTTTGAATACGAAAAGATTATTTTTGACAATTTTATTATTTACATCAAAGCTTGTTGTATCAAAAGATAATTCATTCTCTCTCAAGTTGATTGCTGAGAGTTCATTAATGACATATGCTAATCCTGTTTCTAACTTCAACTCATCAGAATCAAAACATAATTCTTTCTTTATAAATTCATAAATAGATCTCATATCTTCTATAGACGATGAATTAATTCTATTTAGAAAAGTCTCTATGTCAAATATATCAGATGTAGGATTAAATATTATATTTAATCCTATTGGAAGATTGTATTCATGTTCTTTCAGCTTTTCTGCTGGTTTTGCAATAGATACAAACTTAAAATTATATCCATTATATTTTGTCCCTAACTTATCTAATGAGCTCTGAATCTTTGTTACCGTATTGGTCGAGGAAACCTGCACAATGACATTACCCTCTTTATACATTAAATCTATTGCGGGGCTATTGCGTTGTATTGTATTGGCATTAACTAAGTTCCAGCCAAACAAGAGGTTTAATAAATTCATATAGAAATTCTCGCAATGAATATTAATATCATACATATTCAATGCACCTCTAGTTGTTACTCTATACGACAACCATGTTAAACGGCTTTCTATATAATCAAAATAATTCTGACGATTCATACACATCTACTTAATATGAATGTGCAAATTTACAAAAAATCCTCCAATACTCCTTTATAATTGCATTAAATTAAAAGCCTACTTTCAAAATCTTAAAATAACAGGTTAAATAGTTGTACTATTACAAGTAATTCTATGTTCAAGGTAACATAAATGGACACTTCAATGACCAGGGGTATAAACGACGACAGAATGGCAAAGGCAAACAAAAAAAATGAGGGATATTCGTGCATCACCTCTTGATAAGTGGAATTATATTTTTATAGCGGCCCAATAGGTGTTTTATTTGTATTTATCAAATCAATAGTCCGTTAAATATTATGCTACATCATCAGCGAAACTAAATATTTCATTTATCCTTTCTTTATTTAATGGCGTGTTCGGGCTTTTCTCGAACAGGTCAATAATTCGTTGCGCGTAATAGGCATTGATCATCTTCGCTTTAAGGCGACCGATGGACGTACCAAGTTCCTTGCACATAATTTTCGCCACATTGAGTGCTGTGAATGAAGAGTTGAAAGCAAACTCAAGTTTTCTCTTGTCGCGTGCCTGACAATCGGTAAGACCTAGGAACTGCTTTGCGTCGCGAAAGCAAAACTCCTCTTGGAAACGTGTGGTGTAGTATTCCACCACATCGCGTCCGTCCATGCTCTCATCCGTACAGAAATACAAGCGCCGACTGCCATTAGGTAACTCGTGGATGACAAGCGACACGACCCTATGCAAGGACTTGCACCATGCCTTGAGCGCATAGGCTTTGCCTTTGGTCTCTCCTAAATCAAGCTCATTGACTTTGGATATGTCGATGTTCCTTACGTCAATCTTATCACCTTTGACACGAGGACGACCAGGCTTTCCTGTGGGCTCCCCATCCCATATGTAGAACAAGGCTGCATCATGACGCAAGCGGCTCACAACATGGAAGCCCATCTTCATTACCTTGTCGATGAAAGGTCTTTTGGAGAAGGCTGAGTCGGCGACAAGAACCTTGCCAATACGCTGTAAGGTTACCTTGTCGTCCTCCAATACTTTGGCATACCAGTCGTATAGGCTCATCTCTTTTTTCTCCTCGCCTTTTTCCAATGTGGTCTGCACAGCCTTCAGCATCATACACTCATGCAAGTCCACGTCTATCACACCGATGCCGAGAATCTCAAGACCGTGCTTTACCGCACCTGCACAGCCCGACCAAAACGTACCCACGTATGGGGTATGCTTCCCAGCCTTCTTGATGAAGCTTGGGTCTATAACGATGGCATTGCGACCCTTACCCTCCTTGAAGGCGAAAGCACTCAGCCACATATTCATTTCGAGCCAGTTCACGCTGCGCTCTGCCGTCTGCCGATAGCATTGTTCGCCACGCTTTCCATAGCGTCCCATCTGCGTGAAATTACATTTCCTTGGGATGACCATCAAAAGAAAAAGCATTTCCATGACGTTTGTTTGAATACTTTTGTTTAACTTTGCTCCATCTTCAGCACTAAATGCTGCTTTGCAGAGCTTCATATATCGGCTAATCAAGTTGGTTATCAGCATAAACTTTATTGTCTTTTTATATCTATAAAATTACTGAAATTCAATGAGATGGCCGATTTTATTATGTTATATTTTGTTACCTAATTATCTCTTTTTTAGAGACCTGTCATGTTTTCTTTCTGCCACAATTCCTGTTAGCTTAGGGACGAAAGATTCACAAACCACAAAATTTTAACGAACTATTGAATAGATGTTATCTTCTTATTTTGCAAAAGTATGACATTCGCTTTGTCCCTGCAATCGCAAAAAATAGTGATTTTTGTTTTCAAGAAAGATTAGAAAGGTGCTTTGCTGTCATATAAAGTCAGGTATGATGTGTATATTGAGTTATGGAAAGAATCCTAAAAGTCTGCTACTATGCAAGATAGAAGCAGACTAACAACATCTTGACAAGAATCTTGCAGCATCTTTTCAAATAATAATGCGAGGATTGGGAAAGCAAAGGCAAGTAGAGTTTACCTTGCTTTTATTAGATAGTATTCCAATAGGTGTTTGTAAAAATGTGCTTTCATGTAGCAAAATTTTATACTTTATTATCTTCGGTAAGGTCGAATATCGAAAAATCACAGTCCGATTTACATGATTTTTTGTATCTTTGCACAATGATGTCTACATCGTTCTGGTAATATGCCTATAAATTAAAGACAAATGTAACATGAGTGAAATAATACAAACAAAGCGTTTTAATGAGATTGACTTGAGCGATTCTTTTTTTGAATCCCTTAAATCCGACTATCCTGGATTTGAAGATTGGTTTAGGAAGAAGGATACTGAAGAAGTTCTTGTTCAATATGCAGATGAAGGATTACAAGCGTTTCTGTATCTTAAAGATGAGAGTGGCCTTACACCTGAAGGCATTAATCCACCTTTACCTGCAAAAAAATGGCTAAAGGTTGGGACATTTAAAATCGATGCACACAGAACCAGATTAGGGGAACGATTCATAAAAAAGATTATGGATTTCGCTATATATGGTAAATATGAAAGCATATATGTTACGATTTTCCCTAAACAAGAACCTCTTATAAAAATGCTTCAGAAATATGGATTTGAAGAGCAAGCAAAAAAAGGAGACGAACTTGTTTTAGTCAAAGACTTAAGTATACTAAAGGATGATATTTTAAGAGATTATCCCCTTATGAGCATTAAGAATAGAAGGAAGTATATTTTATCAATTTATCCCAAATATCACACGCGGCTTTTCCCTGATTCTATTTTAAGGACAGAAAAAAATGTTCGGGAAGAATTAATCAAAGATGTTTCCTATACGAATAGTATTCATAAAATATACCTCTGCTTTATGCCTCAAACTGCAGAGTTACGACATGGTGACTTACTCGCAATTTATAGAACAAGCGACGGTCTTGGTCCTGCAAAATATCGAAGTGTTGTAACTTCTATCTGTCAGGTAGAGGAAATTAGAACAAAGGATGAGTTCAATGATGTGAACGATTTTATCAATTATACAAATTCTTATAGTATTTTTGATCCAAATGAGCTAAGACGTTGGTTCTATAAACCCAACGTGGTTGTCATCCGGATGACATATAATATTGCATTAAATAAACGTGTAACGAGAGGATTCCTCATAGATGAAATAGGTATCTCCTCATCTCTGTATTGGGGCTTTTTTCAACTTACAGATGACCAGTTCAACTCGATTTTAGAAAAAGGAGAAATAGATGAAAATCTTATTGTCGATTAAACCAATCTTTGTCAAAGAAATCATAGAAGGTCGAAAACTCTTTGAATATAGAAAGACTATATATAAGAATCGTGATATAAACAAGATCATAGTGTATTCTTCAAGTCCAGTTTGCCGAATTATAGGTGAATTTAGTGTACAAGATATACTTTGTGAATCTCCAAAGGCCCTTTGGAAAAAGACTGGAGATAAATCTGGAGTATCCAAAGAATATTTTGAAAAATATTTTAAAGGAAGGACTACAGGTTATGCTATACAAATAAAATCGTTTCTTTCATACTCCACTCCGAAATTGCTGGAAGATGAATACCCTGGCATTACTCCTCCTCAATCTTTTTGTTATGTCAAAGACTAAGAAAGATCAAAATAACATAAGAACTCTCAGTATATTTGAAAAGATCTGTATATATTTACTCTTTTCTGTTGGGGCTATATCCTTAGGCATCTATATAGGACAACTGTATACTGAAGGACTGGCTGATGGACCAGAAGAGTTTGCTTGGTTCGGCGATTATATAGGAGGAATAATAGGTTCTATTAGCGCTCTTATTGGAATCGTTTTCTTATACCGAACGTATAAAATTCAGTTGGACATTTCTTCGTGTCAAGAAAGAATTCAACGAAGACAACAATTTGAAGATACTTTCTTTTCTTTGTTAGGTCAACAACGGAGTATTATTACTAATATAAAAGGGAAAATTCCAATAAAAAAAGGACAATCATTCGAAGAGAAAATGAGTTATGAGTATGTATCACAATTAAGACATGATTTGGCAGAGCAACTCCAAACCCTTAATTTTGAACAAAATGCTTTAGCTGAAGGAAAAACAAACATTCTAAAGTTACGAGTTAATGAGATATACACAGATTTCTTCTTAGCTCATGCAGCACAATTGGGGCATTATTTTAGACATCTATACCATCTTTTGAAGTTTATACAAACAGAAGGAGAAATAGAGAAGCAAAAGTATTCCGATTTAGTACAAGCTCAGATGAGCTATGATGAGTTGTATCTAATAGCAATTAATGGTATCAGTAATTACGGTAGAAAAAAAATGCTACCTTTATTAAATGAATTCTCTTTTTTAGAGAATCTGGCTGTTGACGACGATGAGATTGTAAGACGACTCATAGAATTATTTTACCCTTCAACGAAGAAAAAAGACATGAGACATATGAAGAAAAATATTATTTTTGTAGGTGGAATTCATTGTGTGGGAAAGACAACTTTCTCCAGAAAAATTAAGGAATCTATTCCTCTCATAGAGACACTTTCATGCAGCGAAGTCCTAAAATGGGAAAATTCAAAAAAGAAAAATGTTGAAGACATTGAGAGTAATCAGAACAGATTAATTGCTAATTTAGTAGAAATAATAGATATTGATAAACCATACCTGCTTGATGGACATTTTTGTCTTTTGAATAAGAATAATAATGTTGAAAGAATTGGTATAGACACTTTTGGCGATATAAATCCAGAAATGATAATCTTACTTATTGAAGATATTGATGTAATCCAAAAAAGATTGCAGGAAAGGGATAATCGTGAATACAGTATAGATATTCTAAAAAAATTAGCTTCAGAGGAGACTAAGTATGCACATGAAGTCGCACAACAAATAGGGGTGCCTATATATGTAATAAAAGCTTCCGAATACAGAAAGGTCATTGAGAACATAAAAGCATTTGTCTCATCTTTAAATTAAATTCTTGCGACATTCTTTTGCTTCTTTTCTTTGGTCGCCTGCTCGTTCAAAGAAAAAGAAAAGAAGCCACGCAATATTTGAGGTTGCGTGGCTCACTGTGTTAGGGCTTTTCAGTAGTTTTTATTATCCGTTCTTCGAGGTAAGTATCAAAAGCCCAGTTGATTTGTTCATCGAGCAGGGTGCTGTGTCCCCCTCTGCCCATCACCATTCCACAATCTTCAAGGATTTTGCGCTCGGCTTCCTCTCGGTTTGTGACTACTACCTCGAACACACCTTCAAAAACGTATTGGGTGCGTACTCTGTAAACTTTTCTTTCCATATCTTCAAAATTCAGCAATGAGTAATCTGTGTTCTTTTGGCTCTCTATTGGATAACCTGCGATGGGTAAGCCAAAAATGGTGTGCACCATAACCGTATGCAAAGAACTTGTCAAGTTCTGTTTCTTTGACTATTTTGTTGATAGCCGACCTTAACTCCTCTTTGCTGTCGGATAGGGTTATTGCGTTGATAACCCTAATGAAAATATGCGGTATCTCATCTGCATAGTTATAGATGATGTTTTCTATCTCTGTTTTCATATCTCTGATAATTTAATGGTTCATACTTTATGCGGTTTCTTTCATTCTTCGGCTTATAAGACCTCGATTAGCATTCACAAGGTTTACTATCTGCTCATGGTATTCTGTATTCTTGTTGCATACCCCACGACTTTGCACCACTTCCAAAGTTCGTAATGATACTTCAATGGTTTCTATTCGCTTGCCTTCAATGGTAGCCGAAAGGATAAGGGAGTCCTCCTTGAGGTAATAGGCGTTGGAAAATACGCAATGGTGCATTGATACACCTTCTTCCAAATGTTCTTGCACGCTCTCCAATACGTGGACTTGGATAGTGCCGTCCGTGAAACAGATACCGAAAAATTTTGATTTGAGTTCCTTGAAACGTTTTTCGTCTTCCATTGCCTTCTTTTGCTTCTGTTCTATTTCCTTCCTTTCACGCTGTCTGAGAAGTTCCTCGTGTCTGCGGTCGTGTTCGCCTTTAAGGTCTGTTGGGCATAAATATTTTGGATTATGAATATCCTTTCCTAATCTTCTAAGTGTATCTACATAATCACTCCAAAGGGAAATATCTGTAATATCATAACCCTTACGAACTGCAATCTTGTAGGACTGCCATAGTTCCTCAAAAGCACTCTTGTTGCCAAGAAAGTAACGTAAGTGGTCTGTACGACCTGCTTTTAACAATGTTTCTACACGGCTGTCTGTAAGCAATACAGGAATAAGCTGGGTAGGCACGATGCCATAGAAATTATCCTTAAAACCATTTCTGCGAAGTATGTCTGTAACCTTGAACTTCGGATATATCGGTGAGTAGGCAATATGCTGATAGGCTTCATTATCGTTGCGTATCGCCATAGGACTATAATAGGAAAAGGTATCAACATAGTGTCCCAATACCCTCTGTATGGCAACCACAGCTTTTCGTCCCTGCATATTCCACCAATATTGCCCAATCTCAATTATTGAAGTTTGTGCTTTGTAACCTTTCTCCATACCCACAATAAGTAGGAACATACGCAATACTTGAAACTCTCCACAAGTGGTAAGTAGGGTGAAATACTGCTTCTGCTGCAACTTGCGCTCGTATGTTTCCTTGACCTGCAACTTTGCCCTGCAATGAGGGCAAGTGCAAGTTTCTCTATGTTTGTTCATTACCCAACTATGCCCACAATCCATACAAGTGGTGCGACCTTTTGGCAAGCGGTAGGCGAAGTGGTCTATGCACTCACGGAATGCCCACTTACTTTGTGTCTTGGTTATTGGGCGAAGATACTTGCTTTGTTCCAAAACTGCCTTTTCAAATTTGTTTCTCGGTTTCATAGGCTTAAAAATCGAATAGTGATGGTTGTACTTGGGTTGCTATATTCTCGGTCTTTTTCACTCGTGCGTTACGGCTCTGTAACTTGGCAAGTTCCTCACGCTGATATTGCTTAATGGCTTCCTGCCTTGCTTCGGCTTTTTCTTCCTCTGTGAGTTCTACAATGTGATTAACGGCAACTTGGCAAGAAACAGCCTTACCCACCTCTATATCGTCCTCATCGTAGTAGTGAACAGCCATAGAGAAGATTTCATCATCATCAAAGCCGTTACAACCGCTTTTCTGCACTTCATTAAGAATGTAGGTGATGCACTCCTCGATATTCTTGTTCGGCTTCATCAAGTTAGGGGCAAACAATGGGTCTGCCATAGCACGCTGATTGAGATACTCGGCTATTGTCCGTGTAAAATGTTCTGTTCCTTTCATATTGCTTAGTATTTTGGGATTTCTACTATCTGATTGATGCGCCCATATAGGTAGGCTCTTAGGCTTGTTCTGTCGGGTGCGTAATACTCTGTCCATTGTCCGTACTGATTGACAAGGTATTTCTTCAGCACGTCAAAGAAGTCAAAGCGATAGCCTTGCAGGGGAACGGCTGTGCGGAAATAGGTGTTTGAGTTCACCGCTTCACATAGCCAATTCTTTTCCTCACGGCTCATACACTCGCCACGATTGAGTTTTGCACGCAGGAGATATACTTTGCTATTACAAAGGCTCTCCAAAGGGGGAACGTCCCATTGTACAAACTTAATTGCCAACACTTGCTCACTTTTTTCAGCCACAG
>CAUTPS010000052.1:0-19555 GCA_963540415.1 uncultured Prevotella sp.
AATCCAGAACACTTGTTGAAGAGCGGTGGTAGTGGTAAGATTGTTATTGCAAAGACTAACAACCGTGCTTTGTTGGTCCCACAGGAAGCTACAGTACAGGTTCAAGATAAGATCTTTGTATATAAGGTTGATGCTAATAGCAAGGTACATTATACCGAGATAACTGTCGACCCACAGAATGATGGTATCAATTATATTGTTACAAGTGGTCTTAAAATGGGCGACCGTATTGTGAGCAAGGGCCTTTCAAGTCTTCAGGATGGTGCGAAGATTACGGCACTTACTCCAGCAGAGTATGATAAAGCCATTGAGAAAGCAGAGAAGTTGGGCGCAAATCAAGGCTCAGCATCAGGCTTTCTTAAAGCGATGAAGGGAGAAGATAAGTAGGTGATGGGTGTTGAATGTTAGGTGTTGAGGTGATGATGAATTGCTTAACTCATTCGACATTTATAAACCCTAAATAAACAATTAGGTATTATGACATTTACGAATTTTATCAAACGACCAGTATTGTCAACGGTTATATCAATCTTCTTTGTACTCTTGGGTATAATTGGATTGATATCATTGCCTATTGAACAATATCCAGATATTGCACCTCCTACGATTTCGATTTCGACATCTTATCAGGGAGCGGATGCACAGACGGTGCTGAATTCAGTTATCACACCGTTGGAGGAAAGTATCAATGGTGTTGAGAACATGACCTATATGGAGTCAACGGCAACCAATGCTGGTATGGCAACGATTACTGTTTACTTCAAGCAAGGAGTAGACCCTAATATGGCAGCTGTGAACGTGCAGAACCGTGTATCACAAGCACAGGCATTGTTGCCAGCTGAGGTAACAAGTGTGGGTGTGACGGTGTCAAAGCGTCAGAGCTCAAATGTGGTGATGTATTCTCTTACAACAGATGATGGACGATATGATGATGAGTTCTTGACGAACTATAACAATATCAATATCGTGCCAATGTTGAAGCGTATCAACGGTGTTGGTGACGTACAAACACCTGGTATGAAGACTTACTCAATGCGTATTTGGCTCCAGCCAGATAAGATGAAGCAGTATGGTCTTGTTCCTTCTGATATCTCTGGAGCGTTAGCAGAGCAGAATATTGAGGCTGCACCAGGTTCTTTTGGTGAGCAAAGTAATCAGAAGTTTGAATATACCATGCGTTACAAAGGTCGTCTAAAGACCCCAGAGGAGTATGGTAATATCATTATTTCAAGCAATACTAATGGTCAAACCGTTCACTTGCGTGATGTGGCAAAGGTAGAGTTAGGTGGTCTGCAGTATTCTGTTATGATGAAGAATAATAGTCAGCCTGCCGTTATCGGTATGGTTAATCAGGTTGCTGGTTCTAATGCTACACAGATTGCAGAAGATGTAAAGACAGCCTTGGCTGATGCTCAGAAGCAGATGCCTCCAGGCATGAAGGTTACTATCGAACAGGATGTTACCGAGTTCCTCTTTGCTTCTATTGAGGAAGTACTCTTTACCTTAGTCATTACTCTGCTGTTGGTATTCTTCGTTGTGTATATCTTCTTGCAGGACTTCCGCTCTACAGTAATTCCAATGATTGCCGTGCCAGTGGCATTGATAGGTACCTTCTTCTTCCTTTGGGTATTTGGTTTCTCAATCAACTTGCTAACACTTTCGGCATTGTTGTTGGCGATTGCGATTGTAGTCGATGATGCCATTGTGGTCGTTGAGGCTGTACATGCAAAACTCGACTTAGGTTATAAGAGTGCTATGACAGCAGCTATTGATGCGATGAACGAAATCTCTGGTGCTATTATCTCTATTACTTTGGTGATGGCAGCTGTATTCGTTCCTGTGTCATTTATGGGTGGAACCTCTGGTACATTCTATCGTGAGTTTGGTGTGACGATGGCTGTGTCTATCGTTATTTCTGCTTTGAACGCCTTAACATTGTCTCCTGCGCTGTGTGCTATCTTCCTGAAACCACATAGTAAGGATGAGGGTCATAAGAAGTTGTCACGTGTTGACCGTTTCCACATGGCTTTCAATACGCAGTATGACAAGATAAACACAAAGTATCAGAAGGTTGTTGAGAAGATTATCAACCATCGTTGGATATCAAGTTTCACTGTTGTTTTGGGTATTGTTGCACTTGTCGTTACAATGAAATTCACGCAGACTGGTCTTGTTCCAAATGAGGATACAGGTACATTGTTTGCAATGATTAGTATGCCACCGGGAACATCACAGGTAGAGACTCAAAAGGTAACTGACCAGATTGATAGAATGTTGGCAAGCAACCCATATATCGAACGTCGTGAGCAAATTGTAGGTTACAATTTCATGGCAGGACAGGGTTCTAACCAGTCAACCTTTATTATCAAGTTAAAACCATTTGCTGAGCGTAAGTATGGAATGATAGATCGTATTAAGTCTGTCTTTGATGGCGCAGGTATAGCTGGTCTGTTTATCGACCCTACATCGTCTAATACGATTCTGGGTATGATATACAAACAGACTGCAAGTATAAAGGGTGCACAGATTATTGCGTTTGGTCCACCGATGATTCCTGGTTATGGTCTTTCAAATGGTGTGTCTTTCGTATTGCAGGATAAGACGGGTGGCGATCTTAATAAGTTCTATAAGGTAGCACAGGATTATTTAGCAGCATTGAACAAGCGTCCAGAGTTTAGTCGTGCACTTACCACTTACAACCCTAACTATCCACAGTATATGGTTGACGTCGATGTGGCAAAGGCAAAGCAGGCAGGTACATCACCAGCTGCAATCCTCGCGGTATTGCAGGGATATTATGGTGGTATGTATGCTTCAAACTTTAACTCTTATGGTAAGCTCTTCCGTGTTATGATTCAAGGTACGGTTGAGAGTCGTATGAATGAGGATGGACTGACCAATATCTATGTAAGAACTGCTGGTGGAATGGCACCTGTAAGCGCGTTCTGTACATTGAAGCGTGTCTATGGTCCATCAAATATCACACGTTTCAACCTCTTTACCTCTATCGCAATCAATGCTACACCAGCTGATGGTTATTCTTCTGGTCAGGCTATTCAAGCAGCTGAGGAGGTCGCAAAACAAGTATTGCCACAGGGTTATGGTTATGAATTCTCTGGTCTGACTCGTTCAGAGCAGGAGTCATCTAACTCTACCGCAATGATTTTCGTTCTTTGTATCGTATTCGTTTACTTGATTTTGAGTGCTCAGTATGAGAGTTACATTCTTCCTTTGGCTGTAATTCTTTCTATCCCTATCGGTTTGGCAGGAGCATTTATCTTTACGATAATTTTCGGACATAACAACGATATCTATATGCAGATTTCGCTGATTATGTTGATTGGTCTGTTGGCAAAGAATGCCATCCTTATTGTAGAGTTCGCTCTTGAACGTCGTCGTACAGGTATGGCTATTAAGTATGCAGCAATCTTAGGTGCTGGTGCTCGTCTACGTCCTATCCTTATGACCTCTCTTGCAATGATTATCGGTTTGTTACCATTGATGTTTGCAAGTGGTGTAGGTCGTAATGGTAACCAAACGTTGGGTGCAGCTGCTGTCGGTGGTATGCTTATCGGTACACTTTGTCAGGTATTCGTTGTACCAGCTCTGTTCGCCTTCTTCCAGTACCTGCAGGAGCGTGTTAAGCCTCTCGTATTTGAGGATGAGGCAAGCCGTGATGTTATCAAGGAACTCGAGCAGTTCTCAAAGGGACCTGCAACGGATTATAAGATTGAAGAGTAGACACTAATAAAGGAATAACAATGAAGAAATTAAATATAATCATCATAGCTCTTGCAGGCCTGTCACTGACAGGCTGTAAGAGTCTCTATGGCAATTACGAACGCCCTGACGTTAAGACGAATGGCATTGTGCGCGATCCTGTTGATGACAAGGCAACGCTTGAAGGTGCTAATGACTTCGGTAATCTGCCATGGCGTAGTGTCTTCACCGACCCACATCTGCAGACACTCATTGAGAAAGCTCTTAATAATAACCCAGACTTGCTCAATGCTGCATTGAATGTTGATATTGCTGAGCAGCAAGTTAAGGCGGCTAAGTTGTCTTTCTTGCCATCAGTTGTCTTTGCACCGACGGGAACTATCTCTCATTTTGGAACGCATACGTCATCTACACAGTCTTACTCACTTCCTGTCTCTGCAAGCTGGGAGGTAGACCTCTTTGGTAAACTTCGTTCTTCAAAGAAGGCTGCTCAGATGGCGATGATACAAGCACAAGATTATAAGGTTTATGCACAAACAAACCTCATCGGCAGTGTTGCGAACCTTTATTATACCCTCTTGATGCTCGACCGTCAGAAGCAGATTGTCGATGACATGTTAGGTCTGACGAAGAACACTTGGGATGTGATGAAACTGCAGATGGAGTTTGGCCGTGCTCGTTCAACGAGTGTACAGAGTGCTGAGGCTGCTTTCTATAGTGTTCAGACACAGGCTGCAGATATCCGTCGTCAGATTCGTGAGACAGAGAATACGCTTAGCTTACTCCTTGGTGAGCCTGCTCAGACCATAGCACGTGGTAGTCTTGATAATCAGAGCCTGCCAGCTAACTTCGCTGGTGGAATTGGTGTACAGTTGTTGAGCAATCGTGCTGATGTTCACGCTAACGAAATGGCTTTGGCACAGTGCTTCTATAATGTTCAAACTGCTCGTAGCCGTTTCTATCCTTCATTGACCATTTCACCTACTGGTGCATGGACAAACAGTGGTGGCATGGTAATTGTAAACCCAGGAAAACTTCTTTTAAGTGTTGTAGGTAGCCTTACGCAACCTATCTTTATGCGTGGTCAGCTGACAGCTGGTTTGCGTGTTGCCGAAGACCAGTACAAGCAGGCATACAACACCTGGCAGAATAGTATTCTTAAGGCTGGCTCAGAGGTGAGTAATGCGCTTGTAGCATACAATGCTGCTAATGAAAAAGAGCAGTTGCGTAAGCAGCAGATTGATGTCTTGAAGACGAATGTAGAGCATACACAGATGCTCTATACTCAGAGTTCAAGCACTTATCTTGAGGTTATCACTGCACAGCAGAGTCTGCTCAATGCTGAAATCTCCCAGGTACAGGAGCAGTTTACAAAGCTTCAGTCAATTGTCAATCTGTACAAGGCCTTAGGTGGAGGTGCGAAGTAATTCAGAATTCATAATTCATAATTTATAATTATGATTACTGTGTTAATTCATAATTCACAATTCACAATTCATAATTATGATTACCACGATTACTGATGTGATACATCAAATGATTGTTGGTAGATACTGAAAAATTAAATATTTAAGATTATGAGTAGCGAAATTAGTCCAAAAGCTGATATATCTCCAAAGGCAAAGATTGGAGACGGCTGTAAGATATTCCCATTCGTATACATAGAGGATGATGTTGTCATTGGTGATAACTGTGTGATCTTTCCCTTTGTGTGTATCTTAAATGGTACTCGTATGGGTAACGGAAACAAGGTTCATCAAGGTTCAGTACTTGCTGCTTTACCACAAGATTTTGAGTTTGTGGGTGAGAAAAGCGAACTGATTATAGGTGACAATAATATTATTCGAGAGAATGTTGTTATTAATCGTGCTACACATCGTGGTTGCAAGACTGTTCTTGGTTCAAACAACTTCTTGATGGAAGGTGCACATATCAGTCATGACACTGTTGTTGGTGACCATTGTGTCTTTGGTTATGGCGCAAAGGTGGCTGGTGATTGTAACATTGGTACCGGTGCTCTTATCTCATCCAATGTTGTTGAGAAAGCCAATACTCGTGTTGGTGAGTATGCTGTGGTACAAGCTGGTACGACCTTCTCTAAGGACGTTCCTCCTTATATTATAGCTGGTGGCTCACCTATTGTTTTTAATGGTGTAAATACAACTGTAAGTAAGACTGCCGGGCTTGATGATAAGGTAATTAAGCATATAGCGAATGCTTATCGTCTGTTGTTCCATGGTCAGACATCAGTTTTTGATGCTTGTATCCAGATTGAACAGCAGGTACCAGACTCACCTGCAATTCGTAATATCCTCGAATTTGTACGAGGTACAGAAGAAGGAATCATCAGTAAATTATAATATTCATACCTATAAATTTTTGATGGTGGGAGAGCAAGCCGTGAGGTTAGCTCTCCTTTTTTTATTCGTTTATTAGATATGGGTTAAACTGAAAACTTGATTTGGGCTTATGTTTCCGTAGATAAGGTTTTGAAAAATCATGACATAAATTCGGATAAAACATCTAATAATAAAGGCAAAAATACGTGTAGAAAGTCAGTTTGCAATCAGCAGAGAATCAGTTAGTTACAAGGTAGTAAAGTAAAAGGTGCTTAATTGGACTTCAAAAGGGCGTTAGTAAGACCTCAAAAGGGCATCTTTTGCAAGTCAATAGGGCGTCTTTTAGAAGCCAAAAGAGCATGTATTGTGATTGTAGTAGTAGGAAAATTTATGACATTTCAGAAGGCTCTGTAGGTTTCTGGTAATGCAAGCAACTCTCAACTGAGCTTAAAATAATTAGCTTTATAAGTAAAATAGACAGAGGATTTATACATTCCTCAAAATAAAATGGACGCATTAAAAGTGCGTCCATTATGGTTGGTTTATACTTTCGTATTTGGTAGTTTTTCTATAAATATGAGTTTTTCTTTGATGGTAATATTGAGAATAGAGAAATGTTAATACGATGCTGTGCAAGGGATTCCCAATGCAATGACACGGTCACGGATGGCATCTAATTCTTCGTGTGTCGCCTTTTGTAGGTGTTGGTCGGGCGTCTCACGATTGATGGTGTATATCATCACTTCACGTGGAGCAATTTCTTTGATTGCCTCAAGCCACGGTGCAACGAAGGCTTCGGTTGTGTTGTCAACATTATATCCGTCTTCAGTAGTCCCCTTCATAAACATTGTTTGGATAATTGCTTGTCCGTTGAAAGACTTGATATCTGCAATGATTTTGTTTACATCATAGGAAGGCTGCGTTGGACGGTCTACCTTTTTAATATATTCAGCATTGATGGTATCGAGTTTCAAGATGTTGTTATCTACCTTTGACAAAGCCTCATGAATCTTCGGACGATGGATGAACGTAGAGTTACTGAGGACAGAAATCTTTGCTTGTGGACAATATTTGTTACGTAGACGGATTGTGTCGTCAATTATTTCATCAAAGTGTGGGTGGGAGGTAGGCTCGCCATTACCTGCAAAAGTCAATACATCAGGGTGAATATTCTCTTGTTGCATCTCCTTTAACTTGGTTTCCAAAGCTTCCGCAACATGTTCACGAGTAGGGTGGGGCGTCTTTGTGCGGTGGTCTTTGTTGAAGCCACATTCGCAATATATGCAGTCGAATGTGCATATCTTACCATCTGCTGGCATCAAGTTAATGCCTAAGGAAATACCTAAGCGACGGCTGTGAACTGGTCCAAATATAGGGGATGGATAGATAATCGTGCTCATTGAATGTTTATTTTATAACAACAAAGGTAAGTAATTTTGTTGAATGTTATGTTGTTTCTTATAAAAGAAAAGAATAAAGAGACATATACCTTAATGCAAAAGGTTTCATCTTGATAAACTTTCCCACCTGTTTAGCCTATCTTTCTCATTGTGTTGCGGTCTTTCTCACCATTGTAAAATGTTTTTAGAACTTCTGCAAAGATATCATTTGGACTAATAGCATCAAACAATGTCATTGAGGATTTTAGCTTTAAGGCATCAACATAGCTACCCATGAGATGTTCTATCTTTCTATCTTTATGCGTTAGTAGGGTGCTGGTTATCTCGCGTAATCGTTCATTCAAGCATGAGTTTGCAAGGAATGCACAGGCTTCATCAGTATCAGCCAAGCCGTAGTATTGTGAATAGGCACTATGTCCAAGCCCTTTTAGTTGTGGGAAGATATACCATATCCAGTGAGAGGTTTTATGTCCTCTCTGTATTTCTTCCAATGCTCGTTGATAGGTATTATTAGCATTCTGAGCCTTGATAAATCTTTCAATGTCGAAAGGGTCGGGAGCAAGTATCCCAATACTTTCTTCGAAATTATTGAGAATTGTGCGTAAGTAAGGTGTCAGCAGTGCATAACAATAAGATGCAAGTTTTTGAGGAAGGCCATAAAATGCTTGTGCAATACTTCCAGCCATTGCTGCTATTGTGTCTGAATCACCACCCAAGGATACTGCAATACGTATCACATCTTCAAAGTTGGCACCCTCAAGGAATGCTAAAAGAGCCTGTGGGACAGTATTCTGACAAGACATATCATAGGAATAAGTAGGTCGGATATCATCCAATTGCGGACTTAAATCATAATGAAATTGCTCCTCTGCATAGCTCTTAATCTCCCTCTTCGTTGCCCCATGACGTGCAAGATAAATGGAGGAAGCAATTGCTTGTGCTCCTTTTATGCCTTCGGGATGATTGTGTGTCACCTCTGCTGATATCTTCGCAAGACCTAATGCTTCCTGTAAACTATGCGCATAGAACGCAACGGGACTCACCCTCATAGCAGAACCATTCCCATAGCTATTATAAGGTTGAGGCTCTGGATTATACAACCAACGCATAAAACTACCGCCATAACCAGCCGTTGGATAACGTCTACCAAGCTCTTGCATGTGTCGAACCAGTGTTTCTTTGCGATGTTCCTTATCGCCACACAGCCATCGAGCCACAGCCAACGTCATCACCGTATCATCTGTGAATTTACTCTTCGGAGTAAACAAATGAAACTCTTTCCGCTTTGTATTATTAAACTCATAGGCTGACCCTATGATGTCTCCAACTATTGCTCCTAACATAAACTATTACTTTACATATCTGTTAATCAATAATATCTTACCTTTGATATAACAAACAGGAGTTATACAAAAGGCTACAAACTCGAATACAAAAATAGCTATAATCCATTAATGAAACAAATGAAAATAGAGGAAAACTAACGGAAGGGACAAAATAAGAAGATGGTCATTTTTAAGGTTGCTGTCACTACTGTCATAATATTGACGTTATAATCTACTAACTACAAGACTGTTACGAGAAGTGTTAAAAGTGACAGCAACTACAATAAACAAAAAATTAGTAATAAAGAAAGGGGCGGCTACCCCCATCGGATAGTCGCCCCTCGTCTTATGATTGAAATAAGATTTAATCCTTGCTTTCACGCTTGCGATCGTTATGGTCAAGTGTAATCTTACGCATACGGATGTTCTTTGGTGTCACTTCAACGTATTCGTTACCCTTGATATACTCAAGACATTCCTCAAGACTCATCTCGGTTTTAGGGATAACGCGTGCCTTCTCGTCAGAACCAGAGGCACGAACGTTGGTCAACTGCTTTGCCTTAGTAACGTTGATGACGAGGTCGTTGTCGTGAACATGCTCGCCAACAACCTGTCCGCCATAAACTTCCTCACCTGAATCGATGAAGAACTTACCACGATCTTGCAACTTATCGATAGCGTATGCGTAGGCAGTACCAGCTTCCAAGGCAATCATTGAACCATTTGTACGACGTACGATTTCGCCCTTGAATGGTTGATAATCTTTGAAACGGTGTGCCATGATAGCCTCACCCTGGCTGGCTGTTAAGACGTTGGTACGCAGACCAATGATACCACGTGATGGTATTTCAAAGGTGATGTTCACACGCTCACCCTCAGCATCCATACCGAGAAGGTCACCCTTACGACGAGTCACCATATCAATCATCTTACTTGAGAAATCTGTTGGTACGTTGATTGTCAACTCCTCAATAGGCTCACACTTCTGACCATCAATCTCCTTATAGATAACCTGTGGCTGACCAACCTGCAACTCATAGCCCTCGCGACGCATTGTCTCAATGAGGACAGAGAGGTGAAGTACACCACGACCACTAACAATCCACTTATCCATAGAGTCCTCCATCGGACGCACACGAAGTGCAAGGTTCTTCTCAAGTTCCTTGCTCAAACGGTCGCTGATATGGCGAGAGGTACAGAACTTACCTTCTTTTCCGAAGAAAGGAGAGTCGTTGATGGTGAAGAGCATACTCATAGTTGGCTCATCAACAGCGATTGGTGGCAGTGGTTCTGGATTCTCAAAATCAGCAATAGTATCACCAATCTCAAACTTCTCTAGGCCGATTACTGCACAAATATCACCTGAATCTACGGCATCAGTCTTCTTATGTCCCATACCTTCGAAGGTATGAAGCTCTTTAATCTTAGTGCGTTCCTGTGTTCCGTCGCGGTGACAGATGGTAATATTCTGTCCATCTTTCAATGTTCCACGGTGTACACGACCAACGGCGATACGTCCGGTGTAGCTTGAATAGTCCAAAGATGTAATCAGCATCTGTGGTGTTCCTTCAATCTGCTTAGGAGCAGGGATTGCCTCAATAATGAGGTCGAGCAGATATTCAATATTATCTGTTGGCTTCTTCCAGTCCTCACTCATCCAGCCATTCTTAGCTGAACCATAGACAACAGGGAAGTTCAACTGATCTTCTGTAGCGTTAAGGTCGCACATGAGATCGAATACCATCTCATATACTTCTTCAGGACGACAGTTAGGTTTGTCTACCTTGTTGATAACAACAACAGGTTTCAATCCCAACTGAAGGGCCTTTTGTAGCACAAAACGTGTCTGTGGCATAGGACCTTCAAAAGCGTCTACGAGCAGCAAACAGCCGTCTGCCATGTTCAGTACACGCTCAACCTCACCACCGAAGTCAGAGTGGCCCGGCGTGTCGAGGATGTTGATTTTTACTCCTTTCCAATTAATACTTACATTCTTACTCAGAATTGTTATCCCTCGTTCGCGCTCCAAGTCATTAGAGTCGAGAACTTCTCCGCTGTTGTCTTGTCCGTCACGGAAAAGTTTTCCAGCGAGCATCATCTTGTCAACCAAGGTTGTCTTACCGTGGTCTACGTGCGCAATAACTGCGATGTTACGAATATCTTGCATTTAAATACCTTAAAAAGCTTACGCTAAATTTATGCTGCAAAATTACGAATAAAAAATGGAAAACGTTTGTGGTTCCAATAAAAAGTTGTAACTTTGCACAGCATTTTCGGAACGTCCGATGCATTTGATGTCGTAACCCGTTGTGATTAAGGCGGCTAACGACGGAAAGATGTAATTGCAAATCACATTAATCAAAACAAAATTATGTATTTAGACAAGACAAAGAAGGCAGAAATCTTCGCACAGTATGGTAAGGCACAGAGCACAACTGATACAGGTTCAGCTGAGAGCCAGATTGCTCTTTTCTCTTATCGTATCAAGCACTTGACCGAGCACGTAAAGAAGAACCGCAAGGACTACGTTACAACTCGTTCATTGACACAGCTCGTTGGTAAGCGTCGTGCATTGCTCGATTACCTCTACGATCGCGATATCGAGCGCTACCGTGCTATCATCAAGGCTTTGGGTCTCCGTAAGTAAGATTTCTGAAAGCAAAAAAATAAAAGGTAGGAAAGTCAAAGTTGGTTTATCCATGCTTTACTTTCTTACCTTTTTTCTTTTCTCCCTGCTACTATTGTATTTGTTCTTAAGAGATAGTATTGTTTCCTTTTCTATATTATCTCAATATTCTAAGTATTAGTACGTCCGTGTAAGAAGGTTTTCTAAAAGATTTTAGAAGCCTTGATTTTTCTTTACATTATCTCCCGATGGCATAGTAGTAAAATAGTAAAAAACAGTCTTTTTATGCACCTTTGTAACTCTTTTATATTGAGAATGTTACAGGGATGGTTTGCAAAAGGTACTTAATAGGCTTGCAAAAGGGCGTTAATAAGACTTCAAAAGGGCACCTTTTAGAAGCCAAAAGGGCGTTAATTCGAATCCAATTAAGCCTTAATAAAAATTGAAACGGTGAAAAATATTTACAAAGAGGTTGGTAATTACGGTATGATTTGCCTTAATAGAAAATCGGTCATCGCATATTATGAGATAATACACAATGACCGACTTGGCTTTTAATCTTTTTGTTAGAGTTTGAAAACTCAATATTATCCGTATTTGTTATACAGATAGTCTCTTTGCTATTTCTTAATCACTTTCTTACCATCAATGATATAGATGCCTGCAGGGAGTTCTTCCCAAGGCTGTGATAGGCGAAGTCCTTGCAAGGTAAAGATGTTCAGTGCTCTGCTCTGCTTGGTTTTAAGCAAGTTAATACCATTAGGTCTCAACTCATCAACCGTAGAGAATGTGTTGCGTAACACATTTGGATTCCAAATGTCTTCTCGTTTTCCATCTCTTTCAACCTCAATGTGTATCTCGTATGAATGATTAGCCTCTAATTGAGAAGCAGCAAAGGTGATACGTGTTTGGGCTGCATTGTTGTCTGCATCACAAGGGAGATAGACATTACGGACTGTTCCCAATTCAATCCACTTGTTACTTGTCAAATCGAGTAGACGATAATGAATTGGACCACGGTAGCCATTTCTAATCTGATAGCCAGATACTTTAGAATGTACTTGCAGACTGATATTCTTTATCTTATTAAGTTGGAAGGTGCTGTAATTGGCGTATTCACCATCCGCATAGTAGTCGAGGAAAGTTAATTCGATATTTCCATTATTGACATAAGGTAATACTTCGATCTCGAAAGGCTCTTTCATGTCAATAGGAATCTCTACTTCGGTTCCTTTTCTATTGGCTTTTATTGATAGTTTGACGTCATATTTACCTCTTGGAAGATTCCCTAAACTTGGTTTGTTGTAATATAGTGGAAGCATATTAATGACAAAGGTAGTTCGTCCAAGACGTTGTGCAACAACGTTTGGAGTAAGTAGATAACCATTATATTCTTTCTTTGTCTCTTGATTTGTAAGTGTCATCACAAGTTCGCCACGCACTTCTTCACGTCCAGGGTTATACATCGTGAAACTGAATGCACCTTTAAATCCGGAACCTTCATAGTAGGGTGCAAGTAGGCTTGGTGCCTTTTCAATAACAACTACATCCTTTGGGTTATTTGTATTGAACTGTACTGCATTTGGAGTGAGTTTTACTTCTATCTCATTGGCATGATTGATAGGCTTCCAGTCGCCATGTTCCTTTGTCTTGGTATCGAGCATCTCAGAGAATACTGGTACTAAACGATAGTTTCCGTCAGCAATACCCTTAAAGTTAATATCAGCAACATCAAAGGACATGGAAGTAAAGATGGATGCCCATGTTTGGTCGCCAGCAGTTGAGTTAAAGATTTTTACTCGTTCGTTCTTCTCATTATAGAGGGCAAGTGCAACCTTTCCAGAGAATACGCCAAGTTCACCTTTCACTGAACTATATGAACCTAACTTCTCAATCTTTGCACTGAAACTTTCAGAGCGGTTTGTTTCAGTCTTGTCAATAGTGAGCGAAGTGGTGGTTCTTGCGTCCAATCCACGCTCTATATCCTTAAAAGGAACAGCCTTGCCGTCATTAGGATGGGCAAAGACAACTGAGATGTCGTCCCAGAATGTTCCACTATTGAGGGCAAAGCCTGAAACATTAAGGGTAACTATGTTGATATCGAAGTATCCGTCGTTTTCGCCCCCCCAGCCCCAATTGGTGTGAATGAGCCCCTGCTCATCATAGCCATCATAAACAAAGGCATGAGGTCCACCTACTACTAAGACTGGATATCCATCTGAGATTTCTTGCATCACCTCATTGATGAACTCATTGGCAGGAAGGAAGTTTTTGTCAAGATAACGTACAGTATAGTCGAACTTGTCTCGAAGTGCATTGCAGGCACGCTGTAAATTTGAGTCACTTCCTTTAATATAGTATCTCATGTGGACAGCCTTACCAATATCATACATCAACACGCCAACGGCTTGTCGAGATTGTTCCGTTCTCATCTCATTAGTCGTGTTCTTCATCTCATCCCACCAATAAGTAGCGCTTTTCTTAGCATCATCACCTGTTGATGCTATATAATCTTGTGGTCGATTCTTAGGCCATTTGTTGTAGAACATCACCTGTGCTGTGGCTGTAGCAACACAACCCGTTGGTGTATGCTGACCATTACTTAGTGGGGTGTACTTATTGAAAGGGTCATACTGGCTCCACTTACAAGTAAGCAGGGGTTCTACCTTTCGTTTGATAGGACGCTGTGGGGTAGTAGCTGTAGCTTTAGAACGCACTTCTTTTACAACACGTTCATATTCCTTTAAGAACAGTTTGAAGTATGGAGGCTGGTCGTTGGGGTTTTCTGTCATCTTATCTCCATAACCCACGAGCTCGTTGAGTTTACTTTCTCCAGAGATAATAACGAATTTCTTGTCGTTTGGATTTGTAAAGATGTAATAGGCAGGTTGCTCATTAGCTTGTGATGAGCGGGTTTTGGGAGTATCGTTCGATAGTTTTGGATTGTTGATATATTTAGTTGCAATACTCAAAGCACGTGCTTTAGTGATGGGTTCTGCGTTAGCAAGTAGAATGTTAGAAAACGCAGTTAGTACTAATAATAAAGTTCTTTTCATTTGTTTATCTTATTAGTCAAAATATTGGTTTGTTATATTTTATGTCAGGGTTGTATAAGTTTGAGAACACTTAAAACAAATAGATTTAGTTTATTTTATGACTTGAGACAGTCTAATCTTCCCATATCTCCTTTAAAGGAAACATAACAAATTCACGCTCTTCCATAAGAGGGTGGGGAATGATAAGGTCTGGTTCATTGATATTTAGCTTGTCGTAAAGCAGGATGTCAATATCTATGATGCGGTCTGTATATTGTGCATTGATAGACTTTTTTACTCGTCCCATCTCTATTTCTATGGCTTGAGTAGTCTCTAATAACTGTCGGGGAGCAAGCGATGTTGAAACACATACACAGGCATTGAGGAAGAGATTAGGACTCTCAAACCCCCAAGGCTCCGTTTCATGAAAAGAAGATTGGCGCAAAACTGTGCCAATCTTTTTTTCTATCAATGCTATCGCCTCGTGCATAATAGCCTTTCTATTGCCAAGATTTGTGCCGAGGGATAAATAAACTATGTGCATATTAATCGTTGAGAATCAACAATGAGTCACCGAAGCAACCAAACATATAACCATTCTTTACCGCTTTGTCATATGCTTCCATCACAAGATCATAACCTCCGAAGGCTGCTGTTTCCATCAATAAGGTTGAATATGGGTGATAGAAATTAACCAACATAGAGTCAGCAAAGCCAAAGTTGTATGGAGGGAAGATAAATTCATTGGTCCAACCATCGTACTCTTTCAACATACCATCTGTACCAACGGCTGTCTCTGTAGCCTTAACAACACTCGCACCGACAGCGCATAGGCGATGTCCTGCCTGTTTAGCACCATTGGCAATACGACAAGCATCGGCATTGATGTGCATCTCTTCAGAATCCATCTTGTGCTTTGTAAGGTCTTCTACTTCAATGTCATGGAAGTTACCTAAGCCACAGTGTAAGGTGATGAACGCTTTCTTGATTCCCTTAATATCCATCATCTTCATCATGTGTTCAGAGAAGTGGATGTTTGTACCTGGTGCAGAAACAGCGCCTTCGTTCTTTGCAAAGACAGACTGAAAGTGCTCCATGTCGTCAGCTGTTGCGTGTGCAAACTCTTCCCCTTCCTCCTTTGGACGGTTATCAATGATATAACGTGGCAATGGAGCTTCTCCCAAAGCAAACAATTCACGCTTGAACTCATCGTGAGGACAGTCGTAAAGGAAGCGAAGTGTACGGCCGCGAGATGTCGTATTGTCAATAACCTCAGCCACCATTGTGCCCGACTCATCAAAGAAAAGCTTGTTTCCAATACGAATCTTACGTGCAGGCTCAACCAATACGTCCCAAAGACGCATCTCCTGATTTAACTCACGAAGGAGGAACACCTCAATCTTAGCATCAGTCTTCTCCTTTGTTCCATACAGACGAGCTGGGAAAACCTTAGTGTCATTGAAGATAAAAGCATCGCCCTCATCGAAGTAATTGAATACATCTTTGAAGCGGATGTAGTCTTCTTCCTTAGGTTCATCATTGATCTCACCCTTAAACATGTCAATCTTTCCTGACTTACGGTGTAGCACCATCAGTCTACCTTCGTCACGACGTGTAACAGTAAAGGTCTGTGTGCTGCCGTCAGTACGAGTCAGTACACGTTCAGATGAATGTGGATATAAGGCTACCTGCTCTTTTGGTAGGTTGAATTTAAACTGTGAAAGCTTCATATTTATTTATTGGGGAGTTTATTATTTTTCTATTGTTTGTTGCTGAAGCCATGCTTCAAACTGGTCATAATTGACACAGTCTTCCACTCTTACGTCTCCAACACGTGTGCGGCGCAATGCTGTAAGATAGGCTCCGCTATTCACTGCTCGGCCAAGATCGCGTGCCAATGCACGGATATAAGTACCCTTACCGCAGACTACACGGATTGATAATTGCATCTTCTCTGCATCGAAGTCTAATACTTCTATCTCATCAATGCGAATGTTCTTAGGTTTTAACGTAACATCCTTGCCTTTTCTACGATAGTCAAAAGCACGCTTACCATCTACCTTTACAGCACTGTAAGTTGGTGGAATCTGCTCAATATCACCCATAAACTGAGGAAGTGTAGCGTCTATCAGTTCTCTTGTGATATGTTCTGTTGGGAATGATTCATTCACCTCATGCTCCATATCGTAGCTTGGTGTGGTTGCTCCCAACTGAAGAGTAGCTGTATACTCCTTTGTATGTGTCTGCAAGGTTTCAATCTGTTTTGTCATCTTACCTGTAGCAAGGATGAGTACTCCTGTAGCCAAAGGGTCTAAAGTACCTGCATGACCAATCTTTACATTTCCGTCGTTCGCCTGTGTACAAAGGTAACGTACGTGTGCCAATGCTTTGAAACTGGTGATTCCGTAGGGCTTGTCGATAGGGATGATTACTCCTTCTTTGAAGTTCATTAGGACAATAAATATATAAGATTAGTCAACCATATTCAGTGGAATATCACAGAGCAGCATTATAATAATGATAACACCAACGATGATACGATACCAACCGAACCACTTGAAACCATATTTTGCAAGGAAACTTACAAACCACTTCATTGCCAATAGCGCAACGATGAATGATACAACACAGCCTACAACGAGCATTATAAGGTTATGAGCAGATGCCCATGTGCTGTCACCTTTTAATAAATCAAGTAGGTCGAGCAGTGTTGCACCAGCCATAGTAGGTACTGCAAGGAAGAATGAGAACTCTGCTGCACGCTTACGTGTCAATCCGTTTGCCATACCACCAACGATAGTAGCCATAGATCGGCTTGTGCCAGGGATAACCGATAGGCACTGGAAAAGACCAATGCTAAAGGCACGCTTTTCTGTTACTTGATTCTCTTCTTTTCCCTTATTGAACAATTTATCACAATAAAGCATGAAGATGCCACCCACAACGAGCATTATTGCTACAACCCAAACTGAGTCGAGCAGCCAGTCAAGTAAACCACTTTTCTTAGCTGCTAAGCCAATGATAACAGCTGGTAGGACACCAATGAACAATAACCAGTAGAAGCGGATTGGATGAATAATCTTCTTGAAAGTACAAGTTTTATCAGCAGGTACAGGTGTATGGTCAATCTGGAAAAAGCGCTTCCAATATAAGCATACGACAGAGAGGATAGCACCAAACTGGATGATGAAGGTAAAGGCATGTACAAACTCGTCACCTGATGGTACACCTAAAAGATTTTGTGTAATAATCATGTGACCCGTAGATGACACAGGAAGGAACTCCGTCAGTCCTTCGACAATGGAGATAATAATCGTTTGTAAAAGTGTCATTATTCCTCCACTTCTTTAGTTTCTTTCGGCTGATAGAGGATAGCACCAATGATAGAGATAAAACCAATGAAGGTAACAATCGGCGCTACCTTGATGTGACGGGCACTGAAGATGTCTGGATCAAATACGGTTTCTGTAGATGTTCCACCACTCATAAGGATAAAGCCGAGAATAACAACGGCTACACCTATAGCCAACAAAATAAAGTTGGTCTTACCAAAAGCTAAATTTCTTTTGTCCATATTCTATTTTTGAAGAGTTCAAGGGGCTGAGATTGAGAAGTTAAAAAGATGAGTTGGAATAATGAAGTCTTCTCTTTTCCATTTATTAAGAAACTTTTACTCTCTTATCTTTTCCCTTTTTACTGTTCCTTTTAAATCTTATATAAGTCACCTGCCTTCATACGCAGGAACTTGTTTACTGACAGCCATGCGCAGAAGGTTGCAATAATCACACCAAAAGCTAACATTACGATTGCTGTGATAATCAATGCATCCCATGACAATAATTTCGTAATCTCTGGTTCCTTTTCATAGAGGAGACATATCCCTATACCCAAAACTGCAATAGCCAATAGGGCTGAAACTAATCCTTCTAATACTGCACGGCGCAAGAATGGCGCACGGATAAAACTCCATGAACCACCAACAAGTTTCATCGTGTGGATTGAGAAACGATGTGCATAGATACTCAATCGGATAGTGTTGTTAATCAGAGAGAATGATATGATGGTGAGCAATACAGCTATAACCAATAATACCAAACTAATCTTACCCAATGTTTGGTTTACACTTTCTACCAAACTCTGTGGATAAGTAATGTCACTCACACCACGATAGGTACGCAATTGCTGAACAATATTGCGGATAGAGTCATTGTTAGCATAGTTAGCCTTCAACTGTACTTCTATCTCACCCGTAAACGGATTCTCACCTGCAAATTCGGCAGGGTTGGCACCTAATTCTTTAGTTCCATCCTTCAACGCCTGCTCTTTACTGATAAAGTTCAAGCTATTGATATAATGCAAGGTGCGAATACGCTCGCAGAGAGCAGTACTCTCTTCCGTATTCATATCGGGTTGGAGAATCATTGTGATAGTCAGATTCTCCTTTACATAAGAACTAAGATTGCGACTGGTAAAGCCTGTAAGTACAACTATACCAATCAGCATCAGTACCATAGCTGTACTGATACATAGTGTGACAACCTGCAGACTATGATGACTGCGGGCTTTGTTTCTTTTTTTTGCCATTTCTTTAATAAGGTATAATACACCAAAGTTGTTGCAAAGATACTGCAAAATAAGGTAACGACAAAGGAAATTATGCTTTATTTAGAGATAAAAGATGAAACTTGTGAGCATATTACTATGGAAGGGAAGGTAGGGGAGTTATGCTCGAAAGTTTAACCCAAATCGGTCATTAGACCACAAAATGTACATTCTTACGATAGTATGGTGTTGTTTCCTAACATTTTTTCTTTTCTTATCGGCATCTTGTTAGTCTTTGTAACTTGACGTAGCCCGCTACGCCTGCGTTCCAAAGGCAAACAATCTGCTCGATAATAAAACAAAATATGTTTAGGCTTTAATGACCGAATTGGGTTAAAAACAATTACGTTGTGTTTTTCCTTCAACCGCTGTAGGGTTATTTAATGTCTTCTTTTTAAGCTTATAAGTGGGCATTGTCTCAAGGTGATAATTTTCTATTTTGTAATAAAAAACTTCTGTGTGGTGATGTTAGGACTAAAGAATGTTAATTTAGGCAATCTTTCTTTAT
>CAUTPS010000053.1:0-17147 GCA_963540415.1 uncultured Prevotella sp.
TTGTATTATTTCCGTTATTTATAGATGTCTTATTTGAGATTATGTAATGATTTTTCAAAATCTCTTCTACAAATTACCGAAGTCTTAATTGAAATGACTTTTAATGTTAGAGGATGATAATAGGACAGATAGTTGACTGTCGTAGTCATGTTTTTGTTTAATGAGTAACTTCGATTCTCCCGATAACGCAATACGAAAAGCGTTCACACATTTAACCCAAATCGGTCATTAGACCACAATGTTTCAGGAATAAATGACAACAGAAACCTTACTCCTCCAGTTTCCATTGCCATTTTCTCATATCTACACAGCCATTTGCACGGAAGGTTATCCCTTCTGCTTCCAACAAACCGCGTTGTTCTTCCCAACAAGGAGCCGTACGTCCGTTACCATTAACGACTCGATGACATGGCAAATGTTCTGCTTCAGAGACATCATGTAGTACTTTTCCAACCAAACGAGCATGACGAGGACAGCCTACAAGCCATGCTATCTGTCCATAACTCAGTACATGACCGCTCGGAATTGATGCTACAACATTATAAACTTCCTTGCGAAATTCTTCTATATCTACAGCCATTCGTACTCCAAATTGTCTTAATAAAAAAGGAGCGAAGAAATTTAGTAGGGGTTAAGCCGATACCTTTCATATCCTTACACTGCTGCCCTCCGGAAAGAAACAGTAATGGCTTAACCCCACTAAAACCTTCAACTCCTAAACAATTGTCCCTCAAAGGACTATTAAAACTTACTTATCAGCTTCTGCTTAAAGCGCAGCCTCAACAGCCTTCTGAACCTCCTTGAGGTCTACTGTAGGCTCGAAGCGTGCAACAACCTCACCATTGCGGTTAACGAGGAACTTTGTGAAGTTCCACTGGATGTCGTTCTGCTTGCGTGGCTCTGTGTTTGCCTTGTTATAAAGGTCTTCCATAATAGCAGCCAACTTCTCCTCGTATGCACCACCTGCATAGCCCTTCTCACTCTTCAACCATGTGTAGAGAGGGAGCTCGTTAGCACCGTTCACATCGCTCTTCTTGAACTGTGGAAAGTCAGTACCAAACTTTGCTGTACAGAACTCGTGAATCTCCTCGTCTGTACCTGGTGCCTGATGACCGAACTGATCACATGGAATATCGAGAATCTCAAGACCCTTCTCCTTCAGGCTGCGGTACATTGCCTCCAACTCCTCATACTGTGGAGTGAAGCCACAACCTGTTGCTGTATTTACGATAAGAAGTACCTTACCCTTATATGTCTCGAGACTTACCTCGTTACCTTTCTTGTCTTTCAAATTGAAATCATAAACTGTTGCCATAATTCTTTACTCTTTATTAAATTCTACAATAATATTTTATAAGCCGTAAAGGCTATATATCAAACTTTTAAATCTTATCAGTCATAGGCTTGAGAAGTCTTAATCGCAAATGTGTCTAATCTTCCTAAGACTATACCAAATCTCTACAATTTACTTTCTTAACCTTGAAAACCACTCCTTGCAAACCTGCCAACCATTAGTAGACCACAATGCCCATGCTATCAGTACTGGCTGGAAGAATAGTCGGATAAGACGTGCAGTGTCAGTATTCAACCCAAATGAATCAATATGATAGAAATATTGATTGAGGTTTCCAGGGAAGATGAGTACAAAGAAGAGGGCGAGCAACGCTCCTACTACCGCCTTATGATTATACAAGAATAGCATACTCAATCCTAAAGCAATTTCTACTACACCTGAAGAAAGTACCACGAAATCGGTAAATCCTTCTGAGAATCGAAGCCACATAGGCACCTGTGCCACGAACTCCAATCGGTTAAAAGTCAGGTGAGAAACACCTGCATACGTCATAAATGCTCCTAAAAGGAGGCGGAAAATCATCTTTACTTTGTTCATCCTGTTTCTTTTTAAATGGGGCGCATCACCCTCTCCCAGCGCTAACTGATGTCAGTGTCGCACCCCCTAAAATACCTTTACTTACTAATCGTCTTTACAATCTTTTATTACTCGAATCTTTCTAAACCATTATTCTCAGTTGCAAAGATATAAAAAGATACTTACATCGCAAGCGACCACACGCTAAATTTAACATCATTTTGCACCTACAACATGCTTAACCACCACTATTAAACTGCCTTAATAGGAACGATAAGCTCCTCTCTTGTTCTTTATTATCGTTGTGTTAGTGCCGAACACATATTGTGCTCATGGTAAGCACCAATGGTGCTAAGCCTCAACACCACACAAAATGATGCTGAGGAAAATCGCACTTGCTTGTAATTAGAAATGCCTTTAACGATTAAAAACCAACAAACACCCCTATTTCGAAAACATATAAGAAGCAAGAAACCTACCGACCTCCTTTCCGCCTATTACACTCACGACAAAGCATCTGACAATTTTCTATCACAGTTCTTCCGCCTTCACGCCATGGAGTAATATGGTCACCCTCCATAAACTCATAATCAAACTCTTTTTTACAGGACGGACAAATATGATGTTGCTTTTCCCACACTGCAAGTTTAATATCCTCTGGGAAACTACGCAAATCAAGGTGACGCTCATCTCCCGTCAGCACGTATGGAATTATACCCATTTGTTTCTGCACATCACTATCAAGAATCAGTTTAGAGATTCTGCTGGCTAAGTCTGCTGTATCAAGAGTTTTATTGTGATATTTATCATAGTATAGTGCCCAATTAAGACCCTTCATAATCTTTTTAAACTTCTTCAAATCAAAGTTTGTTATAGCCCAATTCAGAACATTCTGAAAGTAAGTCCAAAGGTTATTTGCATTTGGATCGTGCTGATGTTCCGCCATATAACCGACCACAGACTGCGGTTTTCCTTCTCTTGTTTCGTGCTCTGCCATCCATTCCAGTGCCTTCTTCAAGAACTCTTGCCGAATTGGCGTACCATTAACCAAGTCTTTCCCCAAACGATATGCACCACAATTTGACTTAGAGAAATGGCGTTTAGCATCCGTTACAAACGGACCAGCATAGACAGCATTATTTATCTCCTGCTCGTTTAGGGGCTTACCAGCGATGTTTATTGTTTTGAACCATTCTAATTTCTCAGAGGGTTCACCCTCACAGAGGTAGATAGTCAATGGGTAATCGAGGATAAGTTTCTGTATATCTGCAGGTTGATTGAAAAAGTTTTTGAAGTCATAAGCAAATTTCCCATCTACATACTCACAGAGTGAGAGCGTTCTTTGCTGTCCATCCATCACTTCATAAGGACATTCTGCATCCTCACTACGCCTTACCCAATACATTACATTCAATGGATACCCTTTCAAGACTGTTGAGATTACAGCTTGTTGTTCGCTCTCATTATATATAAACTCACGTTGATAAGGTGGACGAATGTCCAATTGTCCACCATAACCACGCACTCCCTGCTCCTCGTTATTAATGTAACCACGTGCTATATCACCAACAGTTACCTCTATTTGTTTGATTGTCATCATAAGAATTCTTGCTATAAATAATAATTTAAGGCTATTGATTTTTCTTTTTTCCCTTTATAAAAATACGTTTATACTTCTTTACTCCACCTACCAAAGGCTGAGCAACTCCACTTATCGAAGACCATAACCCATTAGAAAAACCTTTTCCTTCGCTTTCTGAAGCTCCTATAATTTCAAATTGAGAAGGGCAATATTTATCCATAAACGTAATGGGAACTCCCATAACCTCTCCATAATCATAAGGTATATCAGCAGTCCTTCCTACTTCTATAGCATCATAGTTATCATACTTAGGATACTCCTCTGGTGAATAGCGACATACTAAATCTAACTCTTCATTGCGCTTGGGTATTTCCAAGTTAGTAAACCAATTGACCCCAGACACACGTATTTGGTCTTCTTTATGATTACCAGCCGTTGCCGTATCTTCATACGGTGAATAGAAATGAGTTGCTCCTCCTTTGAATCCATAACCTAACCATAGCTTATTCTCTTTGATGAGTGGGAATACTTCCTTATACGTAATAGCATTCTGATGCCCCACAATAATAAACTTCTTATCGTAAGCCATTAACTGTCCTATATACTCTCGGAATAAAGAGAAAGGCGGATTAGAAACAACGATATCAGCTTCCTTCAAAAGAGCAACACACTCAGGTGAACGAAAATCACCAGTCTGCAGAATAGACATCACATTCTTATCATTCATTAAAAGGTAGCGAACATCGGATAAATCAACTGCCCCATCCCCATTCATATCCTTCACTTCGGTTACTTCCATCTTATAAGCAACTTTCTGTGGTTCGGAGTCTGCATCATCAAAACGGAACACCAACTCGTTACCTTGCATTGGAGAGCCATTATAACAGGTGCAGATAAGTTTCTTTAATCCTAACTGATTAAAGCGTAAAGCAAAGTATTTAAAGAAGTTACTCTCGTAAGGGTCATCACAATTACAGAGCACTGTCTTTCCACGGAAGTGTTTCCAATAATGTTGTAATTCTCGTTCTATATCGCTCAACTGCGTATAAAACTCGTCTTTTTTAGCTGTCTTTGCAGCATTTAGGTTTTTATTTGCCATTATGAATGATAGTCTTATGCATTACGACTATCAATCACGCCAAGACACAATAAAGGCGTGGATGCACCTTATTGCGTTCAGCTATGAGGCAGCCTCGGATGGAAACCTCAGTCATCTAACAAGAATGCACCACGCCTATTGCGTGTGCATTGCTATCAATTAGACAACTAAGGCATACCCATACGATACGCCCGTCACATATTATTCAAGTTACATTATTTCCAAGAAGTTTCCGAGGCTTTTGGCTGAACGCGAATAATAGCGAATGCTTTATTTACCAACAATGTAATGGACTGGCTTAGCCAAATCCGCTTCAAAGATACAAAAAAGCTATGAAAAGCCAAAAACAACTGTAAGAAAAACGAAATAGAGAATTAAATACAGAGTTCTTTATAAAAATATTCCTTCTTTTTTATTATTTTACTCCTTACCTTTGCTACACCAATAGAAATATACACATCATTTATAATTAGGATGATATACAACATAAGAAGGGCTTACCTCAGCTATTTATAAAGAATATTAATAGTATTACTAAAGTCTTGTAATGTTTACGTAAATTTAATCTTCATATCACATTAATCAACCAACACAACCGAAGAAAAAATCTTTATTATTAAGATTCTATCTTGTTTTTATTCTTTTTCTTTCTTATCTTTGCCTTAAAAAATAATAAAAGAGGTATTGTAGTCTACTATTACTAAGACATCAATATAATCTGGAACAGCCAGCAAACAGATTAAAGCATTATAATATTTTGAAAACAAAAAAGAAAAATATGCCTAAGAAGAAAACAAATAAGAGTGAACAACAACAGTTTCTTTCACCAGAAAAATTTATGCAAACAAGAGCCAGATCCTTAAAAATCGGGAAATGCTATCGTACGTCAGAGCTGTTTAATATGGGAGAAGGATACGTCTTAGTTTCCAGATTACATACTGGCGGTAAAATTAGCTTTGCATGTTATCTCGTAGACACTTACTGCATTGGTGTAAAAGACTCTCTATATAAGCTTAGAATAGAAGAAGATGACTTCAACGATTTCCTTGAAGACCTCAGCGAAGTATCTGAACTTGAGGAATGTAGTTACGAAGAAGCACACAATATTATTTATGGAGCTGTTGATTTTGCTGAAGAAATCGAAATAACTCCAGACGATAGCTTCAGACTCACAAGGTATATGCTGGAAGAAGACACAGAAGATATACCACTCATTGAGTATGAGTTTGGCAAAGATGGTAAGCACTTTCTTGTTGCTACCGACTCATATAATGCCAGTAAATATCTTCCCAAACTAAAAAAAGCTTATGGTAATAACTTCAGATACCTTTCCCCTAATAAAAACTGGATAGGAGATGATAGTTACTATATGAAAAGTCCTACCTACGGTATGGAAACAAAATATACCTACAAACCGCAGCGATATACTGAAACATTGAATGTACACAACGAATGGATTGTAGAAGAACTAAACAAGCCAGAAAACTCTTTATGGTTAGAAAAAATATTAATTGACCGAATTCTTGCTCTGCCAAAGGATGAGCTGCGTTCGGATTTAGAAGAGATTATCCGCTATGTCATGACAATAACAGTTAATGGCAATATTCCTTTTGATTTTGACCATGGGGATTACAACGGAATCCTTGCTTCTGCTATCATCTTATTAGGAGAAGTAGGAAACAATGAAAGTAGTCTTGACGTTGTCTTGGAATGTCTCAGACAATCTGAAGATTTCTTTGAATACCATTTTGGCGATAGTGGTGATGACGTTTTTGTTCCGACTTTATATAAATTGACAACAACGGATAGTTTTAATAAATTGCGCTGTTTCATGAAAGAGCCTGGACTATATTCATTCAATAAAGCATACTTGGCTGAAAGCATGGCACTAATAGCATTCAAACAACCCGAACTGAGACAAACGTGTATTGAATGGTTCGATGACATCATCACCTTTGCTATTGAAAAACTACCAGAAGTACAATATATTGATGGTGTATTGGCTGGAAGCCTTACCTCTTTCATAATGGATTTACAAGCTTCAGAACTTCTTCCTAAATTAAAAGCGATGTATGATACAGGATGTGTAGACCAAATGGCGTGTGGGAGCTTTGACAAGGTTGAAAAAGGTTTCACAGAGAAGGAGAATGTCCAGCATTTTGATTTATTCAAAATTGACATTTACGAACTCTTTGCTACACTGAAATCTCGTTTTAATAGGCAATAATATAACATAAAAGGGAAGAGGAGTGTATCAAGACTTACTGCTTAAAAGATAAAACTTTTTGTACACAACTATTCTGTGTATTCAATATTGTTTTGATACATTCTCTTTTTCATTATCGTTCTTACCTTTCAAAAAAGAAAGGAAAACACGAATATTAGCTATTTTTTCGTTATCTTTGCAGCAACAAAACATTGAGAACGAGAATGGAAAGTGCAAAGAAGTATTTGTTGGGAATGACACTTGGCGAACTGAAAGAGGTTGCCAAGTCGCTCGGAATGCCAGCTTTTACAGGCGGACAGATAGCCAAATGGCTCTATACACAGCATGTGAAAAGTATTGATGAGATGACGAATATCTCAAAAGCAAACAGAGAGAAACTCGCTGCTGAATATGCTATTGGCTGCAAAGAGCCTATCGATGCACAACATTCTAAAGACGGAACTATCAAATATCTCTTCCCTACTGACAGCGGTAAGTTTGTTGAAACGGTGTATATTCCAGACGAAGACCGTGCCACACTCTGTGTTTCTTCACAAGTAGGATGTAAGATGAACTGCCTCTTCTGCCAGACAGGAAAGCAGGGTTTCGAAGGTAGTCTTTCAGCTACAGATATTCTTAATCAGATTTATTCCCTCCCAGAACGTGATAAATTGACGAATATTGTCTTCATGGGGCAAGGAGAGCCCATGGATAATCTTGATAACGTACTGCGCACCACAGAGATTATGACTGCTGACTTCGGTTACGGATGGTCACCAAAGCGAATCACAGTAAGCAGTGTGGGTGTCAAAGGAAAGCTAAAACGATTCCTCGATGAGAGTGACTGCCATGTTGCTATCAGTATGCACACCCCTTTACACGAGCAACGTTCGGAGTTGATGCCAGCAGAAAAAGGAATGTCTATTGATAGTATTATCGAGTTACTCAGCAATTACGACTTCTCTCATCAGCGCCGTCTGTCATTCGAATATATTGTCTTTAAGGATTTCAACGACAGCGAGGAACATGCCAAGGCTATCGTACAACTACTCAAAGGATTGGACTGCCGAATGAATCTTATTCGCTTCCATCCTATCCCTAATATCCCATTGCAGGGTGTTGATGACCACAGAATGGAGAAATTCAGAAACTATCTAACACAACATGGAGTCTTCACAACTATCCGTGCCAGTCGTGGACAGGATATCTTTGCAGCCTGCGGTCTGCTCTCAACAGCAAAGAAGATAGAAGAAGAAAGAGGTAGAGGGAAAAAGTAAAAAGGTAAAAAATAAGAACGCAAAAAGACTAACAGACTACACACAGAGAGCCAATAGGAAACTGAATATAACAAAACAATACAAGATATAAGTATATGAACGATAATAAAAGAGTCCGCGTAGCAATCACACACGGAGATACCAACGGCATTGGATATGAGCTTATCTTTAAGACCTTTGCCGAACCAGAGATGCTGGAGCTTTGTACGCCTATCATCTATGGTTCGCCTAAAGTAGCCACCTATCATCGTAATGCACTTGACATAGAAGCTAACTTCACTATCATCAAAGATGCATCAGAAGCACAGAACGGACGACTCAACCTGCTCCCTGTATTTGATGACGAAATTAAGGTTGATTTGGGCGTTGCCTCAGAGGAGTCTGGTGTTGCAGGCTTGCGTGCTGTTGACAAGGCTTTAGAGGACTATCGCCAAGGACTATTTGACGTTCTCGTTACAGCTCCTATTGACAATAATGAGCACTTCCACTTCAGTGGTCAGAGCCGATACATTGAAGATCACATGGAATCAGAGGAGCAAGGCTTGTCAATCTTGATTAACGATGGCCTGCGAGTTGCCCTTGCTACACGTAATCTTCCACTGCGCCAAGTAGCTGAGTCAATCTCAAAAGCAAGTATTGTTAATAATGCGAGTGCACTCTTTAAGAGTCTTCGCCGCGACTTCCGCCTTTCTTGTCCACGCATTGCAGTACTTGGACTGAATCCTAAGGCTGGCGACAATGGTTTGTTAGGCTCTGAAGAGCATGAGATAATCTTGCCAGCTATTGACGAACTTGTTGAGAATGGCATACAAGCCTTTGGTCCTTATCCTGCCGATACCTTCTTTGGCTGCAATTACACAGAACATTTTGATGGCATCTTAGCAATGTATTACGAACAAGGACTTGCTCCTTTCCGTACGCTTTCTGTATCTCATGGTATCATTTACACAGCAGGATTGCCACTCGTTCGCACCTCTGCAGAAATTCCTAATAGCCTTTCATTAGCTGGAAAGGGTACTATTGACGAACTACCATTCCGTCATGCAATCTACCTTGCTATCGACATCTTCCGCAATCGTGCAGAATATGATGCACCAATGGGCAATCCACTTCCAAAGCTTTACAAGGAAAGAAGAGACGAAAGCGACAAGGTGCGCTTTGCTATTCCACGTAAGCGTGAGGACCGCATACCAAACAATGGTGAAAACCGTAATACGAAGGAGACACACTAAGCGTGTCTTCCTTCATTCCTTACGACAAATATAAATAAGAAGACTTATGAACAAAAAGTTTCAGAACATCTTCTTCACTTTTGGCTTGGTTGTACTCTGTATTATGGTGTACAACCTTGACTTTGCTGATGCATGGCAGAAAATACAGCATGCAGGCTACTGGTTCTTTGCTGTAGTTGTACTATGGGTGTTCTTATACATCTTTAATACTGCAGCTTGGTTTACAATTATACGTAGTCAGACACAAAACGCTGAGGAGCGGAAGAAAGTATCATTCTTCTGGCTTTATAAGGTTACTATATCAGGCTTTGCACTTAACTACGCTACTCCTGGAGGACTAATGGGTGGCGAACCATATCGTATTATGGAACTGACACCGAAGATTGGAGCAGAACGTGCTACATCTTCTGTCGTCCTTTATGCTATGACACACATCTTTAGTCATTTCTGGTTTTGGCTTATATCTATCTTTCTTTATATCTTCACGCAACCTATCAATCTCTTGATGGGTACAATGTTAGCTGTCGTCTTTGTTTTCTGCGTATCTGCAATTTGGTTTTTCCTCACTGGTTATAAAAAAGGACTGGCAGTCCGCGTAATGAACCTTGTTCGCCATATTCCTTTTGTTAAGAAATGGGCAGAACCTTTTGTTGCCAAGCATAAGGAAGAACTTGACAGGATTGACACACAGATAGCATCATTGCACAACCAAAACCCACGTACCTTCCTCACCGTTGTTCTGCTTGAATTATCTTGCAGAATTTGCAGTGCTTTAGAGATATTCTTCATCCTTTTGGTATTGCTACCTTCTGTCAATTACTTTGATTGTATTCTCATCCTTGCGTTCACCTCTCTTTTTGCTAATATGCTCTTCTTCATACCTCTACAATTAGGTGGTCGTGAAGGAGGTTTCCTGATGTCTGTTAAAGGCTTAGGACTCACGCTCGAAGCGGGCATTTTCGTTGCTCTACTTGTCCGTATCCGTGAACTTATTTGGACAGCTATTGGCTTATTGCTTATCAAACTGGACAGGAAGAGAAACAAGTAATATACACTCGGTAGTTTAATACATCACAAATTATCTTTATGAAAAGAAATCTTTTTCTTCTTGAGAATAATTTAGAACAAGTTGATTCATTCCACTGAAAAACAACAAAGAAAGACAGAAAGAAAGTTGTTAAAGTCTGCCAAAGTTGCAGCTTTTTCAAATTAAATAGGTAAATTTGTCAGTTAAATGAATACAACAGAATTACAGAGAACCAAACAACGATATAACATTGTCGGTAACAACGACGGACTGAATCGTGCACTGGATGTTGCTTTACAGGTAGCACCCACTGATTTGTCTGTACTGATTATCGGCGAGAGCGGTGTTGGTAAGGAGATTATCCCACGTGTAATCCACGATAATTCTCCTCGTCGGCGCGAGAAGTACTTTGCTATCAACTGTGGTTCTATCCCAGAAGGGACCATTGATAGTGAACTTTTCGGTCATGAGAAGGGTTCTTTCACAGGAGCTATTGGCGATAGTGAAGGTTATTTCGGTATAGCTAACAAAGGAACCATCTTCCTCGACGAGGTAGGTGAACTTCCTTTAGCAACACAAGCTCGATTACTTCGCGTTCTCGAAACAGGTGAATATATCCGTGTTGGTGGCCAGGAAATCCGTAAGACAGATGTACGTATCGTAGCTGCTACTAACGTCAACATGCAGAAAGCTGTTAGCGAAGGTAAGTTCCGTGAAGATTTATACTATCGTCTTAACACTATCCCAATTCAGATGCCACCACTCCGTGATCGTGGCGAAGATATCGTTCTTCTCTTCCGCCTCTTTGCTATGCAGATGGCTGAGAAGTATCGTCTTCCAAAAATTACACTCACAGATGAAGCACGCCAGATTCTGTTACAGTACAAATGGCCTGGCAATGTTCGTCAATTAAAGAACATTACTGAGCAGATGTCTGTCCTAAGCGAGAAGCGTGAGATTGATGCAGAAACATTGCTACATTTCATCCCACGTGACCAAGACAGCACACAGCTTGCTACGATACAAAGTGGTGGTTCACATAGCTATGAGAGTGAACGTGAGATTCTCTATAAAATTCTCTATGAGTTGAGAGGTAATGTAAGTGACTTACGACGTGACCTCAACAACGTTCGTAAGCAGTTGGAGGAAAACAGACAACTCAATGGTGCAAGCGGATTTCAGCCTACTCCGTCAACAGTTTCTAACCTTCCTGCCACCACAAACAAACAGCCTATCACTCCAACACGAACGATAGAACAGGTTGAAGACGCTGTGGCAGAAGAAATATCTGAACCAGAGACACTCAACCTCAACGACATTGGAAAGCAACTGGTGGAGAAAGCCTTAGAGCGTAACAATGGAAATCGTAAGAAAGCTGCTTTAGAGTTGGGCATCAGCGACCGCACACTCTATCGCCGAATCAGACAATACGGATTAGATAAAGATTAATCAATAGACACAAAAGGGACTACCCTCTTACAAAATAATGAAGATAGGAAAGAAATTCACATCTATCCGCCCATTGACATGGGGTGTGACAGCTATCTGCTTGCTCTTATTGGCAGCTTGCAGTGTATCCTATAAATTTAATGGTGCAAGTATTGATTACAGTAAAGTGCGTACCATTCAAATTGCAGATTTCCCTATCCGCTCTACCTATGTATGGGGACCAATGGGACCAATGTTCAACAATCAATTGAAAGATGTCTTTGCTAACCATACACGCCTACAACAAGTAAAGCGTAATGGTGATATGAAGATTGAAGGTGAAATCACACAGTATCAGCAACGCAATAAGAGCGTATCAAGTGAAGGATATTCTGCACAAACAGAACTTTCCATCACTGTCAATGTGCGCTTCACAAACAATACAAACCATAGCCAAGACTTTGAACGACAGTTCACAGCTACTTCAAGCTATGAAACGGTACGTAGTCTGAATTCGGTACAGGAGGAACTCGTCACACAGATGGTGAAGGACCTTACCGACCAGATATTCAATGCAACCGTTGCTAACTGGTAGCCATTTCACATCAGCATTTTAATTTCATTGACTATTATTCTTATCACCCCACATAATTGCTTATCGTCCTATGGATATAGCCAATCTTATTAACCATCCGGAGAATCTGAACAAGGAGACCTTATACGATCTCCGGAGTATGCTTGCGCTCTATCCTTACTATCAGCCAGCTCGTATTCTGTTGTTGCAGAATCTCTTTCTGCTCCATGATCCCACCTTCGATGATGAGTTACGACGTGCAGCTGTATACATCTCTGACCGTCATATCCTCTTCAAGCTCGTTGAGGATGCCCATTATCAACTGATTCCAGAACAGAAAAAGGCAGAAAAGCAGTCGGCAACTATCAACGCAGAAACGGCTACAGATGAAGACCGTACAACATCGCTTATCGATACATTCTTAGAACAGATTCCTGAAGAGGAAGATACAACACAGGAAACAGAAGGAAGGCGCAAGCCGACACCTGCTGATGCCACTGTGGACTACGTTGCTTATCTGTTGGAAAGTGAAAGCAAACAGAATGAGGGTATCACCCCACAACTAAGAGGACAAGAACTTATCGACGATTTCATCTACAATGAAGGGGGTAAAATCACTTTACAAGACGAGACTGAGTATGAACCTGAAGAGAATGATCACAATGAAGCAGCTGAAAATGAAGATACTGGCTACTTCACTGAGACATTAGCAAGAATTTATATAAAACAAGGTCGATATTCTAAAGCATTGGAAATTATTAGGCGATTAAATTTGGTATATCCGAAAAAAAATCGTTACTTTGCAGACCAAATACGTTTTTTGGAGAAATTGATAATAAATAACAATAAAAAATAAGACAAGAAAATGTACACGTTATTCGTAATCCTTATCGTGATTGCAGCACTCTTGATGATTGGTGTCGTTCTGATTCAAGAATCAAAGGGCGGTGGTCTTTCATCAAACTTCTCATCATCTAATGCTATCATGGGTGTTCGCAAGACTACAGACTTTGTAGAGAAGACTACATGGGGCTTAGCTATCGCAATGGTTATTATCAGCGTAGCAAGTGCTTACGTTGCACCATCAGCAACCACAGATGCAAGTGTTGTTGAGAAAGCTGCATTAGATGACAATACAACAAACCCTAATAACTTGCCTAACTTCGGTGCAAGCCAGCAGAAGCAGGCCGCTCCAGCAGCACAGGCACCTGCTACTCCAGCTGCAACACCAGCTGCACCAGCAAAATAAGGGAAAATAATAAAAAAGTACGGGAAATATTTGGTCAGTCCAAATAAAACCCGTACCTTTGCACTCGCTAAAAAGAAATAGCCAATATGGTGGATGTAGTTCAGTTGGTTAGAGCGTCAGATTGTGGTTCTGAATGTCGTGGGTTCGAATCCCACCACCCACCCTTCAAGAATTAAGCGGAAGTCTTTTAAAGACCTCCGCTTTTTCTTTTGTATATCACTGCCACTATGCAAAGATAGGGTCAGCTCTAAAACCCAGTTGCAAGTCTATTCTCTTAAGCACTCAATTTCGGCACAGTAGATATTTTAAATACCACAAGTGAAGTAAAAATTTACTAATTATTGACTGAAATATGACAACGCTTAAAGCAATAATAAAAAGCTAATGGCACATAACCTTACTGCTTGCGAATAAGACCGTAATGAACTTATACAAATAAGTCTTTTCAATATTTGAAATGACATAGACCCCCTAACAAGAGAAACGATTACACATATTACAAGGATATTTTTATTTTAGCTTGCTGTCACTTTTAACATTTCGTATAACATCACTGAAAATTAATTAGTTATATAGCATCTTTATGTGACAGTAGTGACAGCAAATTGAAAACGATTTCGAAACATAAAACAGCATCTTCCTCCACCTCACTCCAAAACAACAATCACTTCCAAATAGAAGTAAGAAAGAGATATGCGCTGAATACGATTGATAAGGTAGAGAAGCCCGCTATCATGTACCATGCATTAAGACTCAAAAAGCTACTTATCCACGAAATATCCTCATGCCCCAAATAGATGTGTTCAGTTCACCTCCAAACAAAGCTAATACCCTTTCTTGTAATTACCAAAAACCTTATTCCCTCCACAGCCAAAGAAATGGAATAATATTCATTTGTTTACTAATTATTTCCTATATTTGCAAAAGGAAGAAATCCCTAAACAAATGGAAATATACATTATAAAAAAGAAGTTAGGAAGTAGAAAGGAATTAGGAAGGAACCCTGTAGCGATTAATAAAACCGCCAATACGCTCGGGACTCTACTCTACACCTTAACCCGACAAGGTCTGGCAGAAGCGCAGACCCCAAAAGAGAACCACGCTTTATCCGACAGTGAGATTGCCGAACAGGCTGAGGAAGGACGCATCCGCTTTGCAGAAAACTATGGCGAAAACCACGATACGATAGAAAAAGCGATGGAACGAACAAAGCAGGCATACGATGACGGTCTCTTCAGAGTATTCATCAACGGTGAAGAAATAACGGAATGGGATGCCCCTTTCATACTCTGCCAAGGAGCAGAAGTCGTCTTTCTCAGACTCACAATGCTCACAGGTCTTTATTTTTAAGGTTAAACTTAGAGAAAAAATTGTGAGAGGGAAAGGCTTAGATTCAGCAAAAATCGCTACTTTATAAGTCTTATTAACCAGCAAATCCGCATTGGCTGGAACACATTTACCATCTAAAAACTTATTGAAAGGAATAAAATATGAAAACAAAGAAGGAGTTACAGGAACACTGTTCACAATATATCAATAGCATCAACCTATCCCAATGCAATATATGGGAGAAAAGATTTGTAGACTCATGCAAGGAAGAAAACTATCAGTTCAATTACTACCGAAATGTTTTTTACAAAGGTTATGACGAAGAGAAGATTCCTTTCCGTACCATAAAGGAACTTATCTCTGCAGGTGCAAACCTCCCTCACATTCTTCCAAAGAACTATTCCCAGCTTTTAGAACTACATTTAAAGCAGCTTAAAGAACTCTCTCACACGAAAGGTATCTATCGTATAGATGTAAGAAAAGGCATTGATTTACAGGAGATAGCAGATGATATATCTGACACAATGCGTGCCTTCTTTGCCGCAGCTGCCTACGGTCTCACGATTGACGAGCTAATCCGTGGACAATACCCTGATATAACCAGCTATTACCTCTCATTTACTCCAGTCCTTACAGCTGCCATCCAGCAGGGGAAACCAGAAACTATCGAAGCTGTGAAAGAGGTACTGACCAGTGAAAATAACGTCGGAATCCTTACGCAAAGCCTCATCACAGCCATAGAGTCTAATAACAACGAGGAGTTGCATACCCTCCTCCTCAACGTGCTGAGGGCTGCAAAACTACAGGAGGGTCTGCGCCAAAGTATCGTAGAATGTGGTAATGAATACAGCCTGACATTCTACAAACGAATGCTGGATGTCATTGCCGAAGAAGGACTTCTGCGTTATAGCTCCGTTAGACGATCTGTTCAGACTTGGGCTGGCATCGGCTATGAGTCTGTTACCGACAAGGATATCAAAACAATCTTCGAAGGAATTCATCTGTTCTTAACTCACCCAGAGGAACGCGTAAAAGCCTATACGGGTCCGAATGCACTACTCGTTTACGTCGCTTTATATACGGCTGGTGCTGAGGATTTCAGTATAGCACAGCGTGATGCCTTACAGTTAATTGATGGCGATGCCCCTCTTCAGAACCGTATTGCAGCCATCTATTATCTTGACCGTTCAAGTCATTTCAAAGTTACTGACCACCTCGAGTTCTTTGCAAAGCATCTGGATGATCCTTTCACAAAGGCTTTCTTCATACAACAATTAAGTTGTACAGCCAGGGAGGAGAAGTATGAATATGGAAAGGTTGACTGCATTTCGGGAAAGCAACGTGAACTTTTCCAAAAGCTATTTGATGAGATTGCGAAATGGGAGAAGGAGGTTAAGAATAACACGGACTTCACCTTTAAAGGCTTTGAATGGTTCAAAATCCGTCTTTCACGCGAACACTTCATCAATGCCCTGTGGGTACTTACCAGCCAAATGAAGACACAGGAAACGATTGACCATATTCTTCTTGAGAAGATGCCTAACTGGGGAGTGCACTTCATAAGATATTATAACTATAGCCAAGAGGATAAGAAAAAGAAGCCTTTATACACCTTTATGAAGGAATATTACCCTTTAGGCAGTCCTGAAGCACGTCGCCAGTTCCTTGTTAAGAATATCTTTGGCTATGAGAAAGAGGGCTTTGACTACCTCTTGACCTTCTTCTACAAGGAAGAATTTACCACAACAGATGTCAAAGATATAGAGAAGAAGCTAAAATCCAAGGTTTCTGACACACGAAGTATGGCTGTTCGTGTACTGCTTACGTTGCCCTACGAACAGCTGAAAGCATCATACGAACGCTTGCAGACAACGAAGGGAGACTATATCCCAGCCGCTTTGACTGAGCTTAGGGAGGGCAGCAAACAGCTTACAAAGGACTTTGCTTCTACAAGTGAAGAGGCAAATACAACTGCTCCTACAACCTATCCCGGTGCAGAAGGTGGTTACGGTCTGTACAAGACGGGAGACATTCCGACCATTAAGCTATCTGATCCTTTCCTAACAGAGAATGATTCGCAGTCGTTCCTTGGTAAGGTATTCAATAAGATTACTGGCAAGAATCGTGCAGATGCAGGCTCTGTCTTTACCTACAATATTGACGAACTGCGCAAGCTATACACCGAACTGGAAAAGATTATAGAGGACAATGCTGACAAAGAGTATAAGAGCTATTGGGGAGGAACCCAAACAATTGGTGACAGTTATCTTTCCT
>CAUTPS010000054.1:0-16876 GCA_963540415.1 uncultured Prevotella sp.
GGTTGAACAAAAAAAGGATGAACAGTAAACAACCATACATCCTTTGTTACAATCTATGACTCCATCGGGAGTTCTGTTTCTTCTTTTTGTGACTCCGTTGGGATTCACCCCCAAGACCTTCAGAACATTTTTCTGACCTCATTCAGCTAAATGTCATCAGTGGATTATCACTTTTTTGTGACTCCGTTGGGATTCAAACCCAAGACCTTCAGAACATTTTTCTGACCTCATTCAGCTAAATGTCATTAGTCGATTATCACTTTTTAGTGACTCTTTAGGGAGTATTTCTTTCTTCTTAGTGACTCCGTTGGGATTCAAACCCAAGACCTTCAGAACCGGAATCTGACGCTCTATTCAGCTAAGCTACGGAGCCTAATGATTGTGCAAAGATACAGTAAAGTTTGCATAATTCCAAACGAACAGTAAACATTCTTGTTAAAGTTTATGATATGGAAGTGATGTTTTCAAAACTTAGTAATATCCTTGATAACAAGTGGGAATATCAGATGTAAGCTATCATAAAGTTGAAATTAGTAGATGAAGTATGTTATTTTGTAAGATTAAGGCGATGTTTGTTTCTCAGTTTGATAATAAGTCTATACCTTTGTGTGCAATTGATATAACTGATAAACCATAAAAAGAAAGGAACCATAATGAGTCAACTGATAAAGCCGGAAGGATATAAAGCAGTACTTGGCAAACGCCAAACCGAGCAGGGTATCAAACTTATAAAGGAGTTTTTTCAGCAGAACTTAGCTACCGAATTACGACTAAGTCGTGTTACAGCACCGTTGTTCGTGTTGAAAGGATTAGGTATCAATGATGACTTGAATGGTGTTGAGCGTCCTGTTTCCTTTCCGATTAAGGACTTGGGAGAAGCTGAGGCTGAGGTAGTACACTCTCTGGCAAAGTGGAAACGACTGACGTTGGCTGACTATGACATTCAACCGGGCTATGGTATCTATACAGATATGAATGCTATTCGAGCCGATGAAGAGTTAGACAACCTTCATTCACTTTATGTTGACCAGTGGGATTGGGAGGCGGTTATCACCGAAGGTGATAGAACACGTAGTTTTTTAGAGAATGTCGTTCGTCGTATTTATGCTGCTATCCTTCGTACAGAGTTCCTTGCTTGTGAGACCTATCCTCAGTTAGAACCCTTCCTTCCACAGACGATTCATTTTATTCATGCGCAAGATTTGTTGGATATGTATCCTACAATGACAGCAAAAGAACGTGAAGACACTATTTGTAAGAAGTATGGTGCGGTATTTATTGAGGGTATTGGATGCAGATTAAGTAATGGCGAGAAGCACGATGGCCGTGCTGCCGATTACGATGACTGGTCAACTGTTGCAGAAGATGGTAAGACTGGCTTGAATGGTGATATCCTCATTTGGTACCCTATCTTAGGGCGTAGCATAGAACTTTCGTCTATGGGTGTTCGTGTGGATAAGTCAGCCTTACTTCGTCAGTTGTCGATAGAGAAGCAAGAAGAACGTGAGCATCTCTTCTTCCATCAGCAGTTGCTCTCAGACAAGCTGCCGTTATGTATTGGTGGCGGTATCGGACAGAGCCGTCTTTGTATGATAATGTTGCACAAGGCGCATATTGGTGAGATACAAGCAAGTATCTGGCCAGAAGAAATGAGAAGAGAGTGCGAAGAGGCAGGAATGCCGTTGATTTAGAAGCCTACATATTATATTTATAGAACTAAAAAGAGCCATATCAAACTCTAAGAATGAGTTTGGTATGGCTCTTTTTGTATCACAATTGCAACTTTCAATCTATATCCAGCCTATGTGTTGGTGCTCAGCACGTGTGGTGCGCATGGTAAGCACCAATGGTGCGGATGGCATATTAAGTTGTACTATCTTGTTATATAGGTTCTACTTATTATCAGATTCCGTATGGAAAACTATGTTGTTTAAGTCCTATCAAGCAGTAATCATTAATAAAGAGTGAATCTCTTATTCTGTTAGAACTCCCTCCCTCATAACTTCCCCTTTGGTCAATGACTGTTGGTTTAGGCGAGGAGCAGCGGGAATTCCCCTCCTTTGGAGGGGTTAGGGGAGGTTTTTAGTCAATAAACCTCTTTGTTATTTCTCCATACTCATCGATTCGTCTGTCACGTAGGAAAGGCCACCAACGGCGTACATTCTCGCTATGGTCGAGGTTGATGCTAAGAATAACACTGTCCTCATCGTCGTCACAAGCGCGATAGAGTAGTTCTCCCTGTGGTCCAGCAACAAAACTGCTTCCCCAGAACTGAATACCTTGAGTTTGCTCACTTGGGTCAGGTTCATGACCGACACGGTTTACAGCGATTACTGGCAAACCGTTAGCAACGGCATGACCACGCATGACTGTTGTCCAAGCTTCACGCTGACGCTGTTTCTCCTCGTCCGTATCACTACTCTCGTAGCCGATAGCTGTTGGATAGATAAGCATATCTGCACCTTGCAATGCCATTAGACGGGCTGCTTCGGGATACCACTGATCCCAACATACAAGTACACCAAGGCGTCCTACGCTTGTATCAATTGGATGAAATCCGAGGTCGCCTGGTGTGAAGTAGAACTTCTCATAGTAAGCTGGGTCATCTGGAATATGCATCTTGCGATATTTACCAGCAATACTACCATCCTTCTCTATCACTACGGCTGTGTTATGATAAAGTCCTGGTGCACGTTTCTCAAAAAGTGATGTTACGATGACAATACCTAATTCGCGTGCCAACTCACCATAAAAGCCAGTAGAGGGACCCGGTATAGTCTCAGCCAAGTCAAACTTATTCACGTCCTCTGTCTGACAGAAGTAAAGTGAATTGTGCAGTTCTTGAAGGATAACAAGTTCCGCACCACGTTGTGCTAAGTTTGTAATTCCCTCAGCCAATCGCTCTATATTGTTTTTGATATCTGCAACATTGTGTTGCTGCAGGAAACCTATTTTAAGTTCTCTCATAATAAAGGTGTTAGCCCTGTTTATGTTTATTGTTCTGTGTTCTAATTATTACCATTCCATCTATTGTCAATTCAAAAGATGAATGGTGTTATTCGTTTAATGGCAGCTGCATCGTCAGACAGTGTATCGAACCATGCTGTCTGATAATAGTACGGCTGTCAATACCGATAATCTCACGATCAGGGAAAGCCTCTTGGATTGTGTCTAATGCAGCTTTATCCTTTTCAGGCTGGTTATAAGTTGGAACAAGTACTGCTCCGTTGATGATAAGGAAGTTTGCATGTGTTGCTGGCAAGCGTTCGTCATCATCGTAGATAGCATCAGGCATAGGGAGACGAAGTAGGCGATAAGGCTCACCTTTCTGTGTGCGGAGCTGTTTTAGCTGTTCCTCTAAGAGTCGGAAGTCCTCATAATGCTCATCCTCCTTATCGTCACATCCTATATATAATAAGGTGTCATTTGGTGCAATACGTACGATAGTATCAATATGTCCGTCTGTATCATCACCTGCTAACTGACCATAATCTAACCATATAACTCGCTCTACATTTGGGAAGAAAAGGCGTAATTGCTTGTCTATATTCTCTTGTGTGAGAGGTTGATTACGATGTGGTGCCATTAGGCAACTTGTCGTTGTGAAGAGTGTATGCTCTCCATCACTCTCTATCGAACCACCTTCCAGTACAAAATCTTTGTGGTTTTCTAATACTCCTTGTAGGAGTCCAGCCTTGTGGAGCTGACGGTTGATTCTATTATCCTTCTCTGCTGCAAACTTCTCACCCCATCCATTGAAACAGAAATCAAGTAGGCGAAGGGGCTGGGAACTATCTTTCGATGCTTTGTTTGCTATGAGCGAAATCGGTGCAACGTCTCGTGCCCAAGTGTCATTATTGTCACAAGTAAAGAGCGTTACACGTTTCATCTGTTCCTCTGTCAGCCTTCCTTTCAGTAAGGAACTTACCATTTCTGTATCACGTGCTGTGATAAGCAATGCCTCGTATCGGGTAATAGCATCTGCGATCTGGATATAAACTTCAGTAATCTCCTCAAGATAAGGACGCCAATCAGTATCTTCATGCGGCCATATCAGTATAACTCCGCTTTGTGGTTCCCACTCTGCAGGTAATCGAAAGCTATGATTTTCGTTTGTGTTCATAGTGCAAAGATAAGAAAAGAAAATGTGATACTTGTCTTTCCGTCTTCTTTTTTATTATAATATATTCGTTTAGAGGATGTTGATATAAAGGTACGCATGGGTTGATATATGTCAAATAGCGGGATTGATACGTGTCAATCTTATTGACGCAGGTCAAAATTTAATGGAAAAACAAAGTGAAAGTGTAAGTTTCCTTTGTGAGATTTTGGAAAGTGTACTAACTTTGCAAGCACAAAACGACAGAAACGGCACCTCAATAGGATAACAAAGAGGTAGCCACTGAAAGGGCTTCAGTCTCAATAGGAGCATAGGTAAAAGATTGTATAACTCAATAGAGGAAAGGAAACGTTATGAAAGAGAAAGTAAAGAATATGAGTGTTATGCGTAAGATGTTTCATTATATGACAAATGTCATCCGTGAATACAATATAGGTCGTGTAAACTGTTTGGCATAAACCAACAACAGACTTATTCTTGCGCGATTCGCATGTAGTTAAGAAGAATAATTGAGAGAATATAAAAAAGAATCGGGTTAGAGTCAATAGACTTTAATCCGATTATTGTTTGTGAAGGTCTCTCGTTGTATTTGACTTTGTTTATTTATTTAGGGAAGCATGCATAAAGTTTTGTGACAGATTTAAAATATTAAAGACTTCTTTCCCTATTGTTTCTGTGGAAAGATAAACTAATTAGGTTTACTCGCTCTTATTGGCATATTTGTAGATGTTATATTTGTTTAAAATGTAATGTTTTTATTTGTGATAGAAAGAAAAGTTTTTCTTTAGCTTGTATATTTAATCTAAATTACTTAAATTTGTCCACGATTAAGTAATAGCTGAAAATAATAGCCCGTTTGTGAAGAGGTGTCACTTAAGACTTCCCCACCATAGTAGCAACGTGGCTCAATTAATAAAACAGAAAGAATGCCATGGGGAGTCGGCTCAAAAAAAGTTATGGAAGAAATGAATACTCCTAAGCCAAATAACAATTTGGCTCTTGCGATTTTCACAACTGTATGTTGCTGTTTGCCAGCAGGTATCTATGCAATCATTCGTGCAATGAAGGTGAACGAGCTTTATATGATGAAACAATACGATGAAGCTGTTTTAGCTGCTAATGACGCTAAAAAGTGGAGTATTATTGGTATTGTTGTGGGTCTAATTGGTTCTATCCTTTATTTTGTTTGCTTCGGTGGTTTGGCTGCATTGAGCACAATGGCTGGATCTCACTAAATCCTTGAAACGTACTATAAAGTGTATAGGTTGGCTCTGTTTGGGAGCCTCCCTATTAATTCTGTATTATTTCTATAACCCTGTTACGACCTTATGGGCGCCTAAATGTCTCCTTAAGGTCGCAACAGGTTTACAATGTCCTGGTTGTGGCATTCAACGTGCGTTGCATGCTTTATTGCAAGGGCGGTTTTCAGAAGCAATTCACTATAATTATTTTCTTCTATTTTCTGGACCATACATATTATCGTTTGGAGTACGTGCCTTACTTCCAAAAGGGAAGGCAAAGGATAGTCTCACAAAGGTAATAGAAGATAAGCGGCTTATATGGTTGTATATAATCCTCTTTTTCATTTGGTTTATTGTGAGAAACATCCTAAAGATATAGTGGATATGGGTTTTGAGAGCATGTAAAGTTATGTAAGTTATTAAACCTAAGATAATCATTATGGAATCAGAAAAGGTGAATCATATATTGATGATGCTTTCATCAAAAATCCCTGCAGGAAGTATTCCGAGTGTTCGTACAAGATTGGAAAACACTGATATTAGTGAGTCAGAGATATTGGCTCTCCAGTCTCAGATGAAAGATCCTTTGCTATCAATTCTTTTGTCAATATTTATCGGGACATTCGGTGTTGACCGTTTTTATATTGGTGATATTGGTTTAGGTATTGGTAAGTTGTTGACAGGTGGTGGTTGTGGTATCTGGTGGCTTATAGATATCTTTTTAATAACGGATGCAACTAAGCAGAAGAATTTAGAGCAGTTGTCATACTATCTTCGCTAAAGTTAGGTAGTCCTAATTGATTTTTTATAAAACATCCTTATATAGTTATCTCTTAATAGAAATGACTATATAAGGATGTTATGCTTTCTAAAGTCTTATAAATCGGGCTTATAATAGGTCTATTGTATCAATTTTAATATCTTCTGTAGGACGGTCGTTGCGGTCTGTATCGCAGTTTTGTATACGTTCAACGATATCAAGACCTTCCTCCACCTCACCGAAGACGGTGTATTGATTATCGAGGAAAGGAGTACCACCAACATTAGTATAAACCTCTATTTGTTCTTCTGTAAAGGAGGGCTTACCTTGTTGCTTACAAGTTGTTTTTGTTTGTTCTATCAGTTCATCTTGTAGTTTTTGCAACCCCGCACGGTCACGATTACGTCTTAAATTCATTATCTCCTCGTGATGTTCTCTTGTAAGCTGATTAAATACTTGTTGCTCTTGTTGCATTGCCATCTGATGTTCTATTTGCTTCAGCTCTGCAGGCTTAAAGGTCTTTCCCCATACAATATAGAACTGACTACCACTGCTTTCTCTATTAGGGTTCACTTCATCACCAGTACGGGCTGCACTCAAGGCACCACGTTTGTGGAAGTATTGTGGATACACAAATTCAGCAGGAATGGTATAGTCTGGTCCACCTGTACCCAACATCTTTCCCTTAGGAGCATTCTTACTATCTGGGTCACCACCTTGTATCATAAAGTCCTTTATAACTCGGTGAAAGAGAGTACCGTTGAAGTATTCTTCTTTTGCTAACTTTAGGAAGTTATCACGATGTTTTGGAGTCTCGTCATAAAGGCGAATAATGATATCACCTTCTGTTGTTTTTATTTTAAGTCTTGTTGCCATAGTGCAATTTTATGATTGTATCTTTTTGAAAATGCTTGTTATAATTTTATTAGCAATTACTTGTCAACTATAAACCTGTCTACTTCCCTCATAGTCCTCTTGCTTTATAGATTCTTTCTTTGGCATCATTAATCTCTTGGAATTTCTTCTCAGCAGCCTTTCGAATATCGTCTCCAAGCGTAGAAACACGGTCAGGATGATGTTTAAGTGCCATCTTGCGGTAAGCAGCCTTGACCTCATCGTCAGTTGCTGATGGAGGTATGCCCAACACCTTATAAGCATCTTCAATGTTGCTACTTGCTTTTGCTCCACTTTCTAAGTTGAGCATCGACTCTACGTCTTGAGCTGAAAGCCCAAGATATAGGGCAATCTCCTTTAGTGCAACAACTTCTTCCGGGCTTACTGTGCCATCTGCTTTTGCTATGATGACAAGGTAATTTAGTAGTTGTAGTCGTTGACTATCACTCGTATGAAAACGTATCTCTATGCAGCTCTTACGGATTGTTTCTTTAAATTGATAAGGGCCTTGTTGCTTCTGTAATTCAAATAACTTTAGCAGAATTGATTCTCCTTGGCTCACAGCCTGCTCACCGAAGTTATGACGAAGGAATTGGCGAACATACTCCATTTCGGAGTGCATTATCTTACCATCGGCTTTTATTATGTAGGAGGAAAGAACAAGCATCGAGAATAAAAAGGAGTTACGATCTTCCTCAAACGGACGCGTGCCTCCAAAATGACTTTGTTCGCCATGTCTGCTCTGTCTATCACCACTTCTATTATTGCCTGAAAATGCTTCGTCAAGCATTGTTCCTATACAATAGCCAACTAAACCACCCAGCATATTTCCACTAAGTATCCAGCCTAATGCGCCACCAATCCATTTTCCTATTGCCATATCATCTTCTATTTATATGAAATAACATCTGTTTATAGTTTCATACTGACTTATAAACAAAGATAGTGCCAAAGTATGTTAGCTTATTGATTGTAAAGATTAATAGGGAAAACTATATGAGAATTATATAACTGTAATGTTAAATGTTTTGATAGTCTGGAATCGTCTCGAGAAATGCGTATGTTTGATTCTCATAATCCATTTTACAGATATAAGTATCTAAGCCATTTGATACAATCAGATAATCAACGTGGAGTAGGAGGTTATAAACAGATATCTGTTCAAAAACCTTCTGCGCCAATGGTATGGTAGGTGCTTTGTATTCAATAATCATCCTCGGACGAAGCTGATTGTCGTAAAGCACACTATCAGCACGAACTTTCTTCTCACCAACTTGTAGTGGGACCTCGTTGGCAAGTAGAGTAGCAGGATAACTCTTATAATCAATGAGGTAATGAATAAAGTGTTGGCGTACCCATTCCTCTGGAGTAAGTGCTACATACTTCCTGCGAAGTACATCAAAAATCTGCTTTCGTCCGTTTACCTTTCTTACTCTAATCTGATAAGGAGGGAGGTTAAGCTGCATCATATCTAAATATCTTATATATAATAAGGTGTAAGGTGTATAGTGAAAGTCAAATGAAAATTTTGTTTTCTATCTCTTTTCTATTAACTTTGCATGAAAGACCATACTGCAAGATATAGGGAGATATGTTTCCTAAGATAGTTTTCTATCAATATAGGACTTATAATCTCAGTCTTCTTGCCTATATATGGTTTATCTTTTATGCAAAGTTAATAAAAAAGTAAATGCCAGCAAAGCAAGGACCAACATTTCAGAGTATTATGCAGGATCTGAAGAATAAGAAGTTTGCTCCCATCTATATGCTGATGGGGGAAGAGTCTTATTATATCGATCAGATTTCTGGCTATATAGCAGAGCATGTTCTTTCTCCAGAAGAACGAGATTTTAATCAGACTATCTGTTTTGGATCAGATGTTACAGCTGTACAGGTAGCTGATATGGCACGACGTTATCCTATGATGGCGGAGTATCAGGTGATAATCGTCAAAGAGGCGCAGAATATTCGTTCTTTGGAAGCATTGGAGAAGTACCTCAAAAATCCCGTAAAATCAACCATCCTTGTATGGTGCCATAAAAACGGGAAAATTGACGCACGTAAAAAAGCTTTAGGATTGGCACAGGCTGTCGGTGTCGTTTTTGAAAGTAAGAAGTTGCGCGACTATCAGCTTCCTGATTTTATCCAAAGTTATTTGAAGGAGAGGAAAGTTAGTATCGATCCAAAGGCATGTCAGATAATAGCTGATCATATTGGTGCAGATCTTAGTCGTCTTACTTCTGAGTTGGATAAAGTGCTTATCTCTCTTCCTGCAGATAATCTTCGTGTCACCCCAGAAGTAGTGGAGAAGGAGATAGGTGTCAGTAAAGACTTCAATGCTTTTGAACTTAGAAATGCGATTGTACAGAAGGATTGTTTTAAGGCAAATCAGATTGTGAAATATTTTGACAATAATCCTAGGGCTGGTTCTCTTTATTCTTTTCTCCCATTACTCTTTTCTTATTTCCAAAGTTTGATGATAGTTCATTATTCTCCTCGAAAAAATACAGAGCAAGATATCGCTGCTGCTTTAGATTTACGTAGTACATGGGGAGCTAAAGATTTCATAATAGGGCAAAAGAATTATTCTGCTCGCAAAACGATGGACATAATTTCTAAGATTCGAGACATTGATGGAAAGAGTAAAGGATTGGATAATCCTAATACTGGTGCAGGAGATTTGATGAAAGAGCTAATTTTCTTCATACTTCACTAAAAAATAGAAGGATTTTTGATGCTTTTAAAGCATAAAATCTCCTGTTTTTACCAGGAATCATGATTTTTTAAGCTAAAAGGAGCACTCTGAAAAGGGTGCTTTTTTTTATGTTTTCTATTGATTAATAGGGTAGTTAGCTCATTTTACTCTCTTCATTTTTCGCGTATTTTTCGTCTTCTTCATCCTTGTTCGTAAATACTTTAAGCACGCAAAAAATGGCATTTTTTCGTAATAACTGATTTATATTTCACATTCTTTTAGCTTTAGTTTTATGAAATAAATAGCGTACACTTTTATAATTTATATTTATACATGTTGATAGATAAGGATGATTTTTACATTGAAAACTGCACATACAAAAATGTATTTACAAGTTAAAATCATGATATTCGCATTTATAAATCAATATGTATTTTCATACATTAAGCAGTTTTGATAAATAATACATTGTTAATCAGCTTTTTATTATAATTTATTGATACTTTTATCAGCTTAAACTCTTGTTATCTCCCTTTTTATTGCATATTCCGCTATTTTAGGTTTGTATACATCAATAAAGGTTGTTTATAGCCAGTAATTTAGAGTTTTCTGCTTATTTATTCCTTTGATATTATATAGGTTTGTATATATCATTTTGTAAATGTATATTAGGCGTGCACATGTTTAGGTATTTATATTTGTGAAATGTAAATATCAAAAGTTAGATATACAAATGAAATATCATTAGTTAATTATTTTGAGATTTAAAATATTATGTTTACCTTTGTAAAGTTATTAGAGAGGTGCCTAATCAGCTTAAAAATTCCTCTATTTGCTAACGAACGATAGAATTTGGATATGAAAGATCGAATCAGACAGCTCATGGAGAGTCAGCATATGACTCAACAAACTTTCTCAGATTTCATAGGAATCTCATCAGCATCTCTCAGTAGTATTTTTACTGGAAGAACAAAACCGACGCTAAATACAGTTGAAGCTATCAAGAGTAAGTTTACAAAGATTAATCTTGATTGGCTTCTGTATGGACAAGGACCTATGTTTAAGGATCAGGTTACTGAACCTAATTCTTCAACTGGAGAAACTGGTATGATGTCTCCTGGAGTCTCTGAGGGTACGCTTGACTTTCCTAATCCTACCTCCTCCTCACAGCCAGAGACGGAACAGATAAACTCTCCATATAGTGATAGTATGTATAAAAGTCCGTCTCGTACAGAGGTAAAGTATATTGACAAACCGCAACGTCGTATCACAGAGATTCGTATCTTCTTTGATGACCAAACATGGGAGACTTTTGTTCCAAAGAAGTAAGTCTTCGGAATGCGAAATTGATATTCAAAGAATAGCACTCGGAATTTGTTAACGTATTCGTTAACTTCCGAGTGCAAAGTTACATTAGATATCGCTTAAAACAATTTCTAAGTAGCGTACACAATTCTATAAGAATCTATGTAGTCTTTCATACAAGCCTTTGTTTCAACTTTGATATATTAGGCATTGCTATAAGTTAGATGTTTTTAGTACCCCAATGCACTTAAAAACCACAATGTCTTTTCTCTTATTACCACTACTGGCTCTTACGTTTTTATCTTGTCCCTTCAGTGTTTTGATGTGAGCCGATAAACTTTAATTTAAGCGTTTACCTACAAATCTATTTTTGATTTAGTTTGCTGTCATTTTAACATTTAGCACAAACTCCTTATAAACTAATTAGTTATAAACTCTCTTTTGATGACAGTAGTGACAGGAAAGTGTAAATCTAAGGAATCGTATGTTGGAAGCAGACTATTTATTTAAACTTGATAAAGCAATTACATAGTATCTTATTGTCTCTTTTCTTACTCTTCGAGTTATGTATAGAAAATTTTGCTCTATTTTGTTTGTATTCAGAAGTATTCATCATAAAAACTATATTTTCAATCATAAAAGAAAAGGGGCAGATGTGAGTTTACGAGGTCAATATTTTGTATGTCGATGTTCTTCTCGCTTGTTTTATGTTCATTGTAAATCTCGGTAGATGTTCAGTATTGGTAAGGTCAGCACAAGGTAGCTGTGTGCCAGGCCCCTGGTTGAACTGTCTTGTAAGCGCATTGATATATTCTGGACAATCTTCACACAAAGATAACTGAAGAAGAGAGAGCTCAGGATGCTTCCATGGCTGAATGCCTTGCCGCTGCATCCGCGTCTGCCCAACACGGATTCGGTAAGTTTTTCAAAGCCCAACTTTGAAAAAACGTCCATGATGTGATAAATTCTTCCGAAGGAAGTGATATTCTCGTTTTTAATTGCTACCTTTGTCATGTCAGATTTTTGCTTACTTGTTATGTTTGCAGCACCAAGATAGGTGAAAATTCTGACATATCCAAGTGTTTTGAGAACTTTGTTTCTCAGGCACTTGGAGTTCTCACAAGAATTTATGCTGCGGAATTAAGGCTAAAAATAAAAATATAAACTTACGGAAGATATTATCTCCCAATACCTCACTTAGAAAAGATTATATCAAACAAGGTAAAGCACTACGAAAACAATAAAAAATAAATATGAAAAGATTTGGCTTACTATTGATTGGCGTAATGCTTGTTATTACAGCTAACTGTAATAATCAGCAGTTAAATAACACATATTCATCGAATAACTTATCATTTATAAAGAATGATAAACTTCATTATAATATCCTCTTAGTCGCATGTGACACCTGTGTTCCTATTATAAATAAGGGCTATAGAGTGCGTGTTAAGCTGACAGATAAACAGAAAAGTATCGTTAAGAAAATAGAAAAGGAAATGTGGAAGCACTTATTATCTGATAAGAAGACCGATTTTGCAGCAAATCTGATCCTCTATGATATTTATGATAAAGATGCTATTCTACTCTTTGGATTAGGCAACAATATAAGAGATTGGAGAAAAAATCTAAAACGGGATGATACATTGTTTTGGTTGAAGAAATTAAAATGAATTCGTATTGGTCATAAAATATAAAGCGTTATGAGGAATATTATATTCATTTTATCGATGCTTCTCATAAGGGTGGGATACTCCTAAAGCAGATACGAGCAATGGTAGGCTTTGGACAAAGAAAGTGAATTAAGGATTTACAAAGAAAATTCGAGAAAATGTTATTTTTCCACCTATTTATTTGGGTGAGAAACTTTAGATATGCTTTTAGCTATAAACAAAAAAACATCTTTCAAATACCAAGACAAATGAAGTACATCGATTCTAATAAATATACAATGAAATATGTAATAGTTATAATGTTAGCCGCTTCCCTATTTACAGGATGCAGTAGCTCTAATTTCGGATTTATAGATTCATCAGAGCTAAGCATGAACGAAAATCCATTTGAGGTCATCAATTTTAAGACGAATGTTAAATATCCGTTGAGAAAAGATTTACTGTCTCCTAATTATACTGGTGGTTATACGTTAAATTTCATAAACCAGTCGAATTTTAATAATCGATATGCAGCTTATGATTTGATTAAAGCAAGCATCAACCAATTACCATTTAAGGACAAGAGGGTAGAATTCGTGTCTGCTGATAAATTTATTATCTTAAGACTTAACAACGAAAATCAAGAGTGGGCGCCTAACTACTCTCTGAAAATCAATGGTGATTGTGTAGTAGAATTAGCTGATGAATGGAATAGCAAACGTAAACTACAGATTGGAGACTTTTGGCGAAACCTCATTATCTCGCCATCGAAGAAACGAGTGTTGTGTGTTGATCGTCTAATGCTTAAAGGCAATTTCTACGCTATTGTTTATATCATGCAAGCAGATAAAAGAAACTACCCTTTCCCTGCTCTATATCATTGGGATGTAACGCAACCAGAGATGCTTCCTCGCATAGGGATAACTCTTGAAGGCTTTGCAGATATAACCAGGAAAATCATAGTAGCCAACCAATGACAAATAATGAAAGATTCCCAGTTTTGCAACAATATGACGCAATGGACTGCGGTCCGACGTGTTTAGCTATGATTAGTAAGTCTTATGGCAAAAACTATAATATAGAACACCTTCATGATTTATGCAATATATCTAATGAAGGTGTATCTTTATATGGTATTAGTATAGCTGCCGAGAAGATTGGATTCCATACAGTTGGCACTCAATTGAGTCTTATTCAATTGATTGATGAGATGCCGTTACCCTGTATTCTTCATTGGAATCAGAACCATTTTGTAGTGCTATATAAAATCAAGAAGACGAAGAAGGGTTGCGCGTTTTGTTGTGTTATTTTTCGAGATGTTTACTCCCTTAGCACGTATCGTGCTAATCATCCACACCACGTGTGTTAGGAACTAACACATTATGTGCTGAGTTATAGCACGGAGACAGAAAAAGCATAAGATTGTTTCTTTCTGATTATATATAAAGGTGTTAATCGTATTATTAATGCGATAGATGTTTATGGGCATTACTCGTTTTGAAAGGATTTCTTTCTGTTTTTTTCTTCAATCAGTCTATAATCGGGATATTTTACCTATATTTGCATAGTTTTAAAAAGCAAAGCAAGATGAAGAAGTATGTCCTCGACTTGAAGGTATCTTCTGTGGAGCGTGTCAATGCAAGGAATGTCCTTATTAAGCTGACAGATGAGAAACCGTTTCCAGAGATGCTGCCTGGTCAGTTTGTAGAGGTGAGAGTGGACGGCTCGCCTTCTACCTTTCTTCGCCGTCCTATTTCTATTAATTTTGTTGATAAAGAACGTAATGAGTTGTGGCTACTTGTTGCAACTGTTGGAGAAGGAACGCGTACGCTTGCACGTCTACGTGAAGGCGATATGTTAAACTGTGTGCTTCCTTTGGGTAATACGTTTGCACCTTTGGCAAGTCCGTCAGAACGAGTATTGCTTGTAGGCGGTGGTGTTGGCGTTGCTCCGTTGCTTTATTTCGGTAAGCAGATAAAGGAGGCTGGTGGGTTACCTGTCTTTTTGTTGGGAGCTCGTACAGCAGCCGACTTAGCAGAGGTTTCACTTTTCGAGAAGTATGGAAAGGTATGTATTACTACAGAGGATGGTTCTGCAGGTGAGAAAGGTTTTGTCACAAATCACTCTATCCTGTCCACAGAGCGTTTTGATCGTATTTCTACGTGTGGTCCTAAGCCAATGATGAAGGCAGTGGCACGTTATGCTCATAAGGCATCAATTCCTTGCGAGGCATCGTTGGAGAATATGATGGCGTGCGGTGTTGGTGCTTGTCTGTGCTGTGTAGAGAAAACGACGGGGGGAAATCTCTGCGTTTGTACGGAAGGTCCTGTCTTCGACACACGTAGATTGATGTGGGAAGAATAAATCAGAAAAGAGTGGTTGAAGTTTAGTTTCCTTTTATGATACCTATATTATATTAATAGTATTAAAAAGGAAAAAGCATACAATCACATAGTTTTGTAAAAATAGATGATTAAAATATGGCTGATTTAAGTGTAAAGATAAATAACTTACAGCTCAAGAATCCAGTGATGACAGCCAGTGGCACCTTTGGCTATGGTTTGGAGTTTGCTGATTTCGTTCCATTAGAGGAAATTGGAGGTATTATCGTCAAGGGTACGACATTGGAACCACGTGAAGGAAATGACTATCCACGTATGGTAGAGACACCTCAGGGAATGCTTAATTGCGTGGGTTTGCAAAATAAGGGAGTAGATTACTTCATCAAACATATCTATCCCCAGATAAAAGATATCGACACGAATATGATTGTCAATGTCAGTGGAAATTCGCCCGAAACGTATGCGGAGACTGCAGAGAAACTTGATGCATTGGAGGGTATTCCTTCTATTGAGGTGAACATCTCTTGCCCTAATGTGAAAGAAGGTGGTATGTCGTTCGGTGTCACTTGCTCTGGAGCTGCTTCCGTTGTGAAGGCTGTGCGCCAGCATTATCACAAGACAATGATTGTCAAGCTTTCGCCTAATGTCACTGACATTGCCAGCATAGCACGTGCTTGCGAAGATGAGGGTGCTGATTCAGTATCACTGATTAACACGTTGGTGGGAATGGCGATTGATATTGAGCGTCGTTGTCCAAAGTTGAGTATCCGTACGGGTGGCTTGAGTGGTCCAGCTGTAAAGCCTGTAGCTGTCCGAATGGTCAATGATGTGGCAAAGGCTGTGAAGATACCAGTCATCGGTTTAGGTGGTATTTCAACAGCTGAGGATGCTATTGAGTTCCTTATGGCAGGCGCAACAGCAATTCAGATTGGAACAGCGAATTTCATTGATCCACAGGTTACGATAAAGGTGCGTGATGGTATTAATGACTGGCTCGACCGCCACGGCTGTAAGTCGGTTACGGAAATCATCAACTGTCTTGTATAGACTTTTAAAGCAAGAATGGGTAAGAGAAAGTTTTATTTTTTCGACTTGGTTTACTTTGTTGGAGAGCGGTTACATCAGCTTTTCCCAGGGCGTCGTAGTATTGATGGAGTGTTACTAATACCTTTAGGGATTATGTTCCTTTTGGGGTATTGCTTAAATTTGCTGAATATCACACTGCTTCATTTTACTGGATGGAAAGAAAAAACTGTAATCTGTGTACCTATACTTTTATCGTATATCATTGTATATTATATATATAAGGTGCGAGGACGACATAGTCGTGTAATGACTCATTATCGGGGATCTATTTATGATAGTCCGCCTACGCTTTTGTTTGTTTTCATTGCTTGGATGATTATTCCTAATATATTGTTATTGCTGCTCATATTTTTTGTAGAATAAACAAGGTTTTATGAATTCAGTATTTTGATTAATAGGGAAGTGCCGACATCTTTTTCCTCTTTTCAGAGAGTGATGTCGGCACTTCTTTTTTGTTTCCTGTTTGGAAAAATGTTTACATCTTTAAGGCTTCTTATCCTTCAATAAAGGCATACAAATAGTTGTTTTTAGGGCGCTTGTAACTGTTATTATATCAGTTAGTTATAAAGCTGTGCAAGAAAAGGTGCTTAGTAAGGGTTCAAAAGGGCGTTAGTAAGCCGCCAAAAGGGCACCTTTTGCAAGCTTATTGGGCGTCTTTTAGAAGCGAAAAGAGCATCAATTAAAAATGGGTTTGTGAAAAATTAGGACAAAGTGGAGTAAGGCTTAATTTCTCCTTGCACGAGGAGTGAATAGTTCTACCTTATTTATAAGGTCTTTTGAGTAT
>CAUTPS010000055.1:0-16218 GCA_963540415.1 uncultured Prevotella sp.
TACTGTCTGGATTGGTCAACTCGCCATGCTTAAATCGTTTCTCGATATCCATCTCGTAATCCTTCAAGTCGCCTTTTGTATAAGGCTTCTGAATACAACGACCACTTGGCGTGTAGTAATGGGCTATCGTCAGACGAATCATACTACCATCAGGGAGGTCGAATGGACGCTGTACAAGTCCCTTTCCAAAGGTTCTACGACCAACAACCGTTCCACGATCATTATCTTGAATAGCACCAGTAACAATCTCTGCAGCCGAAGCCGTGAGCTCATTCACCAATACATAGACCTTCACATCCTGCAGACGTCCATTGCCAATTGCCTTGAAATTCTGTCGACGAGCGCTTCGTCCTTCGGTGTAAACAATCATATCATTGTTCTTGAGGAACTCATTTGATATCTGAACAGCCGACTGAAGATAACCGCCACCATTGTCTTGTAGGTCGAGAAGGAGGGTCTTCATGCCTTTCTTCTTCAGTGAATCAACAGCCGACATGAACTCGTCATGGGTCTTCATACCGAAGCTTTCGATTCGAATATAACCCACATTAGGACGAATCATATAAGCAGCATTGATAGTATGAACTGGTATCTTAGCACGTGTAACGACAAAGGTAAGCACCCCTTTCACGCCACGACGTACAACACCCAACTTCACTTTCGTTCCCTTCTTACCACGAAGCATCTTCATGATATCGATACGTGCCATCTTCACACCAGCGATAGTAGAGTCGTTCACACTGACAATACGGTCGCCAGCAAGGATTCCCACCTTCTGAGACGGTCCGTTGACAACAGGCTGGATAACAACAAGTGTATCCTCAATCATATTAAACTGTACACCAATACCCTCAAAGTCGCCCTGCAATGGTTCGTTCATTGCCTTGGTCTCCTTCGCATCCGTGTAGGTAGAATGGGGGTCGAGCTTCTCGAGCATACCTCTGATACCATCCTCAACTAACTTCTGCTCGTTCACAGAGTCCACATAGAAGTTCTTAATTGCCAACTCTGCCAACTGTAACTTCCGCAAAGGAGAGTCGTTACCCTGCTGTGCCGACAAAGGTAAAAGGGTAATAAAGTTAAACAGTAAAAGATAAATATACTTGCTCATATCCTAATTTTATAATTTAATAGCTTTGTTATATGCTTGAAGAAAGCGATAAAAAGCACTTTTAAAGACAGCTTTTTACTCTTCAATTTTATTTATTTTATTCACAGATGTACCAACAATCGTACGGACATCATTTGGAAATTCTATCCCTTTTACCGACTTTCTTGATTATTCTTCCACGTCAGGAAGGTCCTCTTCGATAACAAGGTTGTCAATAATAAAGTTCTGACGTTCCATTGTGTTCTTACCCATATAATACTCCAAGAGCTTAGCTACCTGGTCATTCTTATGTAAGGTAACCTGCTCTAAACGCATATCTGGACCAATGAAATGGGCAAACTCGTCAGGAGAAATCTCACCGAGACCTTTGAATCGAGTGATTTCTGGATCTGGGCCAAGCTCGTTGATAGCTGCTACACGCTCCTCCTCAGAGTAGCAGTAGCGTGTAATAAAGTCGTTCTTCTTCTCTCCTTTCACACGACGAGCGTCCGCTTCGGCAATCACCTCTTTGTTCTTTATCTTTGTTCGACGGTTACGAACACGGAAAAGCGGTGTCTGAAGGACATATACGTGTCCTTTCTTTATCAGCTCTGGGAAGAACTGAAGGAAGAAGGTGATTATCAATAAGCGGATATGCATACCATCAACATCGGCATCCGTTGCAACAATTACCTTATTATATCTAAGCGAATCGAGTCCGTCTTCAATATCAAGCGCAGCCTGAAGGAGGTTGAACTCTTCATTCTCATACACTACTTTCTTTGTCAATCCAAAGCAGTTAAGCGGCTTTCCACGCAATGAGAAGACAGCTTGTGTGTTGACATCACGACTCTTAGTAATACTTCCGCTGGCTGAATCTCCCTCTGTAATGAAGATAGAACTCTCCTCCTTTCGATCGTTCTTCACGTCACAATAGTGTACACGACAGTCACGCAACTTACGGTTATGGAGGTTAGCTTTCTTCGCACGTTCGCGTGCCAACTTCGTTACACCAGCCATTGCCTTACGCTCGCGTTCGGTCTCCTTGATTTTATTCTCAAGTATATCGGTGAAGTCTTCTTTATGAATATGAAGGTAGTTGTCGACGTTTGTCTTGATAAAGTCGCCCACATACTTATTGATAGACTCACCATCGGGCGACATCTGTGTGGAACCTAACTTAATCTTTGTTTGTGATTCGAATACTGGCTCTTCAACGTTTACAGCGATAGCAGCCACTAATCCGTTACGAATGTCACCATACTCATACTTGCCGAAGAACTCTTTTATTGTCTTGGCAATATGCTCCTTGAAGGCTGTCTGATGTGTACCGCCCTGCGTTGTATGCTGACCATTCACGAAAGAGTAATACTCTTCGCCATATTGATTGGTATGTGTGAAAGCTATCTCAATATCCTCTCCCTTCATGTGAACAATCGGATACAATGGATCAACAGTCATATTATCAGTCAAAAGGTCCTTCAAACCATGTCGACTAAGTATACGACGACCATTGTACATAATCGTCAATCCAGTGTTTAGATAGGTATAGTTACGGAGCATCTCCTCTACTATATCATCATGGAAGCTATAATTTTTGAAGAGCGTTGCATCTGGTTCAAAGTAGATATAGGTACCATTCTCGTCCGCAGACTTCTTTGTTTTGTCGCTTTGAAGGTTACCTTTCTCAAACGATAATTCACGTACTTTACCATCGCGGAAGCTCTTCACCTCGAAATGTGAACTTAGTGCATTAACAGCTTTCACACCGACACCATTCAAACCAACACTCTTCTTAAACGCTTTAGAGTCATACTTACCACCCGTATTCAGTACAGACACAGCCTCAACAAGCTTTCCCTGTGGAATACCACGACCATAGTCGCGCACACTAACACGCAGATTATCCTCCACATCAATCTCAATACGGTCACCAGCATTCATCTTAAACTCGTCAATAGAGTTATCAATTACCTCTTTCAAGAGTACATATATACCATCTTCTGGCAACTTTCCATCGCCCAAACGACCAATATACATACCCGGACGGGTACGAACATGCTCCATATCCGATAGGTGTCGGATGTTATCATCGGTGTAAGAAACGGGTGTTGGGTGTTGGGTGTTGGGTGTTGATGAATTGTCCATGTGTTGGGTGTTGGGTGTTAATTTGAGAGTGATAAGTGTTAATTGATAAGTGATGCAAATTGATTAATAGTCAAAGTGTTGGTGTTAAATCGGAGAATAACACGTAATATCGGTATTCTCGCTACCCAACACTCAATAATCCATCACCCAATCGGCTTCCTATAGCATCTGCGCTTCTTGTGCATAGTTGGGTCTAATGGCCCCCACTGACTCTGTACGCTTTCGTTGGTTTCCATCTCAACATGCGTTTCACCCCACTTAAAGCCATACTTCACATAACGTGGAATGAGGTCAGCAAAAACAAGAGAGTTGGCTCCCTTTGAGCGATACTCTGGTAGGACACCAATAAGGAGAAGGTCTACAACCTCCGTCTTATGGAACTTTATTGCACGTAGCAAATGCCACCATCCGAATGGGAAAAGACGTCCACGGTGGCACTTCTGCAAAGCACGTGTCAGCGATGGGATTGTGATAGCAAGCCCAACTAACTGGTTGTCCTTATTGCCATCCTCTACAACTGTGATGAGGTCGAGGTCGGCAAGTGGGAAGTACATCTTGACATACTGGTCTATCTGGCGTTCACTCAACTCAGAGAAGCCATAGAGATGAGAGTAAGTAACATTGATTAAATCAAATAGTTTCTTACCATAACCACCCTCGAAGATTTCCTTCTTGGTCAACTTACGCGCATGGAGATTATATCGTTTCTCCACCATCTCTGCAATCTTTGTGTATTTCTCTGGAGCTGTTTCTGGAACATCAAGACGGTATTCTACATAGTCATTATCCTTCTCCCAGCCACCAAGTTTCTCCATGTGCTTTGGATAATAATCGTAGTTGTAGATAGTTGCCATTGTACCGAGCTGATCAAAGCCCCATGTCAACATACCTTCTGGGTCCATATCTGTGAAGCCAAGTGGACCAACAATAGAGGTCATGCCTTTCTCTCTGCCGTAGTCTTCAACAGCCTTCAACAAAGCACTCGATACTTCGATATCGTCAATGAAGTCTATCCAGCCGAAGCGAACATCCTTCTTTTCCCACTTCTCGTTTGCCTTATTATTGATGATGGCAGCCACACGCCCCACCACCTTTCCCTCTTTCAAGGCGAGGAAATACTCAGCTTCGCAGAAGTCAAAAGCAGCATTCTTGTCTTTTGACAACGTATTCAACTCATCGCTATAGAGGTTTGGGGCATCATACTGATTACCCTCGTAGAGGTCATAATGACACTCGATGAAGGCCTTCAGGTCTTTCTTCGTCTCTACTCTCTTTATCTGAACTGATGACATTTAGAATCTTTTAATTTCGTTATTTTCCTAATCTTAAACGTGCAAAAGTACTAAAAAAAAGGTAGATTGGCAAATTTACGCTCCTTTTTATTGACTATCACTACCCTTCTACTCAGTCATAAGGACTCGTGTTAGGCGTCCGCACCATATGTGCTAAGCATCCGCACCACACGTGCTAACCATGCGCACCATACGTGTTTGACGTCAACAGGAAAGTTGTTCAGCCTTATCAAATCTACAAGATATTATTATTCGACTATTTAAAAAGGCTTCATAATCCCCCTTCTCACAAGGAATTATGAAGCCTTTCATTATCAACAACTTCGTTTATTATTCTGGATTATTTATCTCACAATAAACTTCTTACCACCACGGATATAGATACCAGGTGCGAGTTGTGCATCAGCTGGCATACGAACACCCTGCAAGTTATAAACAGCATCATCAGTGGTTGTTACAGTCCAAACGGTTCCAATTCCTGCTGTTGTATCCTCTACATAGAGCATTGGATAGATACCATTAGCTGAAGCAGGCTTGTAAGCACCGAATGTCTTATACTTGGTATCGTACTGAAGTACGTGACCCGTAGAGGCGGTGATAGTAAATGTACCATCAGCCTTTGGCTCCAATGTCCACTCTACCGCCTTATCTTTTGTCACAAACTGAACGGTCTTGTACTTATCCTCCTGCCCGAAGTAATTGTTGTTAGCATCCTTGATATAGAAACCTGTTGTTCCCTGCTCCAAAGTAAGAATCGACTGGTCATCAACAACATTCACCTTTTCATTATTATCAGTGATGCCCTTTGTTGGCAGATAGCCATAACTCTTACCCTTCAAAGTAGATGCTATAACGAAATTGCTACCAGTTTTAGCTACAAGAACGTAACGTTTGCCTGCTACTGGGACTATTGTTGTCTTCACGAAAGTCCCGCCCTGCGGTGTTACCTGCGGATTGTCTGGCGTTACTGGGTCTTCAGGAACTATCACGCTTGTGTATCGTGCATCGTCAGAAGCAGTTGTTATAGAGCGATAAGGATTAAACTCCACATCCATACTGTCGCCCCACACGTATTCTGCAAGGTTAGGATAGTCGATGAAAAGGTTGCGGTTATTCTGAATCTTATAGACAGCTTCGTTGCGTTTGATTTCCATCTCGTCAACACGGTCATTCTTGCTCCACTGGCGGAAGAGGTCTGATGACCACTTTTTCAGCGTTGGATAAGCTCCCGTCTGCAATTGATTGGTACCTTCTGAAACAAAGCTAAGATTCTGATAGGTGGTAGCCATATACATATAGCTACGTGAGAACTCACCTTTAAAACGATCGCCCGGCTCCCACATATTCACAAGTCTGCCGTCAGCATAGCCCGTTCCGACCTTGTCATAGCCTGCACCAGCTTCCTCCTTTACGTTGACAACAACGCCCATAACGTAGTTACTCTTTGAACTGTTAGCATGAGAGTCGGATGGATAAAGGTTATAGAGATCACACCAAGCATCATTCTTATGACCACCCCACCAACTTTTTGGGAAAGAATGTTCAATATTCATACCAGCAATAGCATTACCAGTATTTGTGCTTTCAAAGTAAAACTTCTTGTCGCTATAACGATTATAACACTCGTTGGTCTGCGGATCTCGGTCAGTGTACCAGAAGCCATGCCATGTATAACCTGGACCTCTACCACCATACTTTAGTACTTTCTTCTTGTCCATCAGCTTGTGTAAAGCTGCCTTTAACTGCTCTTTCTTCAGTCCTTGTAACGAAGAAGCGTACTGCGCTAATGTCTTACGATCAATCGCATTAGCTGATGTTGTTACACCAATCAAGGCTGCAGCGATGACCATTTTGAAATACCTGTTCATTGTTTTAATAGGTTTTATCGGTAATTATTTATCATATATTTCTGTTTAAAAGTCGTTATGCTATTAGTCAAACAGTGTCTGACCAGCCACATTCAGCGGACAAAAAACATAGCTTTTGTTACGCAACGAGAAGACTACAAAGTTAGGTAAATTTATTGAGAGTCACAAGTTGATATCGCTGTTTTCTTGCAAACGAAAAGTAGGTGATTGCTTTCTGCATCCGTGGTTGCAAAGAGGTAGACGTCACCACCCTCTTTTATCTTCAGCCGTTTGCGTAATTCCGCAACACTCATAGGGAAGTTGCGCACGGCAATATTGGCTTTGTCTATCCTCGAAAGAGTACGTCGTAACTCTTTCTTATTGAACGATGAAACCGCTGTTATCTCAAACTGACGACCTGGGAAATCATTAATAGCCTCCTCAGAGACAAAAAGATGAGAATTAAGACTGAGTGCTGAAAGTGGATAACGGACAGTGAGTAAAGCAAAACAGCCTGCTTTCATCAATGAAGCATTGGGCTCATAGAGATACTGCCCAGCTTTTGGAGCAGCCGAAAGAAGTCGCTGCGATACGCTTAAAGCCTCATCAAGAGAATAAGAAACGATGTTATTATCATTCACACAGAAGACCTGCAAGGCTTTTTCCGTAGCCGTCTTGTCATCTGTTTCACCTTTCGTTCTCTGCAAAACTAACAGTAATTCCTTACATTCATTGCGTACAGAGACGATATGTACCTCACGAACAACATTACCCAAACGATTGAGTTCGTCCACAGCACGATGCCAATCGAGCATTGGGGAGAGCTTTATAACAACTATATCAGCCTTCTCTAAGAGTTCTTCTTCCAATGCCAAGACATCGGGGGTACAATCACTTATCAGCACTGTCTTACCTCCTTGCTCATTGCGACGGGCTGGATCGAGAAATAACACAGACACATGGTCGAGCTGATGGAGGTAGGCTGTACCATCGGCATTAACCACTTCTGCTTGTGTCAAGCCTAAGGCGTGGAAGTTATGACGTGCCAATTCACACAACTTCTCCTGCTGTTCGACATAAATAGCACGTTTGAAGCTACGCGCTATAAAGGAGAAATCAACACCAAAGCCGCCTGTTAGGTCGCAGAACGACCCTTCAAAACTGTTCCGAACATGATTTTCTTGCTGCTTTGGGGTAGTTTCTTCTCCTGCAGAAGGTCTGCTACAATCGTTATTAAGGTCAGAAGAAGCTATGCTCTCCAGCCCTACAAGGCGTGCAACCAATCGTGCCTTATATTCCGCAGTCTGCTCACTTGAACACTGTTCCATCGATAGATGCGGTGGGTAAATGATGTCCTCCTTCGCTGCCCACGACGGCAGTTTCGTGCGTGCAGTTTGCCATCCTGCCAACTGGTCGAGCAAGAAGGGCATGTCAATATCGGGGTAGCGGTGGGATTGGAGGGCTAAGACAGAAAGACTACCGAGCAGCCCCTCCCCCTTACCCCTCCCCCAAAGGGAGGGGAGTGAAATGTTATGTTTGCTCAAAACTTCCTGCACATATCGTGGCAAAGGAAATTCCTCTTGCTTAATTTTATCCATCTTATCCATCTTATCTGCCTATACTTTTATCCTATTAAATACTCCAACACCTTACCTAAAGAATCTTATATCTTGTTTAAGGATTCTTGCATATAACCTTCTTACCTGTTCACACTACCCTTCCTCATATCTTCTTGCTATCCATTTAACATCGGGGTATCTCGGTATTCACTCCCCTCCCTTTGGGGGAGGGGCAAGGGGGAGGGGCTACTTGGTAGAGTAAGCGAGCAGTGGTTTTTCTTCCTTTTTTACCTCACCACCCTCAAATTCTTCTTTGCCCAAGCTCTTGTACAAAGATTGAAGTGCCACCACTCTGTACGTAAAGGCATGAAACCGGCAGCACTCATCACCTCACGAAGGAGTCTGCGATTGGCTAATGCCTCACGAGAGATAAGACGACGAGCAACGAGGTCATTTTCTTTATCAATATGACTGGCTATCCCCATGTGGTCTACCTTCACACCCATTGGAATCGTATCTATCAAGCAACGGGTGGCACCATCACGCCATGTAGCATCATTCCATGAGGCCTTGCAGATACTGATATCTACAGCCATTCCATAGTTATGCATACCTCCTCCGTGTGCAGGATTAGACACATAGAAATACTTTGGGGTATCTTTCACTGCGTCCCACATCGTCTGCTGTACGCTCATCGGTCGTGTGGCATCGAAGATACAAAGGCTCAAATCAGGACGACGACGCTTCAACTCCGCCTGCGCTTTACGCAATGCATCAGCACAAGCGGGTAGCACGTAGGCATCACGCAAGTCATGATAGAGTACACGATTACAGAAGTTATCCGTACGAGCATACATCAAAGCCACCTTGATAGAAGGGTCCACATGCTTAATATTTACCAACCCCTGCTGCTCCATTGACCGACCAGCAGCCTGCCGACGACTCATCGTTGGTGTCTGTGCGTGTACACTGCTAACAAAGAATATGGCTGCAAATAGCAGTTTAAATATATATCGACACATCATTTCCTATCCTTAGAATCTATCATTCTTTCCATATATTATCCCACGCATTATGAAAGATATTACCAGGGAAAGGATTTATATAACCATCCAACCTCGTACCTTTCTTGCCATTTTCACCTTGTATAAATCGCAAAGAAAGCGCCGCTGGCTCACTATTCATCCGTGAAGTATTCCCTTTTATATTCTTACAAAATGCAATATGCAAACCAGAGAGGAGTTTAATCAATTGTTTTCGTGACAAGATATAAAACTCAGGGCTGTTCTCATCTTTCAAATAAATAAAGACATAAGGTCCCTTGACCTCTTTATTTAAGAGGTCTATATTAATACTCTCAGATAGATTAAATCCTGTTGGAAAGTCTCTCCCTCTCCGAGTTTTTACTTGTATCAACACTGATTTATGCGCCCAAGTGGTATCATCATATTTAATACATACAATATCTATTGACCTATGATTTCTCACCGCTGCATTTACATTCAGTGCTACATAACCCCTCTTAATAAGCTCTGTTACGACAAGTGACTCACCTATAGCACCTGTTATCTGGGATTTGTTATTAATCATATTTTAAATATTACCACTTTATATCTCTGAAATCAAAACCTTTCTTTTCACACATTCTTACAAATCGACAATAACCATTACTCGCACCAAAGAGAAAACTTATTCGTTCTGTTAAACTTAAATCGTCGTTATCTGTTGGATACTCAGCCAACGTAAGTGCATCTGCTGTGGATATAATCGCTTCATAGAAATAATCATAGTTATTACGACATTCCTTCATTAAAAAACTACAACTGCCATTTTCTTCAAGAAAAAACAACTCGATATCATCAGAATCGTAGATGCATGTATAATACTTTAGGTCTCTCATACTTTTTATTTAATATTATTACAAAGATAGCTATTATTTCTCACCTACCCAATTACCAAAAGTTTTTTTATGAAACAATGATGAAAAGGTAAATAGAATATGACTCATATAAAACAGAGAATATCCCATAAATTATCTCTTTTACAATTACAGAACCAACGAAAGCTAACAAGGGCAGACACTGTCTTTCTCTCACACCCTCTCAAGGTTCGGAAAGAAAGCACAGCCTCTGCCCCTGCCTTCTATAAACACTATCACTGAGTAAGTCAAACATCATCACTACATGACTTAGGCCTTACCTCTATAGCGTTTGTATCTTATTATTTTAATGCAGCCTTCTTCTGCTTTACATAATCGCCAAAGACGCGATCTACCTCAGCACGCTGCTCATTGTCGAGTGTGTCATTAGCTTGAATCAATCCACGATAATAGGTTTTGATAGCCTTTGTCAACTTTGCCCTATCTGCAGAGTTCTTCTCAAAGATATTGTCAAGGTCCTTATAAAGGGCTGGCTTCATCCTATTCATAAAGGCAAGTTTACCTGTAGCAGGAGCCTCAGTTTCAGTAGAAAGACTATCAGATTGCTCTGCTGTATTCACTTTCACAGTATCTTCTGGAGCCGTTTCAGCATCAGAGCTAAAGACAGATGACACATCAATCTTACCTACTTGATTAATCAATGCACCGCCATAGTTATAAAGCAATGCACCAACTCCTATAACAGCAGCAATAATCAAACCTAACACAACTGTACCCTTACCAATCTTTGGCATACTGAACGAAGAGCCTTCATTATTCAAATCAGCAAAGAGCTCATCAACATTGCTATAACGATCGCTTCGCTTGAAAGCACAACAACGCTTGATTACCTCGCTATAAGCCAACGTCAAGCCCATCACTTTCATAATAGTACCGAGCGAATAAATATCAGCTGTAGCGTCTGCTGTCAACGTCTCGTCCTTCATCTCTGGTGCCATAAAGCGTGTTGTATCAGCTGTTGGTTTAACATCTTCAGGTGAAAGGACACAGAAATCAATGAGTTTTACATAATCACCCTGTGTTGTAACAATCACATTTGAAGGCTTCAAATTACGATGAATAACCCCTTGCTGATGCGCATAACGCAGTGCATCAGCAATCTGATTGATGATAGCAATCTTCTCATCGTCAGTATGATTTTCCTTGAGATAAGCCTGCAAAGTACGTCCTTCAACATACTCTTCCTCTATACAAAGTCCGTAACCATCAACCTCAACCAACCCTTGATAGCGAATAATACCAGAGTGATTGAGTCGTTGACATTGCTTAAACTCACGCTTCAATGCATTACGAAGCAACACACGCTCACGGTATTCTTCCTTTAGAGTCTTCAATACGACTGTCTGGTCGCCCTTACGACACTTCACAATCATACAATATCCCTGTGATGGAATAACTTTATATTCAGTATAACTGGCCTTTACTGGAGCATCGGCAGTCTGTGCCTGTTCGTTAGTGGAAAGTTTGTTCTCACTCATTGATATTCGTAGGTTTTAATTATCTTTACGTCTTTTGTGTACAAAAGTAGTAAAAAAAAACGAGATAAGACAGATATTCAAGGGTAAAAGAGTAAAAAGGTAAAATGCTGAAGCATAGCTTTGAAAGGGAAAAAGAATAAAAGAAGAATAAGAGGAAAAGTATTAACCATATTACTTTCGATACTTTATTCCCGTGTCACCCTGTCTACAAGCTGTTCTTCCCCACTTTAAAATGTCTTCTTTATAGGTAGAAAAGCATATCTGACTCTATGCTTAACAATACTCTTATAGCGACAATACTTGCACTTTTCAGAATTACTTTCACAAAGGAAATAAGTTCTTCCGTTAAATGAACAGATTGAAATATTATGAAGACTTATATACTTGTATAGTATGATTATCCTAAATTAGATGGTTTAACAATGGGGGATAAACAACAAAATAAAATGCAAACTGATAGGGTGTTTATCCATATTCTACAAATAGTATATTCCAACATTACCACTATTTGTAAACTATTTTCACACGACTCAAAACCAAGACATGCTCTTTTAGCTTCTAAAAGACGCCTAATTGACTTACAAAAGGTGCCCTTTTGAAGGCTAACTAACGCCCTTTTGAAGTCCAATTAAGCACCTTTTATTTTACTACTTGATAACTAATTGATTCTCTGTTGATTGCAAACTTTCTTTTTATATGTGTTTTTTCCGTTATTTATAGAGGTTTTACTCGACACAATGTAATTATTTTTCAAATCATTATCTATTAAATTAGCTGTTATTTATCGCTACAAATAATAAGTCTACTCATCAACTTCTAAACTCGTAAACTATCGATCTGTGACTACTGATTAAACGAATTACGTTGCGATAAGGATTCGAGTAATTAGCGTAATTCGTAGTCGGTGAAAGTAAAATCATAAAGTTCAAAGGTCAAACCTCAAAGGTCAAAGGATATAAAAGAGGTTCAAATCATAAAGTATCGCATACTAACTTAACTGGGGAAAATAAACAAAAATCCCATAACTCATATATCAGAGCTATGGGATTTCCTATGATTGAATAAGCTTAGTAGTAGTCTATAGGGCTACTACCAGTTGCTTATAATTAATCAGCAAACTTTGCCTTGATGAACTCACGGTTCAAACGAGCGATGTTAGCAATCTTCTCGTTCTTAGGACAAACAGCCTCGCAAGCACGTGTGTTAGTACAGTTACCGAAGCCAACCTCGTCCATCTTGGCAACCATAGCCTTAGCACGCTTAGCAGCCTCAGGCTTACCCTGTGGCAAGAGAGCCAACTGGCTTACCTTAGATGAAACGAAGAGCATAGCAGAACCATTCTTACATGCAGCAACACAAGCACCACAACCGATACATGTTGCACAGTCCATAGCCTCATCAGCATTGTCCTTAGAGATAAGAATAGCGTTAGCATCCTGTGCCTGACCAGTACGGATTGTTGTGTAACCACCAGCCTGAATAATCTTATCGAATGCTGTACGGTCTACCATACAGTCCTTGATTACTGGGAAACCAGCTGAACGCCATGGCTCAACAGTGATAACATCACCATCGTTGAAACGGCGCATATAAAGCTGACAGGTTGTTGCACCGCGCTCAGTCTTACCGTGTGGAGTACCATTGATATAGAGTGAACACATACCGCAAATACCTTCGCGGCAGTCGTGGTCGAAGACGAAAGGCTCATCACCAGCCTCGATAAGTTCCTCGTTGAGGATATCGAGCATCTCAAGGAATGAGGTGTCATCTGGGATATTCTTCATCTCATGTGTATCGAAATGACCCTGATCCTGTGGACCGTTCTGCTTCCAATACTTAATTGTGAATGATATATTCTTTGCCATTTTAGTTCTTGTAATTACGTGTTTGTACCTTGATTGCCTCATACTCGAGAGGTTCCTTGATAAGCTCTGGAGTCTTGGTGTCATCACCCTGATACTCCCAGCAGCCAACATAGAAGAAGTTCTCGTCGTCACGCTTAGCCTCACCTTCCTCAGTCTGGTGCTCCTCACGGAAGTGACCACCACAACTCTCCTCACGATGCAATGCATCATAAGCTACGAGCTCACCCATAAGGATGAAGTCACGGAGGTGAATTGCCTTGTCAAGCTCGACATTCAAGCCTTCCTTCTTACCAGGAATAAAGAGGTTAGAGTTGAACTCCTCACGAAGAGCCTTCAACTGCTTAAGACCTTCCTCAAGACCTTCCTTGGTACGACCCATACCTACATACTCCCACATAATGTGACCGAGTTCCTTGTGGAGTGAGTCAACAGAACGCTTACCCTGGATACCCATCAAACGATCTGTCTCAGCCATAACAGCCTTCTCAGCCTCATCAAACTCAGGACGGTCGGTTGGAACCTTTGCCCAGAGTGCCTGATCAGCGAGATAGTTCTGGATAGTATATGGCAATACGAAGTAACCATCAGCAAGACCCTGCATCAAAGCAGAAGCACCAAGACGGTTAGCACCGTGGTCAGAGAAGTTACACTCACCAATAGCAAACAGACCAGGAACGGTTGTCATCAGCTCATAGTCAACCCAAATACCACCCATTGTGTAGTGGATAGCAGGGAAGATCATCATTGGATTATAGTACTTCACGCCGTTAATCTCATTAGCGAGTTCGCCTGGATTAACGTCTGTAATCTCCTCATACATATCGAAGAGGTTACCATAACGCTGAAGAATTGTATCGATACCAAGGCGGTTGATAGACTCAGAGAAGTCGAGGAACACAGCAAGACCAGTGTTGTTAACACCGAAACCATGGTCGCAACGCTCCTTAGCAGCACGTGATGCCACGTCACGAGGTACGAGGTTACCGAATGCTGGGTATCGACGCTCCAAGTAGTAGTCACGATCTTCCTCTGGAATATCAGATCCCTTCTTTGTTCCTGCCTGCAATGCCTTAGCATCTTCGAGCTTCTTAGGAACCCAGATACGGCCATCATTACGCAGAGACTCTGACATAAGCGTCAACTTAGACTGCTTGTCGCCGTGTACAGGGATACAAGTTGGGTGAATCTGAACGTAAGATGGGTTAGCCATATAAGCACCCTTACGGTAGCACTGGATAGCAGCTGTACAGTTACAACCCATAGCGTTGGTTGAAAGGAAGTATGCGTTACCATAACCACCAGTAGCAATAACAACAGCATTAGCTGTGAAACGCTCCAGTTTACCAGTCACAAGGTTCTTAGCAATGATACCACGAGCGTGACCATCAACGATAACTACATCCTCCATCTCATAACGAGTATAGAGCTTCACCTTACCTGTAGCAACCTGTGCACTCAATGAAGAGTAAGCACCAAGCAACAACTGCTGACCAGTCTGACCCTTTGCATAGAAAGTACGGCTTACCTGTGCACCACCGAAAGAACGGTTAGCAAGCATACCACCATACTCACGTGCGAATGGAACTCCTTGTGCAACGCACTGGTCGATGATGTCGTTTGACACCTCAGCAAGACGATAAACGTTTGCCTCACGAGCACGATAGTCACCACCCTTTACAGTATCGTAGAACAGACGGTAAACTGAGTCACCATCATTCTGATAGTTCTTTGCAGCATTGATACCACCCTGTGCAGCGATAGAGTGTGCACGACGTGGTGAGTCTTGGATGCAGAAGTTATATACGTTGAAGCCCATCTCACCGAGAGAAGCGGCAGCACTGGCACCAGCCAGACCTGTTCCGACAACGATAACATCCAGTTTCAGTTTATTCTTTGGGTTAACCAAACGCTGATGAGCCTTATAGTTGGTCCATTTCTCAGCTACTGGTCCTTCTGGTATTCTGGAATTTAATGTCTTAGTCATGATTGTTTTTGAATTAAATTTTCAACTTAGATACTTAATTATGCAGCACAGCAAAGGCTTGGTGCACAACCGAATGCAAATGCAAGCACTACAACGAGGAAGCCAAGCATCAACAGCGTAACATAGATGTTACCGATAGTCTTCCAACGGTTGAACCATACTTTACCATTGATACCAACTGTCTGCATAGCACTCCAGAAACCGTGTGAGAGGTGGAACCACAATGCACAAATCCAGATAACATAGAGAACTACGTAAACAGGATTAGAGAATGTGTACTTAATGTAAGCAAAACCATCAGCTGGATGGAAAGGTACATCGATATGAGTAAGCTCTGCAAACATCATGTTGTACCAGAAGTTAAAGAAGTGAAGTCCAAGACCGAGCAACACGATAATACCGAGAACAAGCATGTTCTGGCTTGCCCACTCTACCGTTGCAGGCTTCTCTGTAACAGCATAACGATTGTCACCACGTGCACGGCGGTTCTGCGCTGTAAGGATGAACGCATAAACGATGTGACAAACTGCCAATGCGCCAAGACCGGCAGTAGCTGCTACTGCATACCAGTTGGCACCCAACAGCTCACAAATCATGTTGTAAGCCTCTCCTGAGAAGAGCGCAACAAGATTCATACAGCAGTGGAACGTCATGAATAGGATCAGGGCCATGCCAGTCACTGACATAATCACCTTTCTACCAATAGATGAATTGATTAACCACATAAATGTTTTAATTTTAAATATTTAAATTGTTAGAATTATTTTTCCTAAATAAATCATAGAGAGAAGACTATGCTTAGCCTCCCTATCGTAATTATTGTTCATTAAATTAGATACCAAGATGTTGGTATAAATACATGTATAATGCGATGCAAAAATACTATATTTTAATGATTTATCAAAGTATTTTAAACAAAATGTATAGTATTTAGACTTAAAATAAGGAGGCTTTGCCTATCCCCTCAATTCCGCAGCATTATTCCTTGTGAGGTATTTTTATATATTGAAGTGACA
>CAUTPS010000056.1:0-15865 GCA_963540415.1 uncultured Prevotella sp.
GATTTTCTTTGTCTGATTCATATATTTTTATTGTTTGATATTCTTCATACTCAATGCGATACGTTTGCGACGCATATCTACTTCGACGACACGGACGCGGACGTGCTGGTGGAGGGAAACCTCCCCCAACCCCTCCGAAGGGAGGGGAGAAGCCCCCTCCAGCTCCCCCGAAAGGGGGAGAGCCCTATTTGCTGAGTGTTTGCTATTATTCTTATGCTCGTTTTCTTTGCTGTATGGTGGTTGTCTATTCATTTTCAGATACTGGTTTATATCTTATCTTTTGTGGAGTCTGACAACTCCCTTCTATTGCTTTTTTCGGTCAGTGCCCTTTGTCTTAATCACGATGGTTGGATGTTTTTCTTGTCGTGGATCGTTTATATAAGTAATGATGTTGACAGAGCCTATGTCCGTGGGCTTGATATTCCTTGGCAAAGCCTCCATTATACATTGGGGAGTGAGCTTATAATCAATGATCGTCAACTTCTTGCGGGGTTTTATCATCTTGCTGTTCAGAACCCATTGAAGTTCTGCAAAGGAGTTGGTTCTTATGATAATAATATCTCTTGGTGTTTTACAGAACGTAATGTTTTTAGCTTGCTTTATTTGTTCTTCTGCCGAGAAAGTCTGTATGGATTCGATGGCATAAGGTGGAATAAGTCCCAGCCTATGTGATACAATCTGTTTAGCCGAATCCGACCGCATCTCGTCGATGGTGACGTGCAGGAGGGAGTCGGGAAGGGGAGTGCCGTCAATGACGCATAAGGTCTGCGCATGTGTGCTGAGAGTGGTGAGCACTGTCAGGATTATACAAGTCAGGATTCTTTTCAGGTTCAGTTCCATTATAATCTTTTTGTTTGTCAAGATTGTTTATATGCATAAAGCAGGATAGGTTTCTTGCTCTTGTCACAAAGGACTTCGATTTTCTTCAGCATAGCAGGGCTTGTAGTGAAGCATCCCCACGAAGCATCGGAGAGTGGAAGATAAGATGTGAGATGGTGCATAATGCCCACGTATCGGGAACTATGGATGAGGATGTTTCTTCGTCTTGCATTGCTGTTTGATGCATCCAACCCATCAAGGACAAAACGCAACCCGACAGTAGTGGAATAGCCTTTCTCTGCAATCTTGAAAGCTCCGAGACTTGAGCATTTGCTCCCCTCTTTGTTTGAGAAACTTGGTTTCCACGCGCTGTTACCCTTTCCTTTGCCGTGTGCGCAGGGACCAGTGTCGAGTACGGATAATGTATTCAGGTCGATGATAGCCATTCGGTCCTCACCCGATGGGCGCGAAAAGTCCACGAGGATGCAATAGTCTTCGTTATACCCCTTTTCGTGACAGATTTCCCATACATCTTTGAAATAGCTTTGGAATGAATAGGACTTTATCTTCCAATAGCCTTTTACCCCAAAGTTGAGGGTTAGAAGAGAGAGAAGAATGAAAAAGAAGAAGCGGACCCAACTGGCCCCTCCCCCGACCCCTCCCCCAAAGGGAGGGGAGTAGTATGTTCTGCTCATTGTGGTTTGCTATTAATTGGAGAAGTATTATCTGTAAATTACTGTTTACTTTCAGGCAAGTGACGGTAATCACTCCCCTCCCTTCGGGGGAGGGGTAAGGGGGAGCCCCACCCAACCTCCCCGAAAGGGGAAGAGTGCCTATACGCACACAAAAGAGTGAATATTCGCCCCTTCCCCCACACATCTCAGCAAAGAACTTGCAAACTTGTCTCTCCCCCCTTCGGGGGAGTCGGAGGGGGCTTTTTACATCCCCCTTGCCTTGAGCAATCCCTTCGTATCAGGAGCTTTGAGGCCAGTGAAGTCAGAGAAAATCTGCATCAAGTCGCGTGTATTACCACGTGAGAGAATCTTCTGGCGGAAGTCATCACCCACCTTACGAGTCAGTGCACCGTGAGCCTCGAAGTAATCAGCAATGTTTGCGGCTAATACCTCACTCCACAGATAGCTGTAATAACCAGCTGCATATCCACCACCCCAAATGTGGTTGAAGTAAGAAGTAGAGTAGCGTGGAGGAATCTGATTGTTCAACAGACCCATATCCGCCAGCACCTTCTTCTCGAAGGCTGGTGCCTCTTCGACTGTCGGAACCTCAGATGGTGAGAGGCAATGCCAAGCTAAATCCACAGAGGTAGCAGCAAGATTCTCGCCTAATGCGTAAGCTGAAAGGAAGTTGAGCGAGCCTAACATCTTCTCACGCAGGGCATCTGGCATCGGTTCGTTGGTCTTGTAATGGCGTGCATAGTTATTGAACACCTCTGGTATGCTTGCGAACGACTCATTGAACTGTGAAGGCATCTCCACGAAATCACGTGATACGGCAGTACCACTCAACGTGTTATACTTACAGTTAGAAAGCATACCGTGCAGGGCGTGTCCGAACTCGTGGAACATTGTCTGAGTCTCATCCCAAGTAAGGAGCGTTGGCTGACCTTCAGGAGCCTTGGCATAGTTACATACGTTGAAGATGAGCGGTTTCTGCTGACGGTCGCCACTCTGTTTGAGGAAGGCACTCATCCAAGCACCACCACGCTTTGTTGGACGGCGGAAGTAATCGCAGTAGAACAGCGCCAACTGCTTACCGTCAGCATCTATCACGTCAAACACCTTCATATCCTTGTGATAAGTAGGGATATCCTTACGCTCGCGGAAGCTAAGTCCGTAGACACGATGAGCCGCATAGAAGATACCGTTCACGAGTACGGAATCAAGATTGAAGTAAGGCTTCACGTCATCATCTGAGAAACTATACTGATCCTTCTTCATCTTAGCCGAATAATAGAAGCGGTCGTAAGGCTGGAGGCGAAAGTCAGCACCCTCTGTCTTCTGAGCATACTCCTCGATAGCCTTTGTCTGAGCCTCCGACTTAGGTTTATAAGCCTCAATCATCTGACGCAAGAAGGCATAAACATTATCCGTATTCTTTGCCATCGTCTTTGATAGCGAGTAAGAAGCATAGTTCTTGTAACCCATCAGCTGAGCCTTCTCCGCACGCAAGCGAGCTATCTTCACGATGACAGGGAAGGTGTTGTAAGCACCCGTGCCGTCCGTACGATGAATAGAAGCGTTGAAGACCTTCTCACGCAGTGCACGATTCTCAAGACTTGCAAGGATAGGCTGCTGAGTGGTATTCGTAATCACGATGCAGTAAGGTGCCTTGCCTCCACGGCTCTCAGCATCTTTCTTGCACTGAGCAATATCCGTCTCGCTGAGTCCTGCTAATTCCTTCACGTCACTGACCCATACGGTAGCCTCATTGGCAGCCTTAGGAAGCATATCGCCAAACTCCTGCTGAAGCTTTGCCAACTCCTTGTTGATTTCCTGCATACGTGCCATCTTCTCTTTTGGAAGCAAGGCACCGGCATGAGTGAAGTCCTTGTAAACCACCTCTAATAACTTCTTGTCTTCGCCCTTGAGCGTCTTATATTCGTGGTCGTAGACATACTTGATGCGCTGGAAGAACTTCTGATTGAACTTCACCTCATTCTCAAACTCCGTCATCAGCGGAACAATACTTCCCTGTGCCTTCTCAATCTCAGGCGTCTTATCAGCCGAGACGAGTGCATAGAAGATATTTGAGATACGTTCCAAGTTCTTTCCACTCCGCTCGTAAGCCAAGATAGTATTAGCGAAGGTAGGTTTCTGTTTATTGTCCGTAATCTTCTTTATCTCAGCTCTCTGCTCAGCGATAGCCGCTTTGATAGCAGGGAGATAGTCCTCACTCTTGATACGGCTGAAATCAGGGGCGTTGAAAGGTAGCGTACTCTGTTTCATAAGCGAATTCGTGACCGTCTGTGTGGTCTTAGGTCTTGCGTTCTGTGCCTGACCTGTAAGTGCTGTGCAGGCAAGTCCTGCGGCAAGCACAACATGTTTTAGATTCTGTTTCATATTGCGATATTGTTTGGGTGTTGGGTGATGAATGTTGGATGTTGGTTGTTGGTTGTTGATTGTTGATGGTATGTAGATTATAGTAATCATTAACACCCAACACCCAACATTTAACACCCATCACTTAACACCCATCACCTATTTTCTCGCAAACTTACATAAAAAAAACGAGATTATGAAATTAATGGGGTGGGAAATGATGGGTGTTGGGTGATGAATGTTGGTTGTTAATGGTTTCTATAAAGTTCATTGTAAATCCACACATCATCAAGACCTAATAGCCAACACCCAACATTATCCTTATGAGCATATTCAGAAGAAGGTACTCTCTAAGAATGATAAAGTGTAGCTTTAAAGCGCATATAGTATAATGTTAATAGCTTCCGATATTGATTTTCTCTTATGAAATTTGAACATTATTGATTTACTTTATCATTAATTCTGGTTCTTCCGTTAAATGGATAGATATATCCCATTAGGTATATATAAAAGGGACAAACTATAAGATATTGTAGAAAAGGCAAATAAAAGATGTCTATCCATTAGCATTTCTTTCTGTCTTCTACAAACAGCTTCTTCTCTTATTAATCGATATATGTAAACTATTTTCATGTAACTCAAAACCAATACATGCTCTTTTGGCTTCTTAAAGACGCCTAATTGACTTGCTAAAGGTGCCCTTTTGAAGCCTTACTAACGCCCTTTTGAAGTCCAATTAAGCATCTTTTCTTGCACGACTTTATAACTAACTGATTTTCTGTTAGTTGTAAACTTGCTTTTTACACGTGTTTTTGTCTTTATTTATAGGTGTTTTATTCGAAATTATGTAATGATTTTTCAGAGCCTTATCTATACTTTTGAAGTATTAAAATGAAAAAAGGTGGCGGTGTTGGAGGGTGATAATAGAATAGACAATTGACAGTCTTGACTATATTTTTGTTTATTGAATAACCTTGGTTTTTCCGTTGAAGCTATACGAAAAGCATCCACGCATTTAACGGAAGAACCTTAATTCTTTCTGAGTTTATTCGATTACTTACGCTGAATAATCACGTAAATGATTACGGGGGCGCCGATGAGTGGGGTGACAGCATTAAGTGGGATTATACCTGACTCGCCAGGAAGATAACAAATAAAGTTGCAAAGTAAAGCGATTACCGCACCGCTCAACACTGTTCCTGGAAGAAGTATCTGATGATTCTCAGTATGGAATAAGAGGCGGGCTATATGTGGAATAGCTAAGCCAATAAACGAAATAGGACCACAGAAAGCGGTTGTGATGGCTGTTAGCAGACCTACGACTACTAATAGTATATTGCGAATCTGGCGTGTGCTAATCCCTAAACTCTCTGCATATTGTGGTCCTAAGAGTAGGATGTTCAGTGGCTTTACCAATAAAAAAGAAGCTATAATACCTATTAAACAGAGAATAGAAAAAAGAGGGATATGGTTCATTGATACAGCTCCAAAATTACCCATTCCCCATACCATATAGCTTTTCACGCCTTCTTCCGATGCAAAGAAATTCAAAAGAGAAACAGCGGAAGAAGAAACATATCCCACCATGATACCCACTATCAGTAATAAAACACTGTTGCGCACTAAAGTGGAAAGGAACAAGATGAGTGCTGTTACAGCGATTGCTCCAACGAAAGCTGCGGTAAGAATGGCAAGAAAGCCTGAAACAGTAAAGATAGAAGTAGAGACAGTCCCACCCAACAATAGCATCACCAAGGCAACACCTAAGCCTGCACCAGAACTGATACCAAATACATCTGGACCTGCTAAAGGATTGCGAAAGGCTGTTTGAAGCATTAAACCACAAACTGATAACGATGCTCCACAAAGTATGGCGGTGAGTGTTTGAGGGAGTCGGTTCTCTAAAATAATATATTGCCAGCTTTCTTTTCCTATGAAACGACCACACAGAATATCCAACACATCAGCAAAGGGTATCTGAACAGAACCAGTTGTAAGGTTCAGTCCAAATAGAAGTAGGATACTTGTTGCTAAGCATATAAAAAGAAGAATATTTCGTTTCATCATCTTATCGTTTCGGTTCTATCAATCTTCTAACTTCTGATAGTAACGCAGTGGGACAATCTTCAAGTCGGGATGGAAAAGTTGAATTAAGTCTGAGAGCAACCAATCAGGACGCCAACTGACCTCCTCAAAGTAGGGTTTACTATCTACCTTACAGCCATATATTTCCTTTGTTTGATAAGGTTTTAGCTTTGCGTAACCTTGATATTCTGCCAATAAAACGCGGCGATTGAAATTACCATTATAACTTAATATCCAAAAATCACTTTGTGCGAACTTATCCAAGATCGTCTCAAAAGGCATTGCAAGACTTCCACTATGCTTATCATTTGAATAAGCATAGCGTCCATGTGCATCTTTATATAGTAAACCCACACTGCTCTCGCCACCCGGTAGATACCACACAGCACCCACTTTTCTGTCAGGTAAGACACTACGAGTAACCTTACTTTGACTTGCCTTTTGGCTTAAAGACTTATAGTTTTGTTTAACAACAGCAAATAAAGAGTCGGCTTCCTGCTCCCGCCCAAAGAGAATACCATAAAACTTCATCCATTCAGCACGCCCTAAAGCAGAACGTTCCATGTAGTCGGCACATTCAATTAGGGGTACTCCTATCTGTTCTAAACGACCATAACCACCATTGTTTTCAAAGGGAGAAAGTAGTATTGCATCTGCGTTTAGATCTATAATTCGCTCTACATCAGGCTTCATTGCATCACCACAGTCTACAATGCCGCCCTTTATTCTTGCGCGTTTCTGAATATCTGGGATAATCATATACTTCAAATCGGCAACACCAGCAATCGCTTTCTGTGCATGAAGCATCTCAACAAGGTTTGCATGGGCTGTCGTGAAGATAACACTCTTGCGAAGGGGAATGACCACTTTTGTTCCGTCGTCAGGAACGTTTACATCCTTTCCGCGTTCAACAAGGTAGTAAGTATGTAGAACAGTTCCCGCTTTCCAAGGATTCAACAAACGTACAATTACATAATCTTTCGTATGTTCGATTGTAATATTTCGAGCATACTGTAGTTCTATTTTGTCTCCTTTCTCTTCTTTATCGCTTTTATCAGCCACTTGCTTTTGATGATTACCACACGATAAAAACAATAAAACGGAGAGGGTAAATACTAATAATTGCTGCATAAACAAAGATTTATCATGCAAAAATACAAAAAAAGAAAGATTCTTTTGCTTGATAAGAATATTTTTTATACTTTAGCCCACAAATTTATTAAACAATCTAAATCTATTAAACTAAACAACTAACACCATGGCAGAAGAAAAGACTAACGAACTTGGTAATCACATTGAGATGAAAAAAGTTTGGGAACTTTTAGCCATCATCGTGGTTACAGCCATTATTTGGAATCTTCCCACAAGTAGCTTTGGCATTGATGGGTTAACCGTAGTACAGCAACGCATCATTGCAATCTTTGTGTTTGCCACCTTATCGTGGTTAACAGAGTGCATCCCTGCATGGGCAACGTCGCTGAGTATTATGTCTATCATGTGCGTCACCGTATCCAAGAATGCTTTTGGAGTCTTCAAAGGCGACGGCATCGGTGAGCTACTTGACTCAAAGGAAATCATGGCATCCTTTGCTGACCCTATCATCATGCTCTTTCTTGCGGGCTTTATCTTAGCGATAGCGGCATCGAAGTCGGGACTTGACACGCTCTTGGCACGTAATCTTATTAAGCCTTTTGGTAATAAGAGTGAGAATGTTCTTTTGGGATTCCTACTTATTACAGGACTCTTCTCTATGTTCATCTCAAATACTGCAACAGCGGCATTGATGCTTACTTTCCTTACTCCAGTCTTTGCAGCGCTACCTGCTAATGGTAAGGGACGTATTGCCTTGACTATGTCTATTCCTATTGCAGCCAACCTCGGTGGTATGGGAACACCGATTGGAACACCTCCTAACCTTATTGCTCTTAAATATCTCAACGACCCAGCTGGTCTTAATATGAATATTGACTTCATGCACTGGATGGCTTTCATGGCACCGCTTGTGATAGTTCTGCTATTGTTGTCATGGAGAATTATTCTTTACTTCTTCCCATTCACACAGAAGACTATTCATCTGAAGATTGATGGTGAGGTACACCGTGGATGGCGTATGTGGGTTGTTATCATAACCTTTATTGTAACAATCCTTCTATGGGTAATTCCAAAGGATGTCACAGGTATTGACACTAACACCGTTTCAATGATTCCAATGGCAATCTTCGCTATCACTGGTGTTATCACTGCAAAGGATATGCAGGAGATTAACTGGAGTGTCATCTGGATGGTTGCTGGAGGTTTTGCTATTGGCTTGGGAATGAACGGTTCAGGCTTGGCAGATGCTGCTATCGAGAGTATTCCATTCGGCAATTGGAGTCCTATCGTTATCCTTGCTATCTCTGGTTTGATTTGTTATTTCCTCTCTAACTTTATTTCAAACACAGCAACAGCTGCTCTGTTGGTTCCAATCCTTGCTGTGGTATGCCGTGGTATGGGTGACAAACTCGGTGGTATTGGCGGTACAAGCACTGTTCTCATCGGTATTGCCATTGCTGCTTCTACTGCTATGTGTCTCCCTATCTCTACGCCACCGAATGCTATTGCTTACTCAACAGGACTTGTGAAGCAGAATGATATGCTTAAGGTGGGTCTGACCAGCGGTCTTGTTTCCCTTATCTTGGGTTACATCTTACTTTATTTCATTGGTCAGATACACTTCCTTTGATAAGGTCTTCGCTCCCTATAATCATATTTATATCAGAATATTATGAGCAAGTTGTTTAATTACTTAGCACTACTCTTGATGGTATTACCTTTCACGAGTTGCCAAGAAAAGAAGGCGGAGGCAAATGTTCCGAAGTGGATTCTTTCTATGGTAAGTGATAGTAAGAATACAAGTGCTGAGGGTGACTTCTCAAATATATTGTCTGACAAGAGCGTTCCTTACATTGGTTATATTGGAACGGACTATCAGAAGTTCTCGATAGACATCCAGAAAGTTCAACGAAAGGACGATAACCAATACGACATCAGCGGCATTACCGTTGTCAAGAACAATCGTTGTAACTTCCGTGGAACCATTGATATCGTTGAGAATAGGGAATTTACGCATCCCACGTATGGTGTAGACGACTCAATGAAGGGTCAGTTCAGGCGTCGTGGGTGTAGTATTGCGAAGTATAACTTTGAAGAAGAAAACAGCCAAACAGGAAGCGGTGTCTTCACAGGTTATCTACTGTTCTATTGGTACGAAACCAATGATGGTAAGTTCGTTTATGACGACATTGATAGCCATTCGGACTCCTATTGTAACAACCAATATGCAGGAACATGGAAAAGTAACAAGACCAAAAAGTCTAAACCATGTGCATGGGGGCAATACCGAGTGCCGAACAGCGGAGATCTTGACGTAGGAGCAGGGGAGTTCTCTGTCAACCCTAAGTATGCTAAGAATGGCTGGGGAAAGTAGTAAGGGGTAAGTTCGCAAGACGGATTTTTATTCGCTTGAGCTCTGCTACAACCAATAAAACTTGTCAGACGACGTCACACAAAGATAAGACGTCTATCTGTAGATATCCTATCAAAAGGGGGTACACGCGCTGTGTACCCCTTTTTCATTTCTCAGATACACGTTATTTACAGGCTAATTCTTTGTTTTCAGAAAATAAATACGTATGTTTGCAGCAGTTTTCTATAACACTTAGTAAATCCAAGAAGATGATAATAGCAGATTTGACCGCATGCCATCGCTACTTTGGCCTACATCCAAGAATGAAAGAAATGTTAGAGTATATCCTCCAACATGATTTCAGCCAACAAGAAGCAGGACGCATAACCCTCGATGCTGACGACCTCTTCATCAATTTAGACGAGGTAGAACTGAAGCGTAAAGAAGCGCAACGATTAGAGTTCCACAAGAACTATATTGATATTCAAGTACCCTTATTGCAGGATGAGACAATGGGCTGGACAGCCTTATCTGACTTAGGTGAGCCTGATATTGCCTATAATCCTGAGCGAGATTGCGGCTTTTATACACAAGGAGCAAAGGAGTACTTCCGTGTTAAGCCAGGACAATTCACCATCTTCTTCCCAGAGGATGCCCATGCACCTATCATTGGGAATGGGAAACAAAGGAAGTTAGTGGGGAAGATTAGGGTGTAGGGGAGCCTCCCCCGACCCCTCCGAACCGAAGGTCACTGACCGAAGGGAAGTAATGGGAGGGGAGTTCAGCTGGATACATGCTGCACACATGTGGTGCTAAGCTCCAGCACACTTGGTGCGAATGCTTAGCACAAGTCGTGTTGAGGCTTAAACACATTATTATATAATGTTTATATAAGAGGATATTGGCGTTTGGAAGGGTTTATATTGCCAATAAAAATAATTGACCTACAACTAAAGTGAATGAATCTTCGCACTTTAGTTGTAGGTTAATTACTTCTATACTGGTAGGATATATTTTATATTAAGACAAGTACTATAACTTTTACGGTTTTATCTCGATTTAAACAATATAAACAAATTAGGGCTGTTGATTATATACGGATTGTCGGCATAAATAAATTTTATGTTTTGAAGCTGTTGCGTTTATTATTTTTTAAAAGATACACAAAGTTTCGTATTAAATTAATTTCTATCTTTGTCGGAAAATGTAGACATTTTACTCGTACCCCGTTAAGTGAAAGGGGGATATATATATACCATGATTTTAATAAGATTTATAACCGGTGTATTACTTGGCATATGTAAACAGAATAACGACTAATAACTAATCCTATATATACCATTTATTAGAACTTGAATTGATAGATACCCATTCTGGCTGCAAAGAGGCAGTCGTTTATAATAAACCTAAATATAATAACCTAAAATTTAACAAAGAATGAAGAAGTATCTTTTCAAAGCAGTATTGCCTGCTTCGATGGCAATTTGTGCCATTACATTTGGTGCTTGCTCACAAGATGAGTTGTTGACACCAGTGAAAGAACAAAGTGAAGAAGGGGTTTTGAATAATCCGAAGGAGATTCGGAACTATCTGAAAACGCTGCCCTTGGCTCCAATGATGACACGTGCCAATGGTCCAATAACCCCTGATGATGGTGCTCCGATACCTGTTGAAGAAGAAAACCCTATTGTAGAAACACAAGGTGTACTCGATGGTATACCTGGTAATTGGGTAAAAACAACACGGCATTACAAAATAAAACAGACTTTCGATGAGAATTTCCTCTTCGATCCTACAAGCGATGTTGTGTATCCTGGTTGTGTTCTTAAGGGTGGAACGATTGCTAATGGTACCTATGCAATGATTACTTCGCATAAAACTGGCGATGTAACTTTCTCTATCAGTTTATCACCAGCTAATCCAAGAGAGGCACATGAAACCTCTGCTACGGTTCCAAATATTCGTAAGAGCGAGTATCAAGAAGTATGGAACAAGTGGGCAACAATGGATTGGAAGGAATCTCCTGTGACGACTATACAGAGTGTAGAGAAGATAAACTCTCAAGAAGAACTCGTTACGAAATTAGGAGTAGCTGTGACTGCACCAGTTGCAAATGGCTCAATTAATCTTGGATTTAACTTCAACAAGAAGAAAAATCATATCTTAGCGCGACTCATACAGAAACATTTTACGGTCTCTACTGATGCTCCTAAGAAAGGTACTATCTTTGAATCAATTGACAAAGATGCTCTCGATGGTTATCAGCCTGTTTATATCTCAAGCATTAACTACGGTCGAATCATCTATCTCTCTATTGAGACTGATGAGAAAGAACGTAATATAAATGAGGCAATTGAGTTTGCTTTGAATAAAATCAAGGGTGTTGATGTAAATGTATCAGTCGATCAGGCTGTCAACTACCGCAAGATGTTAGCTAAGAGTGATGTACATATCACAGTCCTTGGTGGTGGAAAGACTATTCAGCAAGAGATTCTGAAGGGTGATATTGATTCTTTCCAGCGCTTCCTTGCAGCCGATATTCCAATGGAACAGATGTATCCTATCAGTTTCTCTTTGCGTTATGCTGTTGATAATTCGCAGGCTCGTGTTGTTACAAGCAACGAATTTACAGTTACACAACGTGATTTTGTTCCTGTGTTTAAGAAGGTACGTATGCAGTTGCAGGTGCTCGGTTTCTCTGGTCAACACAGTGGTCCGCTACCTAACTTAGATAAGGATGCTAACATATGGGGAAAGGTTTCTGTCGGTGTCAACGGGCAAGAGCACGAGCTTGTAGGCATTGATAAGTCTAATCCGTTCTGGTTTGATTATCGAGAGAAGGAAGAAACATTACACCCAATTGGCTTTGGTGGTATCGTTAATGTTGAGTTTGACAAAGATAAGAACGAAAGTTTAGAAGATTTTGTCGACCATCAGAAGATATCATTCATCACTGATTTGCACACAGAGAATGGTATCTATAAATATAACTATGGTCGAACACAATTCAATCATACTCTTGGTACTGTCTTCTCAAAGTATAAGAGTGACAACCCTGTTGTCGTATTAGAAAGTAACTATAAGCACATCAAGATTCATACTTACGTAAAGATTCTTGACCTTAAGTTCTTTAACTAATAAATAACAATAGCAATTTTATCGGCGTTACCACTAAGACGTCGATAAAGTTGCTGTACATTTATTATCCTAAGTCGAATTTAATTCTATCAATATGAAAAGAATATTTGCACTTTTAGCCTTATTATGCTTGCTGTATCAGCTATCATTGGCTGGACCAGTTGATCAATCGCTGGCATTGAAGATTGCCTCAAGTTTCTTTGGACAAGGCACTACAACAAGTCAACTCAACATGACGTATAAGGCTCCTTATAAGACTTCTCATGCTGGAAAGGCTGAGGAAAACTTATATTATATTATCAATCGTGGTAACGATCAGGGTTTTGTTGTTATCGCAGCAGACAATCGAGTATCCCCGATTATCGCATTCTCAGAAAAGGGTAGCTTGACAGAGAATGATATTCAAGGGAATCCTTCTATTAAATGGATGTATGATGAGTATTGTAATCAGATAAAATGGGCTATCGAGAACACTCCAGACATTCCGTCACCAGAGTTTAAGCAAGTAGCCACCATGCAAGCAAGCAACTATCAGATAGAGATTAGTCCGCTTCTCGAATATGCCTCTGACCGTAGAACGAAGCTCACAACGCCTATTAGCTGGGGACAAAGCTGGCCTTTCAACCAGTATGCTCCTAACTATCGTTACAATGGTGAAACCTATGAAACAGTGTCAGGTTGCGTGGCTACAGCTATCTGTACCGTACTACGTTGGCATAAATGGCCACGTAAGGCACATGGGTCAGTGAGCTACTATTGGAAACGTAACTATATGTCATTGAACTTTGATGGACAAGGTTCTGAGAATGCAGCTTACGATTGGAGCCAGATGCCTGCTGGTATTGACAGATATGGACGCGATAGAACAACTGGACGTAACGTGACATCTGTACAAGCTGATAACGTCGGACGCCTCTTGCGTGATATTGGTTATGCTGTACAGATGGATTATAACCCAGCTTCCTTTGGTGGTTCTGGTGCTTACGTCTACAATGCACCTACTGTTCTTACTCGTAATTTCGGCTATAAAAATACTGTTAGGTTCCTTCAGCGCAGCGACTATTACGAGCAAAGCTGGCTAAGAGAGATACATGATGAGTTGCGTGATTACGGTCCTGTAGTCTATGCAGGCTTCTCTGCTGGTGGTGGGCATTGCTTTGTTCTCGATGGTTTTGCGTCAAATGGCTTCGTACATGTTGACTGGGGGTGGAACTACTCTTCAAATGGTTGGCATAAACTTAATGTACTACGCCCTGGACAAGAGGGTATTGGTGGTGGCAGTGGTGGATACAGCTCTAATCAACAGATGCTGCGTTACCTAAAGCCAGACCGTAATGATGACCCCGATCCAGACCCTAATCCTAACCCGGAACCAAAGCCTAATCCACAACCCGATGTTGAAACAGGTTCGAGCCTCTACATCGCAGCTAAGTGTCAGCAGGCTACTTTAGCGCAGCAAAACTCTGTTCCTGTAACAATCACTGTTGGTAATAAGAATAGCGAATCTGCTTATTCAGGTAGATTGGCTCTTGCTCTTTATCAAGAGGAGAATGATTCTTATTCAACGATTATCTCTACAACAACGGCTTCTATCGGTGCAGAGTCTACGAAGAAGGTAACCTTCTACGCCAACCTTGCTAATGTCAAGGCTGGAACCTACCATCTTACTGTCAATTACGCCAAAGGTTCTGGTTTCAAGGCCATCGATGCCGTTGCCGGAACTGTTGCCATTGGTAAGGCTGATCCAGACCCGGAACCTGAGCCAGCCCCAGTTGTTAAGCAGCCTGAACTGTATGCTGTGCAGCGTATAACAGAGTATGCTAAGAAGGGACAGAACACAAAGATTGTGTCAACTCTTGCCAACGAAGGTAATACCGACTACAATGGTAGCTTGAAGCTCTACGCTCTTCCTGCTGAATCAAATGATGTTAAGTCAGCCACCCTCATCTCAGAAGGCAATGCTAAAATAGCAAGAGGTGAGCGTGTAACCTTCTCTTTCTATACGAACGATAGCTTTAAACAGTTAGAAGTTGGTAAGTATAGCCTAATTGCTGGATACGATGTTGACGGTGAAGAGGTAGCTGTAAAGGTAAAAACTGATTCAAAAGTATGGAAAATAGGTGAATTAACGATTAATACAGCGGACGATAATGATGACAATTCGCAAACTGTACACGATGTAAAGTTGCAGACAATCTATTTCTATCAAGGTGGTAGTAATCTCGGTTCTGATAATGCTTATGTGTCAACCACCAATAGCAAGTTTACTGCTCGCGTTTACTTGAAGTCTGTTAATGGTTTCGAAGGGCGTGTGAAGTTCTATGTTACTGATGCTCAATTGAGTTCTAAACCTCTCAATAGCAACATGACAGAGACAAGAACCATCACACTTAAGCCTAATGATAGTGGATATATTGAAGTATCACTCCCTACAAGATACCTAACGAAGGGACGTTATTACATGAATATTCTCTATAACAATGGTGGTGCAGCATGGCTTTATTATCCAACAGATGTTGTTCCATTCAATGTCTATACCTCACTTAACCAGCCAGACTCATCTAACTTATTCAGCAACAAACAGAACCTCGGTCCAACTTTTGACTTTGACACTCCACCTACCTATGGAGAACACTTCCAATCAATTGGAAATAAAGTAGATAGTGAAAATATTCCATTAGGCATTGATGAGGTTATTTCTGGTGATACAGAATTATCTGTTCATAATGATTTTGTAACTGATAATGTAACCCTTTCTGTTACAAAAGCAAGCACTGTACGTATATACAGCGTTCAAGGAAATCTTATCAGTAAGCACAATGTTAAAGCTGGCGACAACGTTATCAGCGTAACGAACTTACCTTCAGGAATTTATTTCCTAAATATAGGAAGAACTACTTGTAAGATTGTGAAGCGATAATAGTAAACGATTATCATAATTTGGCGTATTATTTGAATCCACATTGAGAACGCTCTCAATGTGGATTCTCTATTCCTTATAGACAGCCATCATGTAATTTCTTTTACTATTCTACAATTTACTTAATGGTAACTATAAGCCTTAATTATCAACTATTGACGATGTCTTCAGGCTGCGCACATGTGGTGCTAAGCTCCAGCACACATGGTGTTAATGCTTAACACGCGTTGTGTGGAGGCTTAAACACATTATTATATGTTGTTTGCAGAAGAGGCTATTGGCGTTTGGAAGGGTTTATATTGCCTATAAAAAGAATTGACCTACAACTAAAGTGAGTCTTATAGCAGATTTACTTCACATCGTTTTAACATTTAAAATTCAAAATGGGAAGTAAACATT
>CAUTPS010000057.1:0-15187 GCA_963540415.1 uncultured Prevotella sp.
CGTATTGCCCAAGGCATCAAGGGCATCAGTACGCTGGCGCACCTCCGCTCCTAACTCGCTCATCTCAGCATTACCGCCAGCATTGTCGGCAATTGGTCCGTAAGCATCTGTTGCCAAGGTGATACCCAAGGTTGAGAGCATACCGACCGCAGCGATACCGATACCATAGAGGCCGTGCTGAATAGACAGTGCTGACATCGACATATCAAAACCGTTGGCACAGAGATAACTCAGCATGATAGCCACTGAAATAGAAAGGACAGGGACGCAAGTAGAAATCATACCCGTACCAATGCCTTTTATAATAACAGTCGCAGCACCTGTATGACTTGCCTCCGAAATCGCCTTTGTAGGCATGTAACTCTGGGAAGTATAGTACTCCGTTGCCTGTCCGATGATAACACCAGCTGCCAAACCAGCAATCACAGAGAAGCTAACACCGAGCCAATTCTCCAAGCCTAAGAGGTAGAGAATGAGGAAACTAACAGCTGCAATGAGTACGGCAGCCGTGTTCGTGCCGAGTCCTAAGGCGTGGAGAAGGTCTTTCATCGTGGCTCCCTCCTTTGTTCTTACGAGGAAAATACCGAATAAACTAAGGAAAACACCGACGGCAGCGATGAGCATTGGTGCGATGACAGCCTTTAGTTGCATATCACCTGATGAGGCTGCAAAGGCAGTTGCACCCAAGGCAGCGGTAGAAAGAATCGAACCACAGTAGCTCTCGTATAGGTCGGCACCCATACCCGCCACGTCACCCACGTTGTCGCCTACGTTGTCGGCAATCGTTGCAGGGTTGCGTGGGTCGTCTTCAGGGATGTTAGCTTCCACCTTACCCACGAGGTCGGCGCCCACGTCAGCCGCCTTTGTATAGATGCCGCCACCCACACGAGCAAACAAAGCCTGTGTAGAAGCACCCATACCGAAGGTCAACATCGTTGTTGTGATGGTGATAAGCATTTCGCTCGTTGTCATCTTATCAGAATAGAACCAAGTGAGGACAATAAACCAAAGGGCTATGTCTAACAAGCCTAATCCAACGACAACGAGTCCCATGACAGCACCCGAACGGAAGGCAATCTTGAGTCCATTGTTGAGTCCGTTGCGTGCTGCATTGGCTGTTCTCGCACTGGCATAGGTAGCCGTTTTCATACCAAAGAAACCTGCAAGGCCAGAGAAGAAGCCGCCAGTCAGGAAGGCAAAGGGTACCCATTCATTCTGCGCATTGAAGCCGTATGCCATGATGGCAAAGACAATCGCAAGAACGACAAAAACAATCAATACGACTTTGTATTGCTGTTTCAGATACGCCATGGCACCACGGCGCACGTATTCAGCAATCTCAACCATGCGGGGAGTACCTTCCTCCGCTTGCATCATAGACTTAAAGAAATACCATGCCATACCCAAGGCGCATACTGATGCGATGGGAATGAGCCAAAAAACTTGTGGGATGTGTTCCATAATTTAAAATGTTTAGGTTGTGTAATAGATAGATTATAATATGGCGCAAATATATAAAAAAATATTGATAAGCAAGGGAATTTTGGGAAAAAAGAAAAGCATACAATAACCAGCAAAACTGGCCCCTCCCCCTTACCCCTCCCCCAAAGGGAGGGGAGTGAAATGTAACGAAAGCAACTGGCCCCACCCCCAACCCCTCCCCCATAGGGAGGGGAGTAGAATGCGAGATACCCCTATGGTGGAAAAACTGTTTAGTCATTCCTAAGCAAACGGTTCCCAGCACTCCCCCTCTCTGTAGGAGAGGGGGTGGAGGGGGAGGCTTTTTTCACCTTCTCCAAGCCAATTAACGCCCCGCACATCTTGTGCGAAGCCTTCGCACGCCGTGTGTTAAGCCCCCACACGTATCTCTTTACACACAAATACCAGCCTTATTAGCTTTTCAGCATTGTCTATCAAAAGGCTAAGACTATGTGAGAATTAGCCTTATTCCTTACTATATTTTACATAAAACACACCTTAATCTATCCCTTTTCTATCCTGAAATAGCAAACAATATGGAAACCACAAGGGGTACCTCGCATTTCACTCCCCTCCCTTTGGGGGAGGGGTAAGGGGGTGGGGCCAGTTGGGCCAGTTGGGTTGTTCTGCTTTCTACCACTGCTCCTTCAGCGTTTCTAACAACGCCTTTGATATGGCCTCGTTCGCCTCTTTTGTATATCTGAGGTCGGTGAAGACCTGTGCGAGGGTTTCTTTGTTGTTGATTTCCACAAAGTGTTTGTTTTCCTCTAACTGCTCCTTTGGCGTATAGAAAGCATCGATACGCTCAGGGGTATAGTCTTCGTAAGTCTCGTGGTGGATGATACTGTCGATAGGAAGGCGGTCGGTGAGGGCAGGGTCTTCAGCAGGCCAACCGAGTGTGATAGTGGCAACAGGCATCACTAAGCGAGGGAGTTGTAATGCTTCAATGATGGCTTTGGGGTTATAAATGGTCGTACCTAAGAAGCAAGTACCCAAGCCCTCTTCCTCAGCAAGATTGCAGAAAGTCTGACAATAGAGCAGCGCATCGGTGGCAGCATTGAGGAAAGAAAGGAAGTTGTCGTAACCCGGAGTAGCCTTACGGTTCTCCGCCCAGAGCGTAGTACGACGGAAGTCAGCGCAAAAGGTGAGGACCACAGGTGCCCCCATGACCATCGGTTGGTTGAAATGAGCAGGTGCCAATTGCGCCTTCTTTTCCTCGTTTCGAGTGATGACAACCGAGTAAAGCTGCAGGTTTCCCATTGTTGGCGTACGTTCAGCCTTCTCCAAAAGCGTTCTCAACAAATCCTCCGATACATCCTTGTTGGTGTATTTTCTTATCGTCTTTCTTGTATTGATAGTTTTCATTTTAGATAATTTTGATGCTACAAAGTTAAGTAAATGTTTTCTATTTTGGAAAACAATTCGTAACTTCGCAGGCGAAATATTTTCTAAAACGACAATAATGGAAACCAAACAAACTTACTCATTCGATGAGGCTTTTCAAGCATCTTTAGCTTATTTCGGTGGAGACGAACTTGCTGCCCGTGTGTGGGTCAACAAGTATGCGATGAAGGATAGCTTCGGAAATATCTATGAGAAGTCGCCAGAACAGATGCATTGGCGCATTGCTAACGAGATAGCTCGTATTGAAAACAAATATAAGAACCCTTTGACGGCACAGGAGGTTTTCGACCTTTTGGACCATTTTAGATATATTATCCCTGCTGGTAGTCCGATGACGGGTATCGGTAATAACTATCAGGTAGCATCCCTTTCCAACTGTTTCGTAATCGGTTTGGACGGTAATGCTGATTCTTATGGTGCCATTATGCGTATTGATGAAGAGCAGGTGCAGTTGATGAAGCGCCGTGGTGGAGTAGGACACGACCTGACCCATATCCGTCCGAAAGGCTCACCAGTTAACAACTCAGCCCTGACTTCAACGGGTCTTGTTCCTTTCATGGAGCGTTATTCAAACAGTACTCGTGAGGTAGCGCAGGACGGTCGTCGTGGTGCCTTAATGCTTTCAGTAAGTATTAAGCACCCAGACTCAGAGGCGTTTATCGATGCGAAGATGGAAGAAGGTAAGGTGACCGGTGCTAATGTGTCGGTGAAGATTACCGATGAGTTCATGCAGGCAGTCGTTGAAGATAAGACATACGTACAGCAGTTCCCTACGAATAGCAGCGAACCCAGCGTAACGAAGGAGATTTCTGCTAAGGAATTGTGGGAAAAGATAGTACATAACGCATGGAAGAGTGCCGAGCCAGGCGTACTGTTTTGGGATACAATTATCCGAGAGAGTATTCCTGATTGTTATGCAGACCTTGGTTTCCAGACCGTTTCAACGAACCCATGTGGTGAGATCCCGCTCTGTCCATACGATAGTTGTCGACTCCTTTCGTTGAATCTCTATTCATACGTTATCGACCCATTTACAGACCATGCACGCTTCGATATGGATTTGTTCAAGCGTCATGCACAACTCGCACAGCGATTGATGGACGACATCATCGACCTTGAGATGGAGAAAATCGACCTCATCATGTCGAAGATAAAGACCGACCCACAGGTAGACGAGGTGAAGAGTGCAGAGTATCATCTTTGGGAGAAGATCAAGAAAAAGAGCTGTCAGGGTCGTCGTACTGGTGTGGGAATCACCGCTGAGGGCGATATGATTGCAGCTATGGGCTTGCGTTATGGAACACAGGAAGCAACCGACTTCTCAGTTGATATTCATCGCGCATTGGCGCTGAATGCTTATCGTTCATCGGTGACAATGGCACAAGAGCGTGGTGCGTTTGAGATATATGATGCTAAGCGTGAGGAGAAGAATCCGTTTATCCTTCGTCTGAAGGAGGCTGACGGACAGCTCTACGAGGATATGAAGAAGTATGGTCGTAGGAATATTGCCTGTCTGACGATTGCTCCTACGGGTACAACCTCGCTCATGACACAGACGACATCGGGTATTGAACCGGTCTTTATGCCTGTATATAAGCGTCGCCGTAAGGTCAATCCAAACGATACGGATGTACATGTAGACTTCGTTGATGAGGTGGGCGACTCTTTTGAGGAGTACATTGTTTACCACCGTAAGTTCCTGACATGGATGGAGGTGAACGGAATTGATACGCAGAAGAAGTACAGTCAGGAAGAGATTGACGAACTTGTGAAGCGCTCTCCTTATTATAAAGCTACCGCAAACGACGTCGATTGGTTGATGAAGGTACGTATGCAGGGCGAGATTCAGAAGTGGGTAGACCACTCAATCTCTGTGACTGTGAACCTTCCAAATCAGGTTGACGAGGAGTTAGTGAATAAACTCTATGTTGAGGCATGGCGTAGTGGTTGCAAGGGTTGTACTATCTATCGTGATGGAAGTCGCTCGGGTGTGATGATTTCGGTATCGAAAAAGGATAAGACAAAGGACGAAAAGCCTGTCGATGAGGAGAAGGCAAAAGACCTTAACTCAGCTGAGGAGCATCATGAACATATCTGTAATCATCCAAATGTGATTGAAGTTCGTCCAAAAGAATTGGAGTGTGACGTCGTACGTTTCCAAAACAACAAAGAGAAATGGGTGGCTTTTGTCGGCTTGTTAGATGGTTATCCTTACGAAATCTTTACTGGTTTGCAGGACGATGAGGAGGGTATTGCCCTTCCAAAGAGTGTGACCAAGGGTAAGATTATCAAGCAAACAGCCGAAGACGGTAGTCATCGTTACGACTTCCAGTTTGAGAATAAGCGTGGTTATAAGACCACTGTTGAAGGCTTGTCAGAGAAGTTTAACCCAGAGTATTGGAACTATGCGAAGCTGATTTCAGGCGTATTGCGTTATCGTATGCCAATCGATCACGTCATTAAGCTCGTTGGTTCGCTGCAGTTGAAGAACGAAAGCATCAACACATGGAAGAATGGTGTTGAGCGAGCATTGAAGAAGTATGTTGTTGATGGTACGAGTGCGTCAGGCTTGAAATGTCCAGTCTGTGGTCAGGAGACCCTTGTTTATCAAGAAGGTTGTCTGATTTGTACCAACTGTGGTGCCTCACGTTGTGGCTAAGCTGTTAACAGTAAAGTTCAATTAGATTCCAATTCGGTCATTAGAAAACCATTCATATATATGTTGTAGACTAATGACTGACTTGGATTAAAGCAGAGGGCGGACCACTCGTCTTGCCCTCACTTCTCTCAAAGAATGATGAAATTAATGACAAGTTATATACTTCTGCAAGATCTTCACTTCCATGCTCGTATCGGAGTAGGGGAGCAGGAGCGAATGGTTGGTAATGAGTACGTTCTCGACCTTCGGTTAGGTTATCCGTTTGCAAAGGCAATGAAGAGCGATGATGTTGCTGACACGCTGAATTATGCAGAAGTGTTTAACGTCATAAGAGAAGTCATGAAACAACCCGCTCGCCTGTTAGAGTCAGTCGCTGGGTCCATTGTCGAGGCATTGTGTGCGGCTTTCCCAATGCTAAGTAGTATCGACTTAAAACTCGTGAAACTTAATCCTCCAATGGGTGCTGACAGTGATGGGGCAGGCGTGGAATTACACTTAATAAATGATAAAACCGAGGTTTAGAGCCTTGGTTTCCCAACGAAAAGCCGTATCTTTGCCCTTTAAATAGTTAAGTATGTTTAAGAAAATATCGCTTCTCCTTGTTTTCTTGGTCTTGTCGGTAGGCCTGTCATGGGCTGCAGACGGACGGTTCACACTTGTTATTGACCCTGGTCATGGTGGTCATGACGCTGGTGCGATAGGTGCAATATCAAAGGAGAAGGACATCAACTTGAATATAGCCTTGGCTTTTGGTCGTTATGTTGAGAGGAATCTGCCTGATGTCAATGTGATTTATACCCGTAAGACCGACGTGTTTATCCCTTTGCATCAACGTGCAGACATCGCCAATAAGGCTAAGGCAGACCTTTTTATATCCGTACATACGAACTCTGTGGCATCAGGACGTTATGTAAAAGGATTTCAGGTGTACACCTTAGGTATGCATCGTGCAAAGGCTAACCTCGATGTGGCTATGCGAGAGAATAGCGTAATCTCAATGGAAAAAGGCTATCAGCAGACCTATCAGGGTTTTGACCCAAACTCCTCAGAGAGTTATATCATGTTTGAATTCATGCAGAATGCGAACATGGAGCGAAGTGTTGAGTTAGCTCGAATGATACAGAACTCTGTTTGTTCGTCTGCAGGACGTATTGATAAGGGTGTTCATCAGGCAGGTTTCCTCGTGTTGAGAGAGAGTTATATGCCAAGTTGCTTGATAGAGTTAGGCTTTATTACGGCAGCTGACGAGGAGGAATACCTTAACTCTCCAGAGGGTATTGATGCTATGGCAAAGGGTATTTACAATGCTTTTGTACAATACAAGAATGCCTATGACACACGAATTGTGGTGCCTTACCGCCCTGTTGAGAACAAACGAATCGTGATAGATCGCGTTGTCCCAACTGCCCCAACAACTAAACCGCGTCCTGTTACGCCAATAGAGCGTTCCCGTTCTGTGGCTCCAGTGCAGCGTTCTCGTTCTACAGTACCCGTAGAGCAGCCACGTTCTTCCACCCCAGCACCCCCAGCTCGCCCTATGAATAAGGTGCAAGAGGCGAAGAAGAGGATCTCAGATGCGATTCGAGAGTTGCTCCCTTGTAATGATTCAGAGGCTGAAACGGCAAAGAGCGTACCTGTCTTTAAGGTGCAGGTGTTGGCTTCTAACCGTCAGTTGCGGTCGGGTAGTGAACTCTTCCGTGGGCATACAGACATTGATTGTGTTCAAGAAGGCAACTTTTATAAGTATTGTATAGGCTCCAGTACGAATTATAACGACATCTCACGATTGCGTGGAAAGCTCTTGAAAGACTTCCCACAAGCTTTTATTATTGCCTACAAAAACGGTACACGTATGGATGTCAACCAAGCAATAGCAGAGTTTCTCAAGAATAAAAAGAATAAGTAAACAAAACGGATATGAAGAAATTTTTCACACCACAAGTAAGGATTGCCATCGTTGCTATACTTGCTATCGTTGTGTTATTCTTTGGAATACAGTTCCTAAGAGGTATTTCCCTCTTCTCGAATGACGCACATTACAAGATTAAGTTCAACGATATCACGGGCTTGTCTACATCAACTCCTGTCTATGCTCGCGGTTTCAAGGTGGGTATCGTTAGGAATATTGATTACGACTATGATAAGTTAGGCGAGTCTATCACAGTCGATATCGATGTTGAAAAGACATTGAGAATCCCAGAGGGTACTACCGCTGAGATTGTTAGTGACATCATGGGTAACGTGAAGGTCGTACTACAGTTTGGCAAAAGCACGAAGTTCTTGGAGCCTAACGGTTGGATTGACGGTGTTATTAATGATGGTACTTTAGGCGACTTGAAGAGTATGGTGCCTTCTATCCAGAAGATGTTGCCAAAGTTGGATAGCATCCTTGGAAGTGTGAATACGCTCCTTGCTGACCCAGCTCTTCAGAAGTCGGTACACAATATTGACAACATCACAACCAATCTTACTACTTCTACCCGTGAGCTTAACACATTGCTCACACAGGTTAATGGTTCTTTGCCTGCCATGATGACAAAGGCTGGCAAGGTGCTGGACAATGCCAACGGCATGATGGTGAATGCAAACAAAGGCGTTACAGAGGCTCGTGGGGCGATTCGTGGCGCAAACACAATGATGAGTAACCTTAATAATAAGGTGAACGGAATCGATGTTGAGGGTACGATGGCGAAGGTTAATTCAACTTTAGACAATATGAACTCGCTCACTGCTAAGCTGAATAGCAACGAGGGAACAATGGGCTTGATGCTGAATGATGCTTCTTTATACAATAATCTTAATAGCACGATGCGCTCAGCAGATAGTCTTTTGATAAATCTTAAGGCACATCCAAAGCGTTATGTTCACTTCTCTCTCTTTGGAAGAAAAGACAAGTAATTTAAATATAGTCTAAATAAAAGACTCAATGTTTCACACGCAGGGAAAGTGTTTTGAAGCCGTTTGAATATCAGCTTCTTTGCGCTTTTCCTGCGTTTGTTTCACTCTCAGTGTCATAAAGGGCGTAGGCATATTAAAACTATTTGTTTTTCAAATACTTACAATTACGCAACTACACAAAATGAGTGGCTCGTAAGAAAGATAACGCAACATCCACTGATATAACGATTTACAATCTTTCACGTCTTTAGGATATTATCTTACAAATAGTTCTCTTTATAAATAAATTGCTATCTTTGCACTATCAAAATTAATCAGAGATAGTCGGCACGCCACTATTTCGACTAAGACAGAGATATTATAGTCAACCAATTATGAACGTCAATCCTAAAAATCTTTGGGATAGTTGCCTCCAGCTCATAAAGGAGAATGTGACCGAGCAGCAATTTGACACTTGGTTTCGTCCGATTGTATTACAATCGTACAAGCCAGCATCAAAGACATTGTTAGTTCAGGTCCCAAGCCAATTCGTATATGAGTATTTGGAGGGGCATTACGTAGACTTACTACGTAAGGTCTTGACGCGTGTCTTCGGACAAGGCGTACAACTGACGTATCGTGTAATGGTTGATCAGGAGAATCACTTGTCACAAGACTTAGAGCAGGACACCGTAGAAGATATCTCGTCACAGCGTCCTACTGCTCGCGCTAATCAGAGCCCAACCATACTGGATACAGTGCCACAGGACCTCGATTCGCAGCTCGATCCTCATAAGTCATTCAGCAACTATGTTGAAGGCGACAGCAACAAACTCCCTCGTTCTATCGGTCTTTCTATCGCAGAACACCCTAACACAACACAGTTTAACCCAATGTTCATCTATGGACCATCGGGCTGTGGAAAGACTCACCTTGTTAATGCTATCGGATTAAAAGCAAAACAGCTTTATCCTCAAAAGCGTGTGTTATATGTGTCTGCACGTCTGTTCCAAGTACAGTACACCGATTCTGTACGACAGAATACTACCAACGATTTTATCAATTTCTATCAGACAATTGACATTCTCATTGTCGATGATATCCAGGAATGGGTTACTGCAACAAAGACGCAGGACACCTTTTTCCACATCTTCAACCACCTTTTCCGCAACGGAAAGCGTATCATCTTAGCGAGCGACCGCCCACCAGTAGATCTCAAGGGCATGAACGACCGCCTGCTGACTCGTTTCTCTTGTGGACTGATTGCAGAGTTAGAAAAACCAAACGTACAGCTGTGTGTGGATATTCTCCATAGCAAGATTAAGCGTGATGGTCTTAACATTCCAGAGGATGTAGTGCGCTTCATTGCCGAAACTGCTAATGGTAGTGTACGTGATCTTCAAGGTGTTATCAACTCACTCCTCGCTTACAGTGTCGTTTACAATAGTAATATTGATATGCGATTGGCTGAGCGTGTTATCAAACGTGCAGTAAAAATTGACGACGAACCGCTGACAATTGACGATATCATGGACAAGGTTTGCTCACATTATAATGTCACGATGTCGGCAGTCAACTCTCGTTCTCGTAAGAAAGACATTGTGATGGCACGCCAAGTGAGTATGTATATGGCACAAAAGTATACGAAGATGCCTGCAAGTCGTATCGGAAAGTTGGTGGGTAATCGTGACCACAGCACCGTAATCCACAGTTGCTCTAAGATTGAAGACCGACTGAAAGTTGACAAGGGATTCCATGCTGAAATCGCAAGTATTGAAAACTCTTTTAAGTTAAAAGCATAAGGTATTAGTTTGAAAGTCTGTCGCAAGGTTGTGGCAGGCTTTTTTAATTGACTTAAACCTTACTCCCTCACCTGAAAATAACCTTCTCCTTACTCTGAAAAATTATTATAAAACAAGCGTAAAAAACTCCCTCAAAAACTCCAAAAAGTACTGATCGTAACGTCTTTGTAACTTACATAGAATCAAGAACTTACAAGACTACCTTCTAATAGGTGCTTATTTAGGCATGAAAAGGGCGTTAGTTAGCTTTCAAAAGGGCATCTTTTGCAAGCCAATTGGGCATCTTTTCAAAGCTAAAAGAGCATCTCTTCAAAACGAGGATGTGAAAAATTATTACATTTATGATAATAAGTTACTTTGGAGACAATGAAAAATACATATATTTTTCTCTGCATTATGCGAGCGTATTTCTGTCGTGAATATTGTAAAAAGATAAATGCCTATACGTAATTTTATAATAACAAAATGAGTAATTGAGCAATAAAAAGCTATGATTTCAATTATTCATAAAATAGACCGAGAGTTGAGTCGATTACAGATGATAATGTGGAGTCAAATTGCTTCATGATTGAAAATAATCCCCCAAAAGGAGTGGGTCTCTCAGATTAAATTTGTATCTTTGCCATGTTTATCGTCAGATTCTATTGTTTTTTTGCAACACTAAGATAAGTGAAAATTCTGACATTGCAAAATCCTGAGCAACTTTTTGTCGCTCAGGTACTTAAAAAGTTTAATTTATAATAGTGTTGTGGAATTAATAGATAACAAAAAAGAAACATGAAGAAAATATTAAACATGTTGCTACCCAACGTGCAGCAAAATTGCAGTACAGCCGCCTTGTTGGTGTTTGTTCTGTTGTTCTTTACAGGTTCAGGACGCTTCTCGGTAGACGGCTGGTTGGCTAAAAAGCTGTCTTAAAGATACAAAAGTGTGGGTTAAGGGCGATACAAAGCACCGTGCTTGCCCCGTTTTAGATAAACAAAAGCGGCGATTAAGCCAGCAAAGCCAGCTTACTTTGAGTAGAAAGTTTATCACATTAACCCCTCAAATCACAGTAACCATCAACTAATTCTACCCTTCTTCACGATGATAGAACATCAATTAGTCTTGATCATTGCGCTCATTTTAGCCACTTGTTTATTGATTATGGTGAGTCAGCGCGTAAAAGTGGCCTATCCCATTATGCTTGTATTGGGTGGTGTGGCAATGAGCTTCATTCCTGGAATGCCCCGTTTCAATATCAATCCCGATTTGATATTCCTTGTGTTTTTGCCGCCTATACTGTACGAAGCGGCGTATTACAACTCGTGGAAAGAACTGTGGCGATGGCGCAGGATAATAAGTTCGTTTGCCTTTATTGTGGTGTTTATCACGGCCCTTGTTGTGGGATTTATAGCCAACACCTTTATTCCGGGTTTCTCGGTGGCCTTAGGTTTTTTGTTGGGTGGCATTGTTTCGCCCCCCGATGCCGTGTCGGCAGCCGCCATTATGAAATTTGTAAAGGTGCCAAGGCGTATATCGGCCATTCTGGAAGGCGAGAGTTTGTTCAACGATGCCAGTTCGCTCATCATCGTTAAGTTTGCCCTTATAGCCATAGGGACAGGTCAATTTGTGTGGTATCAGGCCACCGCATCCTTTATATGGATGGTGATTGGCGGCGCTGGAGTGGGCGTGCTGCTGTCGTATGCGATTATTAAGTTGCACAAGTGGTTGCACAAGTGGCTGCCCATAGACGAGAATATCAACACGATGTTCACCATTTTTAGCCCATATGTGATGTATATTGCTGCCGAAACCGTAGAGGCATCAGGCGTGTTGGCCGTGGTGAGTGGTGGGCTTTACTTCAGTTATCGCCGCTTACAAATCATTGGCTCGTCGTCGAGATTGCGTTCCGAGCATGTGTGGAACTTCCTTATTTTCTTGCTCAATGGTATGGCATTTTTGCTTATCGGACTGGATTTGCCCGAGATAATGACCGGTTTGAAAGAAGATAGCGTGAGTCTTTGGATGGCAACAGCCTACGGTTTGCTCATCACCATGGCATTAGTGGTTATCCGTATGGGTGCGGCTTTCAGTGCAGTGTATATCACACGCTTTATGAGTAAGTTTATAACGGTGGCCGATTCACGCAAACAAAGCTATGCCGGACCCTTGGTTTTGGGCTGGACAGGCATGCGCGGAGTGGTTTCGCTGGCTGCAGCTTTGTCTATTCCGCTGTATATTCCAGGCACGCAAATAGCTTTTCCCGAACGAAGTTTGGTGCTCTACATCACGTTTATGGTGATAACCCTCACGCTAATATTCCAAGGATTGACGCTTCCCGTGCTGCTCAAGATAGTGAAGCTGCCCAATTACGACGACCATATGTCCCACGCAGAAGCCCAACGCATCATCCGAATAGGTATGGCACAGGCCAGTCTTGACTTTCTGGAGCGCAACAATATGTCAGAAAACATAACCCATTCGGCGGTGTTAAACAACCTGGGGAACCACTGGCACGAGCTGTTGGAGAGCGAAGGGAGCGCCACACTCTACGATGAGGTGGTGAGAAAAACCTATCGCGAGATACTTGAAGAGCAACGATTGTGGTTGAACAAGCTTAACAACGAAAACGAAAGAGTGGACGAGGAACTTGTGAGACACTATATTCATCGCATCGACTTAGAAGAAGAACGCCTATTGAAAGAGTAAAACCCAAGACATAGATGTAGAAAATAAGCTTGGAAGAGGTTGTTTTTTAACCCGTTGGCGGAATTAAAATGTAGCTATAATGATATACCTTAATTCCGCCATATTTTTTCTTGTGAGAAAATTTTATATGTTGAGATGTCTTTTTGGGGCTCTATATGTTGATATGAGGTGCTTCGGTGTTTCTTGGGTCTTTTCTGAGCATAAAATCCCCATATCAATGGATAAATCCCAAAAATGTCACTTCAATATATAAAAGTACCTCACAAGGAATAATGCCGCGGAATCGAGGTGTTAAATATTTTTCGTGGACACTAGTGAAAGAATTATTATTTTATAAATGCCCACTTATATCGCGGATCATTTGGTAAGTTTATAAGATGCTCTTTCATCAATGCACCTTCTGGACTATAAAAGTGAATGTTTGAACAAAACTCATGCCAGAACTTCAACGATGTTGCATAGTACTGTTCCAATTCCTCTTTTGTAAATGAAGGCTGATATTTTTTTATTTTGAACCCTTTATTCTGTAATGCTTTTATTATTTTGTTATGAGATTCATGAGGATTATCCTTATAGTTGAGTTTTAATGCCTCTGTTGAAATCAGCTTTTTTATCTTCTCATCATTCATTCTACGATGCCAGTGAGAACGAAGGATTTCTTCTGGCATAATCCTATCACCATTATCGAATTTTGCAAAGATTCTATCTGTTATAATTGGATTATGACGGAAAAAAACGTATCGCACTTCTGGATAATTATTAAAATCCTCATCTTTAGCTATATTAATTAGAAAACCTGATTGATTTCCACTACGCATAAAAGGTTGCTTTCCTATATTATTAACAATATAGTTACGCTTATCATCGTATTGAAAGGAGTCTGCTTTCAAATCAAAGTAATATAAAACTCCTAGTTCATTGCCCGTATATTTCTCATAACAATCCAACTTCATATTGAAAGTGGTAACCGCAAAGAACTTAGCCACCTCCATGTCGCTTGTAAGATCAAGCCAAGGAGTATTGTTATAATAGTGCTGGCTCAAACCATCATAACTAATCTTGAAATAAAAGGTATCGTGTAACAACTCAAACCCCCTTTCAAATAGTTGAACTAGTGGATGCGTCTTGAGAAGACATTGAAACTCTTTAATCTGTATTATATCATCTACGAAATAGTCTTTATTCTCCCGAAAAAGACTTGGCTTGCAAGGCGAAAAGAACCTTGACTGCCCACGATAAAGAAATTTATGATTAGCCAACGAAGGCTTTAAGACGAACTTGTTGTGTGTAGAGAGTTGATTAACCACAAAACAGTTATCTGAAGCCCCCTCAATGGGGTAGTAAGAGACATTCGCCGAAGCCCATGGTATACGAAAAATTTGTCCATCATAGAAATATTCTTCTCTTACAATCTCTTGACGATATTGGTCCGTTGAAAGGCGTTCTTGTTCTATCTTTTTAATGTAATCTGCAGCTTCATCAACATTATCAAAAGGATTCGACTTGCTACCAAGGTCTCCTTCTGCTAGGGATGCTAATGAGCGATTGATATTTTCTTCATAAAGTTTCTCCCAGTGTTCAGTAATTTTCATATGCTCTGATTGAGTTGGCTTTATAACACCTAGCTTTACCTTTGCATGTGTGTCAATACCAGTAACGAGTTCACACTCTATTTTAAACTCCTCCTTAAGCATTTTTAAAACTTCAGAGATTGGTGTTAAAGGATTAATCCGACAGCCTTTTAATATCATCAATGAACTGGCAAATACAATACTATCTTTGTCCATGCTGTTAAATGTACCTTTATCACCGACAGTTGTAAATCTATACCAAAAACGAGCTAACTGATAACCCATTAAACGGTACACTGTTGGTGCGTCATTACCAGTCACTCCTGAAAACAATATTCTGAACACTGGAATACAAACCAACACCTTTGAGTGCGTATAGTCTATTTTCAGGGGATTAGCCTTGCCGTCTGCTTGCATAGCAACGCCTACTACAAACTTGGGAAACTTCTCTACAGAAACCTTCAAGAATCTTAAAGCTTCATAACAAAAACCTTGAAGCATTTTAAGAGTTTCTTGGACGCTTAGAACTGTGTTACCAAATTCAGATGTTTTCATTGACATTTTTTATTTGACCTTAATTCCGCAGCATAAATTCTTGTGAGAACTCCAAGCGCCTGAGAAACAAAGTTCTCAAAACACTTAGATATGCCAGAAATTTCACCTATCTTGGTGCTGCAAACATAACAAGTAAGCAAAAAACTGAC
>CAUTPS010000058.1:0-14091 GCA_963540415.1 uncultured Prevotella sp.
ATAAAGATAACTGACAAATTGTCGGTTTTACAAAATTTGCTCCTATATTTGCATTCTAAAATATGTCAACAAGACATTTACAAATAATGACGGCTTGACACATAAAAAAGTAATTAACGAACAAATAATTAAGAATATGAAGAATTTATCAAAGTATTTGGCAGGCGCGGCATGTGTTACAGCCCTCGCCTTTTCTACTGGTGCCTTCATCAAAGTGTATGCTGCAGAAGCCCCAGTTGTAGCTCCTGGCCAGCCAGTTGACCTCACATACGCAGCTGAGAAGGCTCTTCCAGCTGTCGTTCACATTAAGTATGTACAGAATTCTAAGACCCAAACCGTTGAGGTTCAAGATGACCCATTTGGTGGTTTCTTCGACCCATTCGGTTTCTTTGGAAATCCTAACCAAGGTAATGGTTCACGCCGTCAGCAGGTTCAGACTCCTAAGAAGGAGGCTACAGGTAGCGGTGTTATCATTTCACCTGATGGTTATATCGTAACGAATAATCACGTTGTTGAGGGTGCTGACGAATTGACAGTCACACTGAATGACAACCGTGAGTTCTCTGCTCGCATCGTTGGAACTGATAAGCAGACTGACCTTGCACTGCTAAAGGTAAACGCAACAAACCTCCCTACCCTTCCTATTGGCGACTCAGACAAGCTGAAAGTTGGAGAATGGGTAATTGCTGTAGGTAACCCTTACAACCTCAACAATACCGTAACAGCTGGTATCGTAAGTGCTAAGTCACGTGGTTTGGGTGCTACTCGCAATGGCATTGAGAGCTTTATCCAGACTGACGCAGCCATCAACCAAGGTAACTCTGGTGGTGCATTGGTTAACACCCAGGGCGAATTAGTTGGTATCAATGCTATGCTCTACTCACAGACTGGTGCATATAGTGGTTACGGTTTTGCTATCCCAACATCAATAATGAATAAGGTTGTTGATGATATCAAGAAGTATGGTAGTGTACAACGTGTAATGCTTGGCATTCAGGGTGGTGACGTACTGAACTTCATCAATGCTCAGAAAGAAGAAGGCAAGAACGTTGACCTTGGTACAAATGCAGGTGTTTACGTTAGCGAGGTTTCAGAGGAAGGAAATGGTGCAGCCTTAGGTTTGACAAAGGGTGATGTTATCACTAAATTTGACGGACAAAAGGTAACACGTATGTCTGAGCTTCAGCAGGCTCTCAACAGCAAGCGTCCTGGCGATAAGGCAACTGTTACTTTCATCCGCAATAAGAAAGAGATTTCAAAGACTATCACACTGAAGAATGCACAGGGTACGACAAAGGTAATCGAGCAGGCTGATATCGACGTTCTTGGTGGTCAGTTCCGTCCAGTACAGGATGCCCTTAAGAAGCAGTTGAATATCAACTATGGTCTTGAGGTACTGAAGGTTAACAATGGTGCATTGAAGGCTGCAGGAATCAATCGTGGCTTCATCATTCAGAATGTAAACGAGACCATGGTGAAGAACATTGACGACTTGCAGAATATCGTTAAGAAGGCATCTACCAGCAAGGACCCAGTTCTCTACGTTCAGGGTATCTACCCAACTGGTAAGAAGGCTTACTTTGCTATTCCTCTTGCTGATTAACGACAGATAACCTTCAGCTGAAAAGCTGACAAAATAAGAATCCCCCATTCTTGGTTTTAGACACAAGAATAGGGGATTATTTTTTATAAGCAATACCTTGAAAAATCATTACATAATTTCAAGTAAAACATCTATAAACAACAACAAAAACACATATGAAAAGCAGCTTTATAACCAACAGTATATCAATCATTTATAAAACAGCAAAACAAAAGGTGCTTAATAGGACTTCAAAAGGGCGTTAGTAAGGGTCTTAAAGGGCATCTTTTGCAAGTCAATTAGGCGTCTTTAAAAAGCCAAAAGAGCATATACGAGCCTCGAACAATACGAAAATAATTTACAGACTTCAATTAAAATGGAAATAAATTGTTTGTAGAAGACAGATGGACATCATACCTAATTACATTTATCTTGTAGCCTTTATCCCTTGATAAAAAAACTAATTGGGGGCATTCATACCATGTAAGTGGATTAGTATTATTCTTTTAAAAATCTATACATTTAACTTGTGGGGCCCCTCTTTTTGTCCAATAAACACAACATAAGAGCCATTATGAATTCAAATTAGTCCTTCTCTTATCAAACTAAAAGACAGTGCATAAACATTAAGAGAATATACAATCATTACAAACCATGATACTCTTATCGGTCAACAAGAAACAGTTAAAAGACTAAAAACTTAATGTACAACACAAAATCATTATAGATTCTTATGTGAGTTTTTTACTTTTTTATTTGTTTAACCCATTGAATTTGTGTAAATTTGCCATCACTTAAAATAATGCTAAGCACATGAGACAATTGAAAATCACCAAATCGATTACGAATCGAGAGAGCGCTTCTCTCGACAAGTATCTGCAGGAAATCGGTCACGAAGAAATGATCAGTATCGAGGAAGAAGTTGAGCTTGCTCAAAAGATTAGGAATGGTGATCGAAAAGCTTTAGAACGTCTGACAAAAGCTAACCTGCGTTTCGTTGTCTCTGTCGCAAAGCAATATCAAAATCAGGGACTATCTCTGCCCGATCTTATTAACGAAGGGAATGTAGGATTAATCAAAGCAGCAGAGAAGTTTGATGAAACACGCGGCTTCAAGTTTATCTCATACGCTGTATGGTGGATAAGACAAAGCATCTTGCAAGCAATAGCAGAACAAAGTCGTATCATTAGACTACCACTCAATCAAGTAAGTTCTGTCAACAAAATCAATAAGTTATTGACACAGTTTGAACAAGAGAATGAACGTCGCCCAAGTATTGATGAGATAGCACAGAACACTGATTTACCAGAAGACAAGATTGTTGATGCAATGAAGATGAACTCACGTCATGTCTCAGTAGATGCTCCGTTCTATGACGACGAACAAAGTAGCTTACTTGACGTCATTCCAAACGATAACACACCATCAACAGATAAAGAGTTGGTTGAAGAGAGTCTACGTGAAGAAATCGGAAGAGCCTTACAGGTTCTTGAAGATAGAGAGAAGATGGTTATCGAAGCTTATTTCGGAATAAACCAACGCGAAATGACATTGGAAGAGATAGGAAGTAAATATAATCTCACACGTGAACGGGTAAGACAGATTAAAGAAAAAGCAATAAGACGCCTACGCCAACAAACCAACAGTAAGGTATTGAAGGCTTATTTAGGACAATAACATTAACATTGTAAGATATTAATTTAAGATGAAATTACGTCAGGTATTAATTATAGCAGTACTCCTGCTGGGATGTGTAAATAGTAGTAACGCAAAAGGATACAAGCCTGCAAAGGTATATATGTTTGGTTTTGCAGCCTCTTTTAATGATTCAACGGTTTATATGACCAATATTCAGAAGGTGGATGCCTACCTTGCAAACGACCGTACTAAGTTCCTTGCTAATCGTGGAGACTATTCATATCAACTCCGTTATTACCTTCAGAACAATGGTTTGCTTAGCTATCCAACTTGTGTTACGATATATGCTGAGAATGAGAATAAAGCTATGAAACAGTTCACAGCTTTGAAAAATAGATACGAAAAGGGTAAGAAGAAATATATAGTTAAGTCTATCTCTGATGCAGAGTTTAGTTATAAGACTATAACACCAGACAACTATACTTCAAATGAAGAAACGCAAGTGACTACTAAAACCACAAAATAAAAGTAAGCAGAGCCTCTAAAGATGGAAATAAATAACTTCAGAATAGCAGACTTTGATATACAGATTATATTCCGTGAGACTGATGTCAACGGAATGCACTTGCTAAGTTCGTTTGAACCTTTCAGAATCAAAGAGGTTTCAGATAATGTCTTTTTCCGCTTAACGATTGACGATACGCTTCGACCTATTCCAAAAGAAAGGAGACAGCGTATCCGTGCTTTTGATACAGGAAATGGTGATACGATTGTTGATCGTGTTGACGATGGTAGCTATCAGTATATTATCAAGGACATTAATGGCTCTGATTGTTGTCTGCTACAGAGTAATAAAGACTTCTCTGACTGTCGTTGTGCACTCAATGGCAATAAGAATATGCGCACCTTTGGACTTAATAATGCATTGATGCTCATCTTTGCCTTTGCTGGTGCACATAAGAAAACCTTGCTGATTCACGCTTCTCTTGTTCGTAACAATGGCTATGGCTATGCCTTCATTGCCAAGAGCGGAACAGGTAAGTCAACTCAGGTTAGTATGTGGTTACGCTATATTCCAGGTAGTGACCTCATGAACGATGACAATCCTATCGTGAGAATCATTGATGGAAAAACATGGATATATGGTAGCCCATGGAGTGGTAAGACACCATGCTATCGCAATGTCAAGGCTCGTTTAGGTGCAATTACACGTATTGACCGCGCTACAACAAACTCTGTTGAGAAGCCTAATCCTATTGCAGCGTTCGCTTCACTACTCCCCTCTTGCTCCAGCATGAAGTGGGATTCAGACATTTACAATGGCGTTTGTGATACTATTACAAAGATTGTAGAAGCTGGGAGGATATTTACGTTACATTGCTTGCCTAATCAAGAAGCAGCAGAAGTGTGCTATCAAACCGTAACGAAAAGATAAAACTCATGTCAAAAACAGTACTTACTACTTCTGAAATCCAGTTTGCTAATGCAGAGTTTCTACCAGAAGTTGTCAAGATGTTAAATGAAGGACATACAGTTACGTTACGCCTTCGTGGCTATTCTATGCGTCCTTTCCTTGAAAACGACCGTGACAAGGCTTTGTTGGTAAAGCCTACAACGATAAAAGTTGGCGACCCAGTCTTAGCGGAGATAACACCACGACACTTCGTCTTACATCGTATTGACAGAATAGAGGGTGACAACGTGACCTTACGCGGTGATGGCAACCTTGGTGTTGAGCATTGTAAGAAAGAGAATATTGTTGGAGCAGTCATTGGTTTCTACCGTAAAGGACGAAATAAGATGGATGCTACAAATGCTTGGAAATGGAAGTCATATAGCTTTATTTGGACCCGACTTCTTCCTATCCGAAGATATTTATTAGGTATTTACAGACGTATCTGGATTCCTATCTTTGGCACCATTTAATGGAATATAAAAAGAAAGATAATAACATAAACTATCAATAAGAATGAAAGTAAAGAATGGCTTCAACCTCCGTGAAGTATGCGGAGAACATATTATCGTTGCGGAAGGAGATGAGAATATTGACTTCAGCAATATTATATCTATGAACGAAAGTTCTGCATACTTATGGGAAGAGGTGCAGAAGATGGATTCTTTTACAGTAGATAACCTCGTAGAATTAATCTGCGGTCAATATGAAATTGACGAGGATACGGCTCGCAAGGATGCAACAATGCTTGCTGCCCAATGGGGTACTGCAGGTATCATCGAGGGTGAAGACATTCCTACAGATGATTCTGCTATTAAAAAAGAAACAATCTCTGAGGAAGCTGATTCTACACACCTCGGGGCTGCTACAAGTGAGGAGAAGCCTAAAAAGAAAGGTTTCTTTGAGCGACTCTTTGGTTAAGGAGCAAGATAAAATGAATTATACATAAAGAACTCGGACACTGATTATATCAATTCAGTGTCCGAGTTTTTCTTTATTAGTGCTATCTGATAGGACTTTGTATAATATACTCGCTCATACGACATCACCTTTAATTTACAAATACTTGATAGAACAACTTGTTTCTACCCATAATTTGTTACCTACTAATAACATATTTCACTACACTAAGCATTCAACACCATTGGTGTTTACCATCCGCACATGACGTGTTAAGCATCCGCACACTATGTGTTGGGTATTAACACATCGCTAAAAGATGAGTTAAAAGACCCTTGTCATTATCATAATATGTAGTAAGCCACGCATGGTTCACTTATAGATGAGAGTGCTTCGTAAAAAACATAGTTCTTTTATCAGCACCTATTACAGATTCTCAATAAACCATTCAGCAACTTGTCTCAGTAGGTGATTACGTGTGTTACCACCATAAATACCATGGTTACGATTGGTATAAAGGTTCTCCTTGAAGTCCTTGTCTGCTTGTACTAAAGCCTCAGAGTATTCAAAGGCATTCTGAGGATGAACATTATCATCTACCAAGCCATGACATACTAAAAGCTTACCATGAAGCTTCTCTGCACGGTTAATAGGATTAATGGCATAACCCGCAGCATTCTCTTGCGGCGTACGCATATAACGCTCTGTATAAACCGTATCATAATAGCGCCAGTTCGTTGGTGGAGCAATTGCCACACCAGCCTTAAAGGCATTGCGCCCCTCACTCATACTCATCAGTGTATTGAAGCCACCGAAACTCCAACCCCATATACCAATACGTGAAGCATCAACATAACTTTGCTTGCCCAACCATAAAGCAGCCTCTGTCTGGTCCTTTGACTCCAAGTCACCAAGCTTCAAATAAGTACACTTCTCAAACTCTGCACCACGTGCACCAGTACCACGACCATCAACAGTAACGACGATATAACCTTTCTGTGTCAAGTAGTAATCATACATCGCACCACTACCCATAGAGCCAACACTCCAGTTGTCAACGACCTGCTGACTACCCGGACCACTATACTGGTGCATAATTACAGGATACTTCTTTGTTGCATCGAAGTTAGCAGGTTTCACCATCCAACCATTAAGTTTCACACCCTCAGAGGTTGTAAATGTAAAGAACTCAACACCAGTGTTGCCATACTTTTCCAACTTTGCCTGCAATTCATCATTATTCAACACCTCACGCACCTCCTTACCTTTGTTATCATAGATAGCAAATACGTATGGGTGGTTGCTATCACTCCATGTATTGAGGAAATACTTATAATCACCAGAGAACGAAGCAACATTCCATCCCGCACGAACAGAAAGACAAGTCATCTTACCCGACTTATCCGCAACATATATCTCACGCTGCATTGGCTTACGTGCTGCTGCTTGGAAGTAGGTATTTCCCGTCTTCTCATCATAACCATAGATTTCTGTTACGTCATAATTACCCTTGTCAATCTGGCGTAAAAGCTTTCCATCCTTATTATACAAGTAAAGATGCATATAGCCATCACGATCAGAAGGAACAAGAATATAATCCTTCATGATGCTGATACCTTCCATAGCTTCTTCCTTCACGTACTTAGGTACACTCTCCTTAATCAGCAACTTACAAGCACCTGTGAGTGGATTAGCAGCATAAAGATTCAACTCGTCCTGATGACGATTCATTGTATAAAGGATAATACGATTTGCATCAAAGGTAGACTTAATGCGTGGAATATAACCATCTGCCGATAATGGTAAATCATACTTACGTACAGCACCATCGCTCAAATTGTAAGACCATGCACTCACCTTTGAGTTTGCTTCACCAGCCTTGGGATATTTATAGCTGTAATCACCAGGATAAACAGCAAACATATCATATGCAGGGTGAGAACCTTTGTAAAACTGTAGAGTATAACTCTTCACCTCACTCTCGTCATATCTAATCCAACTTAGCGTCTTACTATCTGCACTCCAAGCAAGTGCATTATTAAAACCGAACTCTTCTTCGTTTACCCAGTCAGGCAAACCATTGATGATCTTATTAAACTCACCGTCTGTAGTAACCTGCTTTACGTTCTCTCCATCTGTAATATAGATGTTATTCTGATAAACATAAGCAATCTGACGACCATCAGGAGAGAAGGTCGGAATCTGCTCAGAGCCATCTTTTGACAGTTTCTTCAACTGTTTAGTCTTTACATCATAGAGATAAAAGTCTGCTGTAAACGAACGACGGTAGATACGATTAGTATTCGTCTGTAACAGTAGTCGACTACCATCAGCTGAAATCTGATAATCATCAAAGGAACTTAATTGCTCACCTTTTGCATCAGCAAGGTCAAAAATAACCCCTGTAGAGTTACCAGTTTTAAAAGAATACTTAACGACCTGACGACCATCAGACGAGATTTGTGCATACTCCGAAGTTCCTTTTAGAGGATTAACACCCGAGATACGCTTAGTTGCAAAAGCACCATTAGTAATGTCTTTCAAAGAGATAGGTTCTCCAGCCATCAACTGAAGTACGGTTAGCATTGTTGCAAACAGAAGTAATATACGTTTCATAAATTCAAGTTTTAACAGCACAAAAATATAAAATATTCCGTATATTTGCAAAAGAATGGAACAATATTATTGTGATTTCGGGAACTGGTTGCGCTCTCAGTTCCCTTATAAAGTACAAAAGATATCGGTTAATGCTGGCTTTACTTGCCCTAACCGAGACGGAAGGATTGGCCGTGGTGGTTGCATTTACTGCAATAATCAGACATTCAATCCTGCCTATTGCGATAATGGAAAAAGCGTAACCCAACAGCTTGAGGATGGCAAACGATTCTTTTCAGGTAAGTATCCTGAAATGAAATATCTTGCTTATTTCCAAGCATACACCAACACTTACGACACTAATGACCATATTAAAAAGCTCTATGAAGAAGCACTTGCTGTGAAGGATGTGGTTGGACTCGTTATCGGTACACGGCCCGACTGTATTAATGACGACCTTTTAGACTACTTTGAAGAACTGAATCGTCGCACATTCCTCATCGTTGAATATGGTGTAGAAACCTGCAATGATGAGACATTACGTCTGGTTAATCGTGGTCATGACTTTGCTTGCGCACGTAAAGCTATTGAAGAGACAGCCCGACGTGGTATTCGTGTCGGTGCCCATATCATACTCGGACTACCTGGCGAAGATGCAGAAGAGAGTTTAAGACAAGCACCTATCATTTCATCTCTCCCTTTAACGACACTGAAGATTCATCAGTTACAGATTATTCGTGGGACTCGTCTTGCAAAGATGTACGCAGAAAAGCCATTTCACCTTTATACGGTTGAAGAGTATATCAAACTCATAGCTGATTACATTAGCCTTCTCCGCCCCGACCTTGTACTCGAACGCTTTGTCAGCCAGAGTCCCCCCGACCTCCTCATAGCACCCAAATGGGGACTGAAAAACTATGAGTTTACACATCGCCTCCATAACTATATGAAGGAGAAATTGAATAATAAAGCTCAATCTGACAAATGAAAAGAAAGTATCAACTATCAATAGCCTATATTGTTATCGCACTGTTAGGAATCTCATTATACCATTTATGGACGAGTAGCAAGATAACTGAAGACCCAGCTTACACTAAAGGTGTAGTCAACAAACTTTATAAAATTCGCGCAACTCCTTACTTCTCCTATTCATATAACGTAGACGAGAAGACCTATGAAGGTAAGAGTAAACAATATGGAGAATATGAAAGTCTGCAGATTGGTGACACTATCACCGTTTATTATCAAAGAAGTAACCCCAGTAACAGTGAAGCTTATGTAAGAATGAACAAACAATAGAATCAGTCTTTTAGTTATAATTATATCCTTGCTTTATCTTTGGAAGCAACAAACAGATATGCGTTACGAAAGGTTTTTCTATATTCTTTGGGGCTTACTTATTTATATCTGTGCATTTATATGCTGTAAACACCAAGAGAACTGAACATTGAAAAGGTTCTTCCGTTAAATGGATAGATATATCCCATTAGGTATATATAAAAGAGATAAACTATAAGATATAATGTAGAAAAGGTAAATAAAAGATGTCTATCAATTAGCATTTCTTTCTGTCTTCTACAAACAGCTTCTTCTCTTATTAATCAATATATGTAAACTATTTTCATGTAACTCAAAACCAATACATGCTCTTTTGGCTTCTAAAAGACGCCCGATAGGCTTGCGAAAGATGCTCTTTAAGACGCTTACTAACGCCCTTTTGAAGTCCAATTAAGCACCTTTTCTTACACAACTTTATAACTAACTGATTTTCTGTTAGTTGTAAACTTGCTTTTTACACGTACTTTTGTCTTCATTTATAGATATCTTATTCGAAATTATGTAATGATTTTTCAGAGTCTTATCTACATTTTTTGAAGTATTAAAATGAAAAAAGGTGGCGGTGTTGGAGGGTGATAATAGAATAGACAATTGACAGTCTTGACTATATTTTTGTTTATTGAATAACCTCGGTTTTTCCGTTGAAGCTATACGAAAAACATCCACGTATTTAACGGAAGAACCATTGAAAAGCACGTTCCCCACCTCCCTTCCCTCCCTTTTCAAGAACAACACAACTGCCATTTTGTCCAAAATAAACGACAAATTGACACAAAACGCCTATAGGCACAAGGTTTGAGATATAGTCAACAGAAACAAAAAATAAAAACAAGTTCCGAAGCCTATTATAAGGGTAAAGGAGCTATAGGAAGGAGATTTGAATATGACATTTGAGAAATTTACAATCAAAGCACAAGAAGCTGTTCAGAGTGCGATAAACATTGCACAGCAAAATGGACAGCAGACCATTGAGCCAGTACATATATTAGCTGGTGTAATGGATAAAGGAAAGGATGTAATAAATTACATCTTCCAGAAAATTGGCGTCAACGCACAAGCTGTGGAGAGTGCTATCCAGAATGAGATGAGCCACTTACCGAAAGTGTCTGGTGGTGAACCTTATCTCTCTTCTGACACCAATCAGGTCATGCAGCGTACAATAGAGACCTCCCAGAAGATGGGGGATGAATTCGTTAGTATCGAACCAATGCTGCTTGCACTACTTGCTGTGAACTCCACTGCAAGTCGGATATTGAAAGATGCAGGTTGTACAGAGAAAGAAATAACAGCTGCTATCAATGACCTTAGACAAGGACAGAAGGTGCAGTCACAAAGTGGTGATGAGAACTATCAGTCATTACAGAAATATGCACGCAACCTCATAGAAGATGCTCGTGCAGGAAAACTCGACCCTGTGATTGGTCGTGATGAGGAGATTCGTAGAGTATTACAGATTCTTTCTCGTCGTACAAAGAATAACCCTATTCTCATTGGTGAACCAGGTACTGGTAAGACAGCTATCGTTGAGGGTTTAGCAGAGAGAATCGTTCGTGGTGATGTACCAGAAAACTTAAAGGACAAGCAACTCTACTCATTGGATATGGGTGCGATGTTGGCTGGTGCTAAGTATAAAGGTGAGTTCGAGGAGCGTCTTAAGAGTGTTGTTAAGGAAGTGATGCAGGCTGATGGTAACATCATTCTTTTCATTGACGAGATTCACACACTTGTTGGTGCAGGTGGTGGCGAAGGTGCCATGGATGCTGCAAACATCCTTAAACCAGCCTTAGCACGTGGCGAATTGAGAGCTATCGGTGCAACGACACTGAATGAATATCAGAAGTATTTTGAGAAAGATAAGGCGCTTGAGCGTCGCTTCCAAACCGTATTAGTAGATGAACCAGACGAGTTGGATGCTATCTCTATCCTTCGTGGATTGAAGGAACGTTATGAGAATCATCACAAGGTACGTATTCAGGACGATGCTTGTATCGCAGCTGTTAAGCTTTCTGAGCGTTATATCTCAGACCGTTTCTTGCCAGATAAGGCTATCGACTTGATGGATGAGGCTGCTGCAAAACTGCGTATGGAACGTGACTCTGTACCAGAGGAGTTGGATGAAATCAGTCGTAGATTGAAGCAGCTTGAGATTGAGCGTGAGGCTATCAAGCGTGAGAACGACACAGAAAAGATTGCACAACTCGACAAGGAGATCGCTGAACTCAAAGAGCAGGAACGTGGATTCCGTGCAAAGTGGGAAGGAGAACGTGGACTGGTGAATAAGATTCAGCAGGACAAACAAGAGATTGAACAGCTTAAGTATGAGGCTGACCGTGCCGAGCGTGAGGGTAATTACGAGCGTGTTGCCGAGATTAGATACTCACGACTAAAGCAATTAGAAGACGATATCAAGAACATCCAACAGCAGTTGCAAGCCACACAAGACGGGCAAGCAATGGTGCGCGAGGAGGTTACAGCAGATGATATTGCTGAGGTTGTGAGCCGTTGGACGGGTATTCCTGTCACACGAATGTTACAGAGTGAGAAGGATAAACTGCTCCACTTAGAGGATGAACTACACAAACGTGTCATCGGACAAGATGAAGCTATCACAGCTGTAGCAGATGCGGTTCGCCGTTCACGTGCAGGATTGCAAGATCCAAAGAAGCCTATTGCTTCCTTCATCTTCTTAGGTACAACGGGTACTGGTAAGACTGAGTTGGCAAAGGCATTGGCTGATTATCTCTTCAATGACGAGTCTATGATGACCCGAATTGATATGAGTGAGTATCAAGAGAAGTTCAGTGTAACTCGACTCATCGGTGCGCCTCCTGGATATGTAGGCTATGATGAGGGTGGTCAGTTGACCGAAGCTGTACGTCGCAAGCCTTACTCTGTCGTACTCTTTGATGAGATTGAGAAGGCACATCCAGACGTATTCAACATTCTTTTGCAGGTGTTGGACGATGGTCATCTGACAGATAATAAGGGACGAACAGTGAACTTCAAGAATACGATTATCATCATGACGTCTAATCTTGGTTCACAATACATCCAGCAACAGTTTGAACATCTTAACGATACTAACCGTGAGGAGGTAATCGACAAGGCAAAAGTTGCAGTAATGGATATGTTGAAGAAGACGATTCGCCCTGAGTTCCTCAACCGTATCGACGAGACTATCATGTTCTTGCCATTGACAAAAGAGCAGATTGGTGATGTCGTTCGCCTGCAACTCGAAAGAGTTAAGGATATGTTAAAGGCACAAGGCGTTGATCTTCAATGGACAGACCCAGCCATCAATTATCTTGCTGACGTGGGTTATGACCCAGAGTTTGGTGCGCGTCCTGTCAAGAGAGCTATCCAGCGTTACGTATTGAACGACCTCAGTAAGTCATTACTTGCAGGAACTGTCAAATGTGACAAGCCTGTCATCATCGACAGCTTCGGTGAGGGCTTAGTATTTAGAAACTAATATAAAAAAGGGAGTGTGTCATTTGACACACTCCTTTTTTGTTTCATCCGACATTTCGAATGATACTACTGTAGAACTTTATGACGTAAACCTCTGTTTTCCTTGAGGCTTCTTCGTAACCAACAAGTTTTCTTATCCTTAGTGATTCTACGTGTCATAACCGTCCGCACTATTGGTGTTCACCAACCGCACCATTGGTGCTGAGTATCCGCTCGATGATATGACATGATAAGAAGGGCTATTATGGCTCATCCACTATGGAGAAAAATGAGTCTTCAGGATTTTGGAATGATAAAGTTTGCCACTTGTGTTTAAAGTCTGAAGTAATGTCACACGGAGGCACGGAGAGGACGGAGGATTATTAAAACAAAGCAATGGTAGTAACAGAGGCACCATTGATGCATAGAGCAACGGAGATTGTTTGCCAATTCTATTAGCAATTTATATACAAAACGTTTACCCCAAAATAGCTATCAAGAATATGTACGATATACCTCCGTCGCTCTTTGTGCCGCAGGCACCTCCGTGACATTGCATTACCTCCGTCCCCTCCCTGACTCCGTGTGCCTATTATATAAGACTTTTAGTTTATCACTCCATATTTCGGAAGAACCGAAAAATAAGATGTATCATAACTGTACCCCCCTAAAATCCTTACAGTCAAGAACGAATCCATTTTAGAATACGCCTTTCCCACATTCATTCCAATATCTCTGATTTTCTACAATAAAAGAAATCCTAAATATGAAAGTTCCTGTCACTCGTGTCACAAAAGAATAGCGTATAACCTACTGACTTATAGCACGTTTACATGAAGTGTTAAAAGTGACAGCAAAATAAAATAAAAAATACTATAGTTATATCGTTACATTTTTTAAAGAGCTAACAACTTTTTATTACTCAAAGAACAACATATAAACAGAATTATTAGACGCACCCAACTCTTACGTTAGAAAGATTAATATTTCTTCTTACGTAAAAGTGATTCTATCATAAATTAAACCATAGTGTATAGCACTAAGAGCCTTCTACTCATAGTAAAAAGAAGCTGTAAATAGTAACAATAGTTCGTTAAAATTTGAATATATGGCTATGCAGCCTTAGGCTGCCAGC
>CAUTPS010000059.1:0-14085 GCA_963540415.1 uncultured Prevotella sp.
AGCTTATCGAAGCTGATGCATCGTATAAGAAATCAGAGGAAGAAAAATATGCAAAAACATATAGCCGTAAAGAATCTTTCTCAGGTGAATTCACACAAAAGGGCTATGATAAAGCAAAACAATTAATAAAACAATATAAATTATATGATAAAGATATAAACTATCTCGTCGAACAAAGGAATCCTGAAGATAGTAGTGTGCTTTCTGCACAAGTAGTTAAGGTGGAACTAACAAGAGAATTAAATAGTTTAACAGAATGTGCATTCTCTCTCAACATCTTGAAAGGTGTATTTACTCTAAATGCAAATGTAAAACAAACGATTTCTACACAGAAAGAAATCATTATTGAAACAAAATTAATATTCTAATCCTAAAATAAATGGACAAAAAGAAAAAGTGCCTTATAAAACATATTATTGAACTTGGCAAGTTCTTTATGGAATGTGATGGGAATGTAGATGATAGAGAAATCAAATTCATCAAGGATTATACTGACCAAATGGTTACAAATAAAGAAGCTACTCTGGAAGAAATGAAGACTATTGAAGAGTCTGTTAGACAGGAGCTCACAATAGATTATCTTATAGATCAAACAAAGTTATTGCTTATGTATGCAACTAATGAGGAAAAGAAATCATTAATTGATGCGTTATCCTCATATATTCAAAAAATTATTATGGTTGATAACGTACTGCATGCAAATGAAGTAAAATATTACAAAGAATGGCAAAATAGAACAAAATGAATAAATCAGACTTTCTAAATCTTGCATATAAAATTATTGAAATATTTAATAGAAAATGGAACTGATGAAAATGATACTCTTCCAGATTCTCTGATCTTAACCGATGCACATTTCCGACATAAATAATGAAGAAAAAAATAAGAGAGAACTTTATAGAATAGAAACTTATCTCTTAAACTACTACGAAAATCCACAATTAAAAGCACGTGACGAAAAGATGGAAACTCTCATCTTTAATCGTCGAATGCTCCTTAACCAACTATTCAAGCCAACAGATGAAAACTATCAGTTGTTAAAGGAATTCAACGAAACACTTAAAGAAGTAGTAATTAAAAACTATCAACAAAGTAAAGAGTTGTATTACAACACAAAGAAAATGTTGGAAGATAGTGGAAGTAGTTTGCAGTTTGAGGGGGTAGAGTGTAAGATATTCTTAGGAAAAGATAGACAATACTCGAAAAATAATCCTTTTCGAGGGGAAGAATCAGAAATGATTTGGGAGATTCTCAATGATGAGAGTTATAACGACATCTATTGCAAATATGGTTGCTGTATGAGTTTTGACGGATATCATGGAGAGGAAGATGACAAGACAGAAATGGAACTCATGGGAATGCAAGATGCTGATGATTGTTGGAATGAAGGATTAGACAGAGAATGGAGTTACGACTTACACCTTCATCAGCACTTTCACAATCTATACGACCATACAAGCTTCAGCATCTTCGACTTCATTTATGTTAGGGACTTCTACACAGAGTTTGAACTAAAATTTAATCAGAATACTTAAACAAGAATAAATGGAAACAAAAGAGTTATGCATAATCTCCGACTCAGACATCCCATCAGGTTCTGGTGGTATCAACGGAGAAGGCTATACATACGGACAATTGCGACATCAACCGATTATAACTGAGATTCTAAAACGTATCACCCACCCTATTGCACGCCAAATGGCAGAGGAATGTAACGAACGTAACAGCAGAGATGGATTTACGATGTATAAAGTAGATGGGGAATACTGCTTTGAAGGACTACGGGTAGGACCAAAGGTTAAGATACCAGAAAAAGAAGAATTATTAGTTCTGTTAGGTGATCAACCCATCAACGCTGCAACTATCCGTAACATCACATATACGCTCATACGTGAAGAATTAGCACGTTTATACGGAACATCTGTACAAGAAGCTGCAGACATCATTGGTAACCAACTTGATTGTGCCCCACACGAAGACATCTCTGGCTATATCTTTATGGTACCCAACTGGGCACATAAATGGTTCCGCCACAATGGCTATGTGTCAAGGATGTTAAAATAAAAACACATCAACTACCATAAAATAAAAACTCCCGATACATTAAGTACCGGGAGTTCTTTATTATAGAGAAAAATCTATTCAGATTATTCAGCCTTTGCCTCTTCAGCAACGTTCTCAGCAGCCTCTGCAGGAGCATCAACCTTCTTTGTAGAACGACGGCTACGACGAGTCTTCTTAGCTTCAGCCTTTGGAGACTTAGCCATATTCTCATTGTAGTCAACCAACTCGATAAATGCTATCTGAGCAGCGTCACCCTGACGAGTACCGAGCTTGATAACGCGTGTATAACCGCCTGGACGATCAGCTACCTTAACTGAAATCTCCTTGAAGAGCTCAGTAACAGCCTCTTTGTTCTGAAGATAACGGAATACAACACGACGTGAGTTAGTTGTATCATTCTTAGAACGTGTAATCAGCGGCTCAACATACTTCTTAAGAGCCTTTGCCTTAGCAAGAGTCGTAGTGATTCTTTTGTGCTGAATCAAAGCAACTGCCAAGTTTGAAAGCAACGCAGCGCGGTGGTCAGCAGTACGACCCAAATGGTTGAATTTCTTATTATGTCTCATTTTGTTTTTAACTTGTTGTGGATAAACCCGTCAACTTGTCGTTTAGACAACTCGTCAACTATTCTTTATCCAATTTATACTTTGTAATGTCGGTTCCAAACGACAGATTCAGACTCTCGAGCAAATCATCAAGCTCAGAAAGCGATTTCTTACCAAAGTTACGGAACTTAAGAAGATCCGTCTTGTTGTACTGTACGAGGTCACCTAATGTCTCTACATCAGCTGCCTTCAAGCAGTTAAGTGCACGAACACTCAAGTTGAGACTTGCGTCGGTCAACTTGGTCTTCAAGAGCTGGCGCATGTGCAGAACCTCCTCATCAAACTCCTGGTTGCCCTCCTGATCTGAATTCTCAAGAGTAATCTTCTCATCAGAGAACAACATGAAGTGATAAATAAGAATCTTTGCAGCCTCTTTCAATGCATCCTTTGGGTGAATGGAACCATCAGTCGTAACTTCAACAACCAATTTGTCATAGTCGGTCTTCTGTTCAACACGATATGGCTCAACGGCATATTTTACGTTACGAATTGGGGTGTAGATGGAATCGATTGGGAGTACGTTTACATCAGTGCAGTATTCACGATTTTCCTCAGCAGGAACATAACCACGTCCCTTGTTGATGGACAAATCAATCTGCATAGAAGCCTTGGAGTCTAAATGACAAATCACCAAATCAGGGTTTAACACTTCAAATCCAGTCAGATACTTACCGATATCACCTGCTTTGAATTCGGTGGAATTCTCTACGGTGATACTAACTTTCTCATTCTCGAATTCTTCTACTACTTGCTTGAATCGAACTTGCTTGAGATTCAAGATGATGTTGGTAACATCTTCCTTTACACCTGGAACTGAAGAGAATTCGTGCTCAACACCAGCTATACGGATAGTGTTGATAGCGAAACCTTCCAGCGATGAAAGGAGGATGCGGCGAAGAGCGTTACCAATGGTAACACCAAAGCCAGGCTCAAGAGGACGGAATTCGAACTTGCCGAAATGGTCATTGGCCTCCAGCATCACTACTTTATCAGGTTTTTGAAATGCTAATATCGCCATTAATTTAATGATTTTTATTGTTTAGAGTACAACTCAACGATTAACTGCTCCTTAATGTTCTCAGGGATGTCAGCACGGTCTGGACGATGGAGGAACTTACCGCACTTAGCGTTATCATCCCACTCGAGCCAAGGATACTTGCTGTGATTGAAGCCTGCCAAAGCAGCCTCGATAACCTCAAGTGACTTAGCCTTCTCGCGAACGCCTACAACGTCACCTGCCTTTACCTGATATGAAGCAATATTTACGACATTACCGTTAACAACAATGTGCTTGTGGCTAACGAGCTGACGAGCAGCTGCACGAGTAGGAGCGATACCAAGACGGAACACTACATTATCCAGACGGCTCTCAAGGCTCTGAAGAAGAACCTCACCAGTAATACCCTCTGCCTTTGCAGCCTTATCGAACAGATTACGGAACTGACGCTCCAAAACGCCATAAGTGTATTTAGCCTTCTGCTTCTCTGCAAGCTGAGCACCATACTCAGATACCTTACGACGACGGTTGTTACCGTGCTGCCCAGGAGGGAAGTTTCTCTTAGCTAATACCTTATCTGCGCCGAAAATTGGCTCACCGAAACGGCGTGCAATTCGTGATTTTGGACCTATGTATCTTGCCATAATTAATATGAATTCTTTTAATTGTTATAAGATGTGATTATACACGACGACGCTTTGGAGGACGGCAGCCGTTGTGTGGCAATGGAGTAACGTCAACGATTTCAGTTACCTGAATACCTGCTGCATTCACCGCACGGATTGCGCTCTCACGACCGTTACCTGGACCCTTAACGAATGCCTTAACCTTACGAAGACCGAGATCGAAAGCTACCTTAGAGCAATCCTCTGCTGCCATCTGAGCAGCGTAAGGAGTATTCTTCTTTGATCCACGGAATCCCATCTTACCAGCCGAAGACCAAGAAATAACCTGACCCTCGTTGTTAGCCAAAGATACAATGATGTTATTGAATGAGCTGTGTACGTGGAGCTGTCCCAACGCATCAACTCTTACGTTTCTTTTTTTAGATGTTGCTGATTTCTTTGCCATAATTAATTTCCTCCTTAGAATTACTTAGTAGCCTTCTTCTTATTAGCAACAGTCTTCTTCTTTCCCTTACGGGTACGAGCATTGTTCTTAGTACTCTGACCGCGAACAGGAAGACCATTACGATGTCTAACACCACGATAGCAACCTATATCCATGAGGCGCTTGATATTCATCTGGATCTCAGAACGGAGATCACCTTCAACTTTGAATTCAGCACCGATAATTTCACGGATCTTGGCTGCCTGGTCATCAGACCACTCGCTGACCTTCAGGTCACGGCTAATACCAGCCTTATCCAATATCTTTGCTGAACTACTTCGACCAATACCATAGATATAGGTCAATGCGATTTCGCCACGCTTATTCTGGGGCAAATCTACTCCAACAATTCTTATTGCCATTGTTTGATAATTAAATAAATAAATGTCATTTAACGCTAAAAAGCACGCAAAGGTAAGCATTAATTACGAGAAAACTTACTCTTTACGCTTTTTTAACTTAACCCTGACGTGTTTTGAACTTAGGGTTTTTCTTGTTAATAACGAACAGACGACCCTTACGACGAACGATCTTGCAGTCAGCTGTACGCTTCTTTAATGATGCTCTTGTCTTCATATCTCTATGTTGTTTATTTGTATCTGAAAACGATTCGACCTTTAGTTAGATCGTATGGACTCATCTCAACCTTCACCTTGTCACCAGGAAGAATCTTGATGTAGTGCATTCTCATTTTACCGGAAATATGAGCGGTGATGTCAACACCATTCTCTAATTCCACTCGGAACATTGCATTTGAAAGTGCTTCAAGAATTGTTCCATCCTGCTCTATTGCAGTTTGCTTTGCCATATACTAATTAAAAATTTTGTCCTTCTAAATGTTCAACTTCCTCAAAAGAAGATAAAATATCAGCCTTACCAGCCCTAATCGCAATAGTATGCTCAAAATGGGCTGCCGGACGACGATCACGTGTAACGATACTCCAACGATCAGGTAATAAACCAATTTCACGTTTACCCATAGTAACCATAGGTTCTATCGAAATACACATTCCAGCCTTAAGCAATACTCCACTTCCACGCTTACCATAATTGGGAACGGATGGCTCCTCATGCATCTCACGACCAATACCATGTCCTGTTAATTCACGAACTATACCATAACCTTGTGCTTGGCAATAATCCTGAATCACTTGACCAATATCACCTACATGATGACCTGCTTGTGCTACCTCAATACCCTTATAAAGGGATTTCTTCGTTGTACGAAGCAACTTCTTGACATCTTCACTTACTTCCCCAACACAAAAAGTATAACAACTATCTCCGTTGAAGCCATTAAGTAAAGTCCCACAATCAACAGAGATAATATCTCCATCTTTCAAAAAAACATCCTCACTTGGCACCCCATGCACCACAACATCGTTTACAGACGCACAGATACTGCCAGGGAAAGGAGGTCCATAAGAACTTGGATAACCTTTGAATGTGGGTATAGCACCATTGTCACGAATAAACTCTTCAGCTATTTTATCTAACTGGAGAGTAGTGACACCAGGCTTGACATGACGACCAACTTCTGCCAGTGTTTTACCGACCAGCAGGTTGGCCTCACGCATGAGTTCAATTTCATCTTCAGTCTTTAGAAATATACTCATTTCTTAAGATAAAGATTTAATAGGCTGCAACACCACTATTGCCACGTGTATGTCCAGAATTGAGAAGTCCATCATAGTGACGCATCATCAAATGTGACTCAATCTGCTGGAGTGTGTCAATAACAACACCAACAAGAATCAACAATGAAGTACCACCAAAGAACTGACCAAATGCATCAGCAACATTTAAATATCCTGCTAATGCTGGCATAATAGCAATAAAAGCGATAAACAAAGCTCCTGGTCCCGTAAGACGAGACATAACAGTATCAATGTAATCTGCAGTATCCTTTCCAGGTTTAACGCCAGGGATAAAACCGTTGTTACGCTTCATATCCTCAGCCATCTGAGTTGGATTAAGTGTAATCGCAGTATAGAAATAAGTAAACACTACGATAAGAAGCACATAAATACAGTTATAAGCCAAACTTTTCGTGTTCATCAAAGACTGAAGTACTGAACTTGTACTATCAGATGAATACTGAACGATTGCCAACGGAATAAACATCAATGCTTGCGCAAAGATAATAGGCATTACGTTAGCTGCGAAAAGTTTCAATGGAATATACTGACGTGCACCACCATATTGTTTATTTCCAACAACACGCTTAGCATACTGCACAGGAATCTTACGAGTTCCCTGTGTCAGAAGTATAGCCGCACATACAACAGCATAAAGTATGATAATTTCAATGATTAACATAACAATACCACCTCCGATAGCTTCAGAAACACGATTACTAAACTCTTGAATAAGAGCCTGAGGCAAACGTGCAATGATACCAATCATAATAATCAAAGAAATACCATTACCAACTCCTTTATCGGTAATACGCTCACCAAGCCAAAGAATGAACATCGAACCAGCTGCAAGAATAATTGTAGCTGGAATCATAAATGTAGTCCAATCAATACCTGATGCTAACGCACCAGCGGCCTGCATTTTTAAGTTCATCAGGTAAGACGGTGCCTGAAACAGTAGGATTACTACTGTCAGGACACGCGTATACCAATTTATCTTCTTATGGCCACTCTCGCCTTCACGCTGCATCTTCTGAAAATAAGGTACAGCAACAGCAAGGAGCTGCATAACGATAGAAGCTGAGATGTATGGCATAATTCCTAATGCGAAGATTGACGCATGAGAAAATGCACCACCGGAGAACATGTCCAAAAGTGACATAAGACCGCCCTTGGTCTGTGCCTGCAATTTTTCCAACAGGGAAGGATTGATGCCAGGAAGCACCACAAACGACCCAAACCGGTAAATAGCTGTGAACAGAATAGTAATGAGAAGTCGCTGACGCAAATCCTCAATTTTCCAACAGTTCTTCAGTGTCTCAATAAACTTTTTCATTAACTTAGATTATAGTTGTGTTACCACCTACTGCCTTGATAGCCTCTTCAGCAGTCTTAGAGAAGGCATTTGCTGAAACCTCCAACTTAGCCTTCAATTCACCATTACCGAGAACCTTAACAAGTTCCTTACCATTGGTAAGTCCAGCAGCCTTAAGCTCCTCAACACCAATCTTAGTAAGATTGTTCTTCTCAGCAAGTGCCTGAAGAGTAGAAAGATTTACAGCGAAATATTCCTTGTGGTTGATGTTCTTGAAACCAGCCTTCGGTACACGACGCTGGAGAGGCATCTGACCACCCTCAAAGCCAATCTTCTTCTTATAACCAGAACGTGACTTTGCACCCTTATGACCACGAGTAGAAGTACCACCGAGTCCAGAACCTGGACCACGACCAATACGACGACGTGAATGTGTAGAGCCAACAGCTGGTTTCAAATTATTTAATTTCATAATTACTGTTTTCTTTAAAAGATTAATTAATCAATTACTGATACCAGGTGATGCACCTTACGGATCATACCTCGGCAGCTTGGAGTATCCTCTACCTCAACAACCTGAGAAATCTTACGAAGTCCCAATGCCTGCAAAGTTTCCTTCTGGTCCTTAGGAGCACCAATACGGCTCTTAATCTGCTTAATCTTAATTGTTGCCATAATATAATACCTCCTAAAATTAACCGTTAAATACTTTATCCATGCTAATACCACGCTCACCAGCGATTGTATATGCGTCACGCATATCAGCGAGTGCAGCGATAGTAGCCTTTACAAGGTTATGAGGGTTAGAAGAGCCCTTTGACTTTGCAATCACGTCAGTAACACCTGCGCTCTCAAGAACAGCACGCATAGCACCACCAGCCTTCAAACCAGTACCGGCAGCAGCTGGCTTAAGGAGAACATGAGCACCGCTAAAGCGAGCCTCTGCCTCATGAGGAACAGTACCCTTCAAAACAGGAACCTTAACAAGGTTCTTCTTTGCTGAATCTGTACCCTTCTGGATAGCAGCAGTAACCTCACCAGCCTTACCAAGACCCCAGCCAATAACGCCCTTACCGTCACCTACAACGACGATAGCTGCGAATGTGAAAGTACGACCACCCTTTGTAACCTTAGTTACACGGTTGATAGCAACCAAGCGATCTTTCAGTTCTACATCACTATTTACTTTTACTCTATTCATTGCCATAATCGTTTAGAATTTAAGTCCTCCTTCACGTGCAGCATCAGCCAAAGCCTGTACACGTCCGTGATAGAGATAACCGTTACGGTCAAAAACAACCTGCTCTACGCCAGCAGCCTTAGCATGCTCAGCAACGAGTGCACCTACTTTCTTAGCCTGTTCAATCTTAGCCATCTTATCAAGGCCAAGTGAAGAAGCAGAAGCGAGTGTTGTTCCTGTCAGATCGTTAATAACCTGTGCATAAATCTGCTTATTACTGCGGAAAACGCTCAAACGTGGGCGCTCAGCAGTACCGTTCACACTCTTACGAATGCGGAACTTTATCTTAATTCTTCTTTGTTCTTTCTTTGTTGTCATAATCGTAATGATGTATTAAAGTTACTTAGCTGCAGCTGTCTTACCAGACTTTCTGCGAATAACCTCACCCTGGAACAGGACACCCTTACCCTTGTAAGGCTCAGGCTTACGGAAAGAACGAATCTTTGCACAGATGAGACCAAGCAGCTGCTTGTCAGCTGATTCAAGAGTGATGATTGGATTCTGGTTACGCTCGCTCTTTGTCTCAACCTTAACTTCTGAAGGAAGCTGAATAAAGATTGGGTGAGTATAACCAAGAGAGAACTCTACCAAGTTACCCTGGTTAGAAACACGATAACCTACACCAACAAGTTCCAATGTCTTTTTGTAACCCTCACTTACACCAACAACCATATTGTTAACAAGTGAACGATAAAGACCGTGGAAAGCCTGCTTCTGCTTGTAGTTTACTGGGCTATTCTCATCAATTTCGAATGTTACCTGACCGTCCTCGATGATAGTCTTAATAGAAGAATCTACCTTCTGAGAAAGTTCACCCTTAGGACCCTTTACTGTAACAACACCATTGTTAAGAGCAACTGTAACGCCAGCTGGAACACTAATTGGTAATTTTCCTATTCTTGACATATTCAATCCTCCAATTAATAAACATAGCAAAGAACCTCACCACCGATTTTCTCTGCAGCAGCTTCCTTGTCTGTCATTACACCTTTAGACGTGGAAAGGATAGCAATTCCAAGTCCGTTAATTACTCTCGGCATGTCTTTGTAACCAGTATACTGGCGAAGACCTGGGGTAGAAACACGCTTCAACTTCTTGATAGCGCTCTGCTTTGTTACAGGATCGTACTTAAGTGCGACCTTGATTGAACCTTGGGGACCATCCTCAATGAACTTATAGTTCAAGATGTAACCCTTCTCGAAGAGAATCTTAGTAATAGACTTCTTCAAGTTAGACGCAGGAACTTCAACAACACGGTGATGAGCCATGATTGCGTTTCTGAGTCTTGTCAGATAATCTGCTATTGGATCTGTCATAAAAATATAAAGTTTAATTAATCGGGACTACCCCGACAATATTAAAAAATCGCTTGAAAGCGGATAATGAACTGCAAAGATACAAAATAAATTTCACAATTCACTATCCGCGTCGATATATTTGCTTACCAGCTTGCCTTCTTAACTCCTGGAATAAGTCCCTGAGATGCCATCTCACGGAACTGAATACGAGAGAGACCGAACTGACGAATGTAACCCTTTGGACGTCCTGTTATCTTGCAACGATTGTGCAAACGGATTGGATTAGCATTCTTAGGAATAGACTGCAACTTGCGAGCAGCCTCATAAGCCTCTTCAGGATCATTTGAAGTAGCGATAATCTTCTTCAGAGCAGCGCGTTTCTCAGCATAGCGAGCAACAAGCTTTGCACGCTTTACCTCGCGAGCTTTCATTGATTCTTTTGCCATATCAATTAATCGTTTTTAGCATTCTTGAATGGAAGTCCGAAGCCCTTCAGCAAAGCATAACCCTCTTCATCAGTCTTAGCTGATGTAACGAAGGTAATGTTCATACCCTGGATGCGGTCAACCTGATCGATATTAATCTCTGGGAAAATAATCTGCTCGGTGATACCGAGAGTATAATTTCCACGACCATCGAACTTGCTCTCGATACCCTTGAAGTCACGGATACGTGGCAAAGATACGCGAACGAGTTTCTCGAGGAACTCATACATACGCTCACGACGCAGAGTTACCATAACGCCAATAGGCATCTTCTTACGCAACTTGAAGTTTGCAATATCCTTTTTAGAATATGTTGCAACAGCCTTCTGACCTGTGATAGAAGAAATCTCGTTCACTGCAACCTCGATAAGCTTCTTATCCTGAGTTGCATCACCAAGACCCTGATTGATAACAATCTTCTTCAAAACAGGCACCTGCATAGCTGAAGAATAGTTAAACTGCTTCTGCAAAGCAGGAGCAATCTGCTCCTTATACTGTTTCTTTAACTGAGCTGTATTCATTACTTAATTTCCTCCCCTGACTTTTTAGCGATACGCTTAACAGTCTTGCCTTCACGCTCAATCTTGATACGTGTAGCCTTACCGCTCTTCGGATCGATGAGACTTAAATTTGAGATATGAATTGCAGCCTCCTGCTTAACGATACCACCCTGAGGGTTAGCAGCAGAAGGTTTTGTGCTCTTAGAGACCATATTCACGCCCTCCACGATAGCACGCTCCTTATCTGCGATGACCTTAAGCACCTTTCCAGTCTTGCCCTTGTCCGCACCGGCAAGAACAATGACCTGATCGTCTTTCTTTATATGGAATTTTGCCATTTTATTATTCTATTTAATAATTAAAGAACCTCAGGTGCCAAAGAAACGACCTTCATGTTCACTGCACGCAACTCACGAGCAACAGGGCCGAAGATACGGCTACCACGAATTTCGCCAGCGTTGTTCAGCAATACACATGCATTATCATCGAAGCGGATGTATGAACCATCAGCACGACGAATTTCCTTCTTTGTGCGAACGATCAAAGCCTTTGATACTGCACCCTTTTTCAATTCACTTGATGGGATGACGTTCTGTACAGCAACTACGATAACGTCACCAACACTTGCGTAACGACGGCGAGTACCACCGAGTACACGAATGCACTTAGCTTCACGAGCACCGCTGTTATCACATACTGTAAGTTTTGATTCTGTCTGTATCATAATTACTTAGCTTTTTCTACAATTTGAACTAATCTCCATCTCTTTGTCTTAGAAAGAGGACGAGTCTCCATAATGAGCACTGTATCACCTACATTAGCCTCATTCTTCTCGTCATGAGCATGGTACTTCTTTGTCTTCTGGACAAACTTACCATAAATAGGGTGCTTCTCCTTGAACTTAGCTGCAATAACGATGGTTTTATCCATTTTGTTGCTGATAACGACACCCTGTCTTACTTTTCTTAAATTTCTTGTTTCCATCTGGACCATTGTTATTTATTAAGTTCTCTCTGAGAAAGTTCTGTTTTCATACGTGCTATATCACGACGAGCGGCCTTAATCTGAGATGGATTCTCAAGCGGAGTAATCTGATGATTCAGCTTCATCTTTGCGAGAGCTGTCTCAGCGTTCTCAATTTTCTCAACCAAATCCTTGGTCTCGAGTTCTTTTACTTCTTTAATCTTCATCTTTCTTAAGCGTTTTTATCGAAATCACGTCTAACAATAAACTTTGTCTTAACAGGCAGCTTCTGTGCAGCGAGGCGGAGAGCCTCCTTTGCAATATCAAAGCTTACGCCCTCTACTTCAAAGAGAACACGACCTGGAGTAACTGGTGCAACCCATCCTGCTGGATCACCCTTACCCTTACCCATACGAACATCGGCAGGCTTACGAGTGATTGGCTTATCAGGGAAGATGCGAATCCAGACCTGGCCCTGACGGTTCATATAGCGGTTTACTGCTATACGAGCGGCCTCAATCTGACGGCTGTCGATCCACTTAGCCTCAAGTGTCTTGATGCCGAATGAGCCGAAAGCCAGCTGTGTACCTCTGTGGGCGTTGCCTTTATTGCCACGTCCGTCTTGAGGTCTTCTATATTTTACTCTTTTTGGCTGTAACATGATAGCTTCTTCTTTTAACGGTTATTGTTTCTTCTACGATTACCTCTTCCAGAACGGCCACCATTGTTAGAACGGCCATTGCTCTTTTCCTGAGTAAAGTTAGGAGTAAGATCTACCTTGTTGTAAACTTCACCACGGCAAATCCATACCTTAATACCCAGCAGACCAACCTTTGTAAGGGCTTCTGTCTGACAATAATCGATGTCTGCACGGAATGTATGCAGAGGAGTACGACCCTCCTTAAACATTTCCTTACGAGCCATTTCGGCACCGTTCAGACGACCTGTAATTTGAACTTTGATACCCTCAGCACCAGCACGCATAGTGTTAGCGACTGCCATCTTGATAGCACGACGGTAAGCAATCTTACCCTCTACCTGGCGAGCGATATTGTTACCAACGATGTTTGCATCAAGTTCAGGTTTCTTAACCTCGAAGATATTAATCTGAATCTCCTTCTTGAAAAGGTTCTTCAACTCTTCTTTAAGCTTATCAACATCCTGACCACCTTTACCGATAACGATACCCGGACGAGCGGTGCAAATAGTAATGGTGACGAGCTTCAATGTGCGCTCAATGACAATACGGGAAACGCTTGCTTTTTCCAAACGCTTGTTCAGGTAAGTACGAATCTTGCGATCCTCTACGAGATTATCCCCGAAATTCTTGCCACCGAACCAATTTGACTCCCAACCGCGGATGATACCAAGACGGTTGCTAATTGGATTAACTTTCTGTCCCATTCTACTATTTATTTATCATCATTATTAGCGTCATTCTTTGAATCAACGAAAAGAGTGACGTGGTTAGAACGTTTGCGGATTCTGTAGCCACGGCCCTGTGGTGCAGGACGCATGCGCTTCATTGTAACGCCTTCATCAACGAAGATCTTAGAGATATAAAGTTCACCGTCTTCAGCCTTGCGGTCATTCTTTGTCTCCCAGTTGTTGATAGCTGAACGCAGAAGTTTCTCAACGTTCTGAGCAGCAGCCTTCTTGGAGAATCTCAGCACGCCAAGGGCACGATTGACCTCCATACCACGAACCATGTCTACTACATAGCGCATCTTACGTGGAGAAGAAGGACAGTCCTTGAGCTTTGCAAAATACTGGCTTCTCAAAGCTTCTTTACGAGCTTCAGCCTTTATATGTTTTCTTGCTCCCATTATATTTTTCTATTTTCTAAATGGATTATGACCTGCTTACCTCTT
>CAUTPS010000060.1:0-14022 GCA_963540415.1 uncultured Prevotella sp.
ACTTTGAACTTTGAACTTTATGATTTGAGAATTGAGGGTTAGTAAGTAACTATTACCTTTGAACTTTGAACTTTGAACTTTATGATTTGAGAATTGAGGGTTAGTAAGTAACTATTCAACAATAACCAATATACTGTGCATATCAATTATCGCTGAATAGTTACGCTTACTAATTATATTGATTTCTAATGCCTTTTATTTGGCTCTTCCGTTAAATGCGTGGATGCTTTTCGTATAGCTTCAACGGAAGAATCGAAGTTACTCATTAAACAAAACCATTGCTAAAACTGTCAACTATATAATCTATCATCAGTCTCTTTCATTGAAAACCTTTTCACTTTAAGGCTTCGAATATCTACATACAAGGGTTTGAAATATCATTACATATTTTCAAATAAGACATCTATAAATAACGGTAAAAACACAGATAAGGAGTATGTTTATAACCACATGGAAGTCAATTAGTTATAAAACAGTAAAGTAAACGGTGCTTTATTGGACTTCAAAAGGGCGTTAGTAAGCGTCTTAAAGGGCATCTTTTGCAAGCCAATTAGGCGTCTTTTAGAACCCTAAAGAGCATGTGTTGGCTTTGAACTGCATAAAATTAGTTTACAAATATCATATAATAAGGGGACAAGTTTGTAGTAGACAAGTTTTGAGTAGACGAGTTTTGAGTAGACGAGTTTTGAGTAGACAAGTTTTGAGTAGACACGTTTTGAGTAGACAAGTTTTGAGTAGACAAGTTAACGAGTTATATGCTTTGTGACATATAACTCGCCTACTTGTAAACTCGCCCACTCGTCTACTTGTCAACTCGTCAACTCGTCTACTTGTAAACTCACCCACTCGTCTACTTCCCACGGGGTATCGCGCATTTCACGCCCCTCCCTTTGGGGGAGGGGACGGGGGTGGGGCCAGTTGGCTTTTACAACTCCTCTTGATTTAACTGCTTATCCACCAACAAGCCCTTAGCTGTTGTGTTCTTAACGGTGAATGGTTTGAGGGCTTTCATACGGATGACGAGGAGGTCGGCATCGCCATTGAGCGTATGGTGGTCGCCCACATTCACGAAGGTTGGATAGAGAACCTGCGAACCATCGCTGTGATGACGGTCGTAGGTGAGGTTGCGCATTACCATTGATGGGTCGGTCTCAACCTTAACGAACTGCAATTCCTTCGGACTATATGGGAAGATAAGGTTGAAGGCATTGACTGACTGCAGGTCCTTACCCTTCACCTTGATGATGACATCATCGCCTGCAGCATAAGACTTACGGTTGTATTCGTAGTAAACCTTACCGCCAACAGGGGCTACGTCATCGTCGTTCCAACCATCCTCAAGGTGCATGGCAACATTCGAAATGTCGTAAGCATCAATGAGACCGTTGCCGTTGATGTCGCCACCAGAGATATAACCATCGAAGTCGGCATCGCCCTTCTTAAGTCCTGTATAGTTCATATAAGAGGTGAAATCGTTCTCGTCTACCTTACCATCGAGGTTGATATCGCCCGGAAGAATAGTCTTTGTACCCGGCACTTTGAAGACATAGAACTCGCGACCAGAGCCGAAGTTGCCAACAGCTTCCTTCACGCTCACCTTCACATAACGTGCCACTGGGTGGGTAGAGAGCGTCACTTCCTTCGTTCTACCATCTCGAGCCCACTGCTGTGGACCGATTTCTGTCCAGTTTCTACCGTCTTTGCTGACAGCGATATCGCACTTCGTAATCGTACCGTTACCACCATTTGCACGTGGGACATACTGCAGTTTGTCGAGGGTGTTGGTGCTATGGAGGTCGACAGTGAAGTCGAATGGCACCGCCTTCGTATAATAATAGGTGTGCCAGATGTCACCAGTCGTACTGAAGTCAACGAGTCGGTTGATTTCGAAACCTTCCATATCACGGGCGGTAGAGGTTGCGGTAAGTCCTTGGATAGCATACTCCAATGGGTTGACAGCCGTCTTCACGTGTAGTGGCGTCCACTCACTTGCCCCATCGCTGTTCACTGCACGCACCTTGAAATCATAGTCGGTGGCAGGCTGGAGATCGTCGAAGAGGAGCGAATTGTGGCGGATAGTGGTATAAGTCTGACCGTTGAAGGCTATCTCATAGTAGTCAGCATTCTGCACAGGCTTCCACTTTGGAGTGACACTATACGACTGAATATCAGCCTCGAGGAGTTCTGGAGGTGTCAAGGCACCCTTCTTTCGCAAGGTTTCATTAGACTTATTCAGACGTGCGAAACCCTCCACACGGAGTTCTACAGCCTCCTTTGTGATGTCGCAGGAAGCCAAACGTACGATGATTTGGGCATTTTTAGTTACCAGTAGGCGTTCCATCTCGCTGTTAGCCGTTGAGAAACGGTTGATATTCGAAGCCTGAACATACTGCCATGTGTTATCACCCTGCTCAGCCTCTGTGAGTCGAATCTTCTTCCCACCGATAACGGCTGTGAGCTTCTTTGGCTTTGCATTGGTGTTCAGATAGAAGGTTGTTGACTGATTTTTCACCATTCCATCGAACGTTCCTTCGGTCTTGTCGATACTTACGGTCAGCACCTGCTTATCGTTAAGATCGGAGGTGATGCGGGTTGTAGCCTTCTCATTAGAGAGATATTTCTGTGTTGTACCATCGTCATCATAGAGTGTAAACTCGGTCTTGCCGTCTGGATAGAGTTCAAAGACACGACGGCTCTTGTCAATCTCAGAAGGGTTGTTATTCGGATTGACCATCGGAATGATAGCACCTGACTTCACCAAGACAGGCAACTTCCAGATAGGTGCGAAGTAATCGTTGAGTATGCAACCACCTTCGTAAGTAGCACCCGTGAAGTAATCGTACCATGTTCCCTTTGGTAGATAGATGCCATTGCGCACATCGTTGCCCTCCTTGTCGGCTGCCGTGTTCTGATAGATAGGTGCCACGAGGAACGAAGGACCATACATATATTGGTAGCGTGTAGCACTGCTGTGGGTGTAATCGTTGCTATCATCAAGGAACATCGCACGCATGAGTGGCTTGCCAGTCACCGCCTCATGGGCACATGAGTAGGTGTAAGGCAGGAGCATAGACTTGAGTTTGAGGTAAGAGCGGTTGATACTTGTGGCTGGTTCGCCCAAAGCTTGTGGATACTTAGGGTTGCTACCCCAACCGTCCATATTCAACTGCATAGGAGTAAAGGTCTTCCACTGGAAATCACGGATGTTCACTGAGAGGTTCTTTCCACCGAAGATACCGTCCATATCGCTCGTAATATTACCCATTCCGGAGAGTCCAGAGCCGATATAAGTTGGGATGTGGAAACGGATATACTCCCACTCGCCACCGGTTTGGTCGCCCGACCATACACCGCCATAACGCTGTGTACCAGCCCAGCCGTCGAGGGTGATAATGAACGGACGTGCATCGCTGCCATAGTAAGGCATGATATTAGCCACATCAGCAATACCATTGAGTCCAAAGGAATAGCCTGCACCGACCCATGCTACGTCGGTCTTCAAGACACGTACGCCTGCATCGCGCACCTCTTTCACGATGTCGCGTTGCAAGAGAGCTGGGATGCTATCGACTGGGTGGAGGTTTGATTGTGTCCACAAACCAATCTCTACACCGTTCTTACGAGCATAGTCGCCAAGGCTCTTGAGGTTGGCTATATTACCATCAAGGGTCGAAGTTTGCCCATATCCAGCTCCGTAACCATCGTTAGGAAGAATCCAACCCAATGGCATATCGTCTTTCTTATAACGGTCGATAACGGCACGCGCAGAGAACTGATAGTTCTGCTTTTCGCCATTAAGACTTTCCTTGATACCGCCATTGTCCTTCTGACTTTCTACATATCGCTTGCCGTCTTCAAAAAGGATTCCCTTACCTTCTTCGGTTGTCTCCTTCCAATAGTCTCGGTTGTAGGCATTGAGGTGACCCTCATAGAAAGCAAACTTTGGCAATAAGACGGGGTTACCAGTCAGCTGATAATAATCTTGAAGCAAAGAAACGGGAGTCGTGTCGACCATCAGGAAGAGGTCGAGATAAGGCATTTCGTGACTGATTGTCACCGTGTTCTTATCCGTACTTCCGAAGTCGTAGGCACCGGGAGCAAAGGTGTAAAGCATGGCAGCATAGCCCCCTGTTGACCAATAGAACGGAGCTGGCGAAGCAACACCGCCATCGGTCCAACTGTTGGTATTGACAATCTCGATGCGTTTGCCACGATGTGAGAAGCGACCGTTTTGTACACCGCCACCATAGAAATACTCTCCTGCTGCATTGGCGAGGGTTACGGTGGTGCGATTCTTTTGGAAGTCTACTCCCTTCACCTCCTTAATAACCTCCTTACCATTGCGAAGGTCGGTGACAGTCATCAGACCTGTGTTGCGGTCAAAGCGCACACGTACCTCAGCCGTTGCGACTGCCACGTCGGCATCGGTCTCATTAACGCTCAGTCGTCCTGCGTTCTTACGTGGGTTATCAACGAGAATACGTGCTGGAGGATTGCTCGCAGGGTCACGAACGATACCACCCTTTGGGTCGCGAAAAAGGCGAAATACATTCTGACCATAGAAGTCTACTGTCATCACGCCACCGTCGCTATAAGTAATCTCTACCGTTGTTGGATTGATTTGTCGAATACCACTCACTGCCTTTCCGTCAGCGAACGCAGTCTCTCCCACTGCCAATAACAAGGCAGCAAGTAAAATCTTGGCTTTCTTCTTTTTCATTTTATAGATCTCGTCGCCCGTCCCCAAGCTTAGGTTTACTTGGTTTCCGAACTCCTTTTGGTTTTTAGCTAATAGTTGTTTTTGTTACTGAGTGGCAAAGATACACCATATTTTTATAAACTACAATTATTTAACTAAGATTTTTTTAACTAAAAACACGAAACTTGGAACTTTGAACTTGGAATTTTGAACTTTCGATAACTACGAATTGCGCTAATTACGCAAATCCTTATTACTATATAATTCGTGTCATTCGCATATTTCGTAGTTACGTCTTTTGATTGAAACTACGAATTTCGCTAATTACGCTAATACTTAATTGCTAAATAATTCGTGTCATTCGCGTAATTCGTAGTCAACTTTTTGATTGGAACTTGGGGTGTGAAACATCCTATTTGGAAACTTGAAACACAGAGGTTTTTAGTCTTTTATGCGCCCTGTTAGTACTATTCATTCATTAATTATTCGTTGTCTAAATAGGTCGTTTGGTATAAAAAAAGAACGATTAAAGTTGACAGACTCGGAAATAATTAATACCTTTGCACACAGAAAGATTGTAATAATTACAGAGCAAGAACACAATAGATATCCAACTGATTGTCAGTGGGTATAAAAGCGATAGTATTCGTAATTCGCGCACATATCATTATTATAATACAAGAACATTATACAAATACAAGAACATTATGAAAAAGAAATTTATTTGCACCGTTTGTGGTTATATCCACGAGGGAACAGAGGCTCCAGCAGAGTGCCCAGTATGCCACGCTAAGGCTACCAAGTTTAAGGAGTTCAACCCTGCAGCTTTGAAGGGTACTAAGACTGAGGAGAACCTTAAGAAGGCTTTTGCAGGCGAGAGCCAGGCTCACACTAAGTATCTTTACTATGCTTCAAAGGCTAAGAAGGACGGCTATGAGCAGATTGCAGGTTTCTTCGAGGAGACAGCACGCAACGAGAAGGAACACGCTAAGATTTGGTTCAAGTTCCTCCACGAGGGTGACATCCCTACAACAACTCAGAACCTCGCTGACGCAGCAGCTGGTGAGAACTACGAGTGGACTGATATGTACGACGAGATGGCAAAGGTAGCTATGGAGGAAGGTTTCCCAGAGTTGGCTGTTAAGTTCCGTGGCGTTGGTGCGGTTGAGAAGCATCACGAGGAGCGTTACCGCAAGCTCTTGAAGAACATCGAGGATAGCGTAGTATTCTCTCGTGATGGCGACTGCATCTGGCAGTGCCGCAACTGTGGTCACATCGTTATCGGCAAGAAGGCTCCAGCTGTTTGCCCTGTATGTAACCACCCACAGAGCTTCTTCCAGGTTGAGGAGTCAAACTACTAAATCGACGCAATAATAATTCCATAGCGTTAGTCACACAGTGCCAAGACACAAGAGGTCTTGGCACTTTTTTTTACCCCAATAAGTCATAAGAACCTAAACATATTGTGACCTGATAAAATTTAGTTTAAACTTTTTTGAAAATAATTTCAGATAAATTTGCTATGTTATCTTTTTTCTATATCTTTGTTACCGAAATAAACAATTACGAAGATAAAAACCTAAATAGATTTCAAATTTCACCAGCAGACAAGCTGTCCGGAGCGAAAAGTTAACATCTAAACTACCATAGGCTAAAAACCTTGACACAATACAGCTTGAGAAAGAAACGAACTTTTTTTCTGATATTAATTCTATAAACAACTATAACAATGAGAAAAGCTTATCTTGCATTGGGCTTAGCACTCTGCTTAGCTTCTGCACCACTTACAACTTATGCACAAGCTAAATCAGCTAAAAGTGCTGTCGTTACAATGAACGAAATCCAGAAGGAAAAGCAACAGTTCACACTTGGTTTCTACAAGACCTATATGAACAGCCTTATCTATCAGCTCTCAGACCTTAGCATGGTGATTGCAAAGAAGTTTGTAAGTGAAAACGTATTGAAAAAGAGTGAACAGACAGATGCTGACGTACTTCTCGATGCGCAGGACTGTGTAGAGGAGAATCTACGTACACTGAAGGTTGTTCCGCTGAACAATGACTGGCTCCGTGTTTCATTCTTATGGACTTCGAACTACAAGAAGGTGCCTACAAAGCACACTGTAGTTTATGTCAAGGTGAAGGAGCAGGGCAACTCATTTATCATCGAGGATGCTACTACTGTGAAGCCAAAGCTGACAAAAGTATAATTCAGAATTCACAATTCAGAATTCATAATTCATAATTCATAATTCATAATTCATAATTATGATTACCGCTGTTGGCTGTGATTTACCTAAACGCAAAGGCAAACACGTCAACTCGTCAACTCGTGAACTCGTAAACTAATGATAAACCGCCGTTGGCTATGATTTACCTGAACGCACAGGCAAACACGTCAACTCGTAAACCCATAAACTCGTAAACATGTAAACTCGTGAACTCGTAAACTAACAAAAAGGGGTATCTCGCATTTCACTCCCCTCTCCATTCGGAGAGGGGTTGGGGGAGAGGCTGGTTGGGCTGGTTGTTGCTGTTAGAAGATGGCATAATATTGGAACAAATTGGATTTTAAATTATTAATTTTAATCTAAATTTGAATATGAAGAGAATTAAGAACATTTTCTATGCAATCGTTTTAGCATTCCTATTCTGCAATCCTATTTGTGCGCAGAATAACGTGAAGATAACCAAGGTGGGGAAACTCATTCAGGAGTCCCTCCCTTCGACTTGGGTTCGTGACACCTTCATGACCTATTACATTGCTGCTGATGCGGAAAAAACAGAACGCTTTATCAAGGAAGGGGATTGGAAAGACCTCCGTGACAAAATATATGTTCCATATACTAAGAAAACAGGGTGGAAAATACAAAAATATCTTAAGAAAGTTCTAAGTAAAGTACTCACGAAGAAACAAAAGAAACTTTTAAACCCTATTGGGGAAGAAAGAAATATCTTTACCTCAGATTTTTATATCTTTGTAAACAGCAAACAACGATTTGTGAAGATTGGAATGAGAAGTAGCACTGCAAAATACTTAACTCAAGAGCAAATCTACAAGATACTTCTCCTATACAGCAAGTGTAAATTGCCAGTACATCCAGTAGTTGGAGCGTTTAAAGAGAAAGAATACTATATTACAGGGGCATCGGTGGACAATATAAAATAATAGTTCGAACGGAGTTCTCATCAGTACGTTAGAATTCAAAATTCATAATTCAAAATTCATAATTATGATTACCACTGGGGGAATCGTGAAAAGTAAAAGGTCAAACATCACAATTCACAATTCACAATTCATAATTATGATTACCACTGTGGGAAGCGTGAAAAAGTAAACATCAAAGGTCAAAGTTCAAAGTTCAAAATTCAAAGGTCAAAGGTCAAACTTCAAAGGTCAAATTAAATCATAACAATATGAAAAAGCTAATTTTATGCTGTTGCGTACTCTTTGGAGCAAACGCAATCTCTCAAGCTCAGACAACAAAGTGTGGTGTTTATCAACTCATTAACACTAAGGAGAGTAAGAATGTTCTTAAAGACCACAACATCGTACTTGAGAAGGGTGCAAACGGTAAAATCTCTGGTAGATTCTATGGTACCACAGACGATTTTATTGATGCCCGTGAAGGCTATCTCCCTGGTCATTTTGTAGCACCAATGGAGAATCTCCGCGTTACAAAGGATAGTATCTTCTTTACTATCAATGTGGCGCACAAAGACCTCTTTAAGAACCCTATCCCTCGCAACGTGAAAACAGCCAAAGCTGCTCACGCCCTCAAAAGAGCAGCATGGAAGAGTGGCTGGATAGGCGACAACCTACAGCGTAGCTACGCTGCAGCAATCGGAAAGGGTGTGATTAAGTATTAAGAACCAACCAACTGGCCAACTGGCCAACTGACCAACTGACCAACTGGCCCCACCCCCTACCCCTCCCCCTCCCCCAAAGGGAGGGGAGTGAAATGCGTGATACCCCTTGTGGTTAGTTGGCGAGGTTAAAAGGTGATGAGTAAACAAGTTATAGACTTTGTAACACATAACTTGTTCACTCGTTAACTTGTCAACTTGTTCACTCGTCTAACTTGTTCACTCGTCTAACTTGTCAACTCGTCTACTTGTTCACTCGTTAACTCGTCAACTAAGATATGTTCATCTGTTACTTTGTCTTTTATTTACTCTGTCTACAAGCAACTTGTTCACTCGTCAACTTTAGTAAAGATAATTCACAGACTGAAAATCAGAAGAGCGTTAATTGGCTTTCAATTAACGCCCTTTGGGCTTGCAAAAGATGCCCTTTAAGGTCCTAAGTAACGCCCTTTTGAAGTCCAAGTAAGCACTTTTTCGGAGACGAGCCTGCAAGTGCTTGATAGGGCGTAAGTTACAAAGGTAGTAGAAAAGGCATTTTTTCGCTCTTTTAAGGCATAAAACACGAAAGAAAATGTAAAGGAATTTCGGAATAAGGGGGCGGTGATAAATAAGTGGGATGGGGAGAGAGGACACGACTCATTAATTCGAGATAGGTTGAGATTTTATGACCACTAAAATAAAATTATAGTCCTTATTACACGAATATCCAAATTAATTCGTATATTTGCGACTATCTTTTGAGCGACTTGGTGCCTTGATATAGCAGCACAGAGGCAAACAGGTTGCTTGCAATGACAAAAAACCTAAACTAAACATTGTCAATAAAATATTTATAAAATGCTACGTCTAAAGTGCTGCTGAACTAAAAAACCTAATATGAATAACCGATTTCTACACGGTGTGCTTACTGCACTTGCCCTAACGGCATCGGCTACGAGCTTTGCTCAGACCAATACCGTTATGACCCTTAAGACGCAAATCGCTCCCAATGCGGAGAACGAACCACGTCCAGTGTTCCCTGTACCCACTGACCGCCAGTGGAAATGGCAGCAGACAGAGTTCTATGCCTTCTTCCATTATGGTATGAATACCTATACTGGTAAGGAATGGGGTAATGGTGATGAAGATGTAAACCGCTTCGCTCCAACCGCAAAACCAGACCCACGACAGTGGTTAGAGGCTGTGAAAGAGGCTGGTATGAAGGGCGGTATTGCTGTTGTGAAGCATCACGATGGTTTCTGCTTGTGGCCAACGGAGACTACAGATCATAAGAGTTCGAACTCATCAAGCCCTAATGCACAGGTGAACATTGCAGAACTTTTTGCTAAAGGAGCTCAGGAGTTGGGTATGAAATATGGCTTCTACGTGTCTCCTTGGGACCGCAACAGTGGTCTTTACGGTACGGACAGCTACGTGAAGGATGTCTTCTTGAAGCAGTGTGCGGAGCTTGCAAAGTATGGCTCTGACCAATTTGAGATGTGGTTTGACGGTGCAAATGGTGGCGATGGCTACTATGGTGGTAAGTACACAAAGATCAATATTGACCGTGCAACCTACTACGACGTACCTAATCTCCGCGATTCTATCCATCAGCTCAGCCCTAATATCATCCTTTGGGGTGTCGGTGGTGAGGCACGTTGGATTGGTAATGAGGACGGTTGGGCAGGTGAAACCAACTGGTGTAATGAGAATCGTGGTACTGCTCCTGAGCGCAATGGTATGTATGGCACAGAGAACGGCTGGTTCTGGCTCCCCGGTGAGAGCGATGCTAAGTTTACAGACAAAGGTTGGTTCTGGCATCCCAGTTGTCAACCAATGTCGGCAGAGCGCACATTCCAGATGTACTTAGAGACTGTTGGTCGCAATGCAACCCTCATCCTTAACTGCCCTCCAGACCAAAGTGGTAAGATTCCTGAGAACCAAGTGAACCGTCTGAAGGAGTTCGGTACTATGTTGAAGAGCCGTTTCAAGACCAATCTTGCCAAGACTGCTACTGTTGAAGCAACCAGCACACGCAGCAACGGAGCGACACGTACTTACGTTGTTAACAACCTCATTGATGAGAATCCAGATACTTACTGGGCAGCAGAGGACGATGTAAAGGATGTTACCCTTACTTTCAAATGGGACAGCCCACAGACTGTTCGCTACGTAACCTTGCAGGAGTATGTAAGACTTGGACAGCGTGTAAAGAGTTTCTCAATCGAATATACCACCGATGGCAGCACATGGAAGCCACTTGCTAACAAAGTAAAGCAAACCACTATCGGCTATAAACGTATCATTCCGCTCAACGGAAGTACCGCAAACAGCTATGGTTCGGGCTATGAGGCTAAGGCTATCCGCATTCATATCAAGGATGCTAAGGCTTGTCCTGTAATGAGTGAGATTGCAATTTATTAATCGTTTGACTTGAGAAACAATATGAAAAAGAATATATTAGCAACCTGTGGTTTGTTGTTCTGCACCTCTTTGCTTCATGCACAGACCACAGAAGAGGTTAGAATAGATTTTGAAAATCAGAACTATAAGGCGTTAGGTGTCTACGACACTTGGCTGAAGTCGCCTTTCCGTAGCCAAAACAAGCAAGCTGCTGTACTGGAAGGAAATGTGCAAGTAGTAAGCAATATCGATAAAAACTACGACGAGATACTGAAGGCTACACCAAATGCTTCTGACAATGTGTTGGGCTTCCAGCGTTCACGCTTTGGCTCAAACACTTTCGGTGCACGCATCGATCTTAAGCAGCCATTCGCTTTGACCAAAGAAACAAAGTATGTACACGTGATGATTCACAAGCCAAAGGCTGGTCGTACGATGCTTATCGGACTCGGAAAGCGTACGGATCGTAAGGGTCAGAGCACAGAGACAGAGCAGTTCTGGGAGCTTTCAACACGAGAGGTTGAGCCAAATAAGTGGGTAGATGCCGTTTTCCCAGTTAAGGGAGCAGGTGGCATCGAAATCCATAGTCTTGTAGTTGTTGTCGATTGTGAGGACACCAACGGTATGAAAGATGATTTCCTTGCTTATATCGACAATATCGTCGTAAACAACGAGGCTTTCACAACAACCAATCGTGAGGACTATCCGATGAATTATAACAAGGATGCGAAGTGCTCACGTAGTGATCGTGGACTCAAGGGTATCAGCCTTGGCGACCAGACATTCAACCTCTATAGCGACATTACCACTTCGACTCCAGCTTACACCTACCTCAGCAAGCAGGCGTTCTTGGCTAAACCAGGCGAGACACTCAACCCAGCTGTTCAGTACAAGGGTATCTGGATGCACAGTTATGTTTATCTTGACCTGAACAATAACGGTCGTTTTGAGCCAAAGGTAGAGGGCGGTCAGATTGTTCCAAACGCTGGTAACGAGTTATTGGCTTACTCTTTCCTCGGTGGAGAGGATGAGAATTCTGGCTTCAACAGCGCAGGAAGAGAGATTTCTGGTAATGGTCGTAATACCCTCGTTATGCCTGAATTTACCCTTCCAAGCGACCTTCAGCACGGTTTCTACCGTATGCGTTACAAGGTGGATTGGAACTCTGCAGACGCAGGAGGTAGCATTGAGGCGAATAACAATATCATCAACAATGGTGGCGGTGCCATCGATGTGCGCCTGAACGTTCATGGTGATGATGTGAAGATTTATCAAGGTGCACTCAATGGTAAGGTTGTTGCAGAAGATGGTACTGAACTGAACGGTATCTCTATCCCATTCGGTAAGCCTTACACTATCAAGATGAAGCCTGAACATGGCTTTAACTTCAGCGGTCTGAAGGTGCGCCACGGCTACAACCTTACAGGTGATAGCATCAGCCACGGCACCTATCAGTATGTTGACGAGTTCATCCCACGTGAGCGTTTCAATGCTGACGGCACCTTTACTCTCCCTGCAGAGATGGTGGATGGCGACGTATCACTTGAGGGTATCTTCATTGATGCGAAGACAGCTTTGACCTACGAGGTTTACTTCAACAATGAGTTTGTTTATTCAACCGTTGTCAATGGTGCGAAGACTGGTGCTGTGACGATTCCTGAAGGCCTCAACAGAGACTATGTTGAACTGACAGCTGACAAGGAAACCATCACAAGTCTCCCTGCTACCGTACGTATTAATGCCGTATGGACAGCACCAATGAAGGTGGCTACACCTGCCGACACGACTTGGTATAACCTCAAGGTCAGCAACCAACCAAGATGGGTTTCGTCAGGAAACTATACCCCTAACGTCTACTTCATAGACGAGACTTACATCAATACAGATTATGCTCTCTGGGCATTGACAGGTAATCCTTACAGCGGTTTCCGCCTCATCAACAAGGCAATGGGTCCTTCAATGGTCCTCGCTTCGGCTTCTCCAAAGGGTTCTGCTAACGCTGGCGGTAACACTTATGCTACCCTTCTACCTGCTGACAACCTGCCTGCTGGATACACCAGTGACTGGACTGTGACAATAAGTCCAAATGATGAAAACGGTTTCTATATCTGTAACCCAGAGGGCTACGGTCTGAACTATCGTGCTGACGGCAACCTCGCTTACTGGACTGGTGGTAAGGATGGCGGTTCAACCTTCGTTCCTAAAAAGACTTCTACCGGCATCAACAGTCTCACGCTAAAGCACGACACTGCCACCACCTACGACCTTACAGGTAAGACTGTCAGCAAGAACCATAAGGGTATCATTATCCGTAACGGCAAGAAACTACTCGTAAAGTGATTGCAAGACAGGTTCACCCGTTGCTTGCGAGAACAGACAAAGTAACATAAGAACATGTTTTAAGTTGACGAGTGAACAAGTATTTTCTACTCGTTCACTCGTTAACTTATTTATAGGGGTATCCCACTAATCACTCCCCTCCCTTTGGGGGGAAGGGCAAGGGGGTGGGGTAAGTTGGGTAAGTTGGGCCAGTTGGGTGGGGTCAGTTGGACCAGTTGGCCCAGTTGTGTGAACAAGAAAACGAGTGAATGGATTGTTTTAACCCATTCACTCGTTTTCTAAAATATGTTTTTATGTTACTTTGTCTTTTATTTACCTTGTCTACAAGCAACTTGTTCACTCGTCTACTCGTTCACTCGGCAACTTGTTAGTTCACTCGTCAACAAAGATATGTTCATCTGTTACTTTGTCTTTTATTTACTCTGTCTACAAGCAACTTGTTCACTCGTCAACTTGTTAACCTGTCAACTTAAAAAACCTACTTGCGTGTAAGTCTTGGCTGCACATAGACCTCACCAATACCACGGTAGGCACCCATGACTGGTTTAGAGTCGGAGAAACGGTTCCAGCCATAAGAGGAGAAGGTTTGCTCAGAGGCAAGCTTCTGAGCCTCCTTGAAGACAAGGTTGCCAGCGTCGTCGATAGACAGGAGGATGCTTTCCTGCGTACCATTGATAGCTGTCTCATGCTCCTTACTAAAGTCGTCAGCCACGATGACAGAGATAAAGTATTCGT
>CAUTPS010000061.1:0-12803 GCA_963540415.1 uncultured Prevotella sp.
TGGGTTAAGGGTTCTTCCATTAAATACGTAGTTTGGAAATAGAATCAAGGCTTACTCTTGCATGGTATAACTACGCACAAATTAGATGGTTTTACAAGGGGGGGGTAAACAACAAGATAAAACGCAATTAGACACAATGTCTATCTAACTTCTACCAACAACTTAATCCCACATTACGCCATTTGTAAACTATTTTCACACCCCACAACACCAACACATGCTCTTTTGGCATCTTAAAGACGCCTAATAGACTTGCTAAAGGTGCCCTTTTGAAGCCTTACTAACGCCCTTTTGAAGTCCAATTAAGCACCTTTTCAGATGCTACTTTATAAACAACTGATTCTCTGCAGGTTACAAACCCGCTTTTTATACGTATTTTTACAGCTATTCATAGAGGTTTTATTCGAAATTATGTAATGTTTTTTCAAAACCTTGTCCACACTTTTAAATTATTTAACTAAAGTTTCCCACCCTAATAAATAGATAGAAAAATAACAGTTTGTTGAATTTTCTTTGTAAATTAGTAATCGCTAAAGAACTGATTTTAAAGACAAGACAACAAAACTGTTATGGAAGCAAAAATAGAGAAAATAACTTTTACCCTCATCCCTAACAATTTTAAATGTTTTGTTGATTCATTACAGACAAAGCCTCGCCTTCTGATGATTCGCTTGAGAATACAGACTCGATTGGAACAGCAGTCTCCTTGAGACAAGACAATAGCAAAACTGTAAAAAGCAATTCGCTATTGAACGAGATGGAATATTATCGTTATTCATTTTGCTTTATTTGATATTCTGTTATACGATGTATTCTGCACTTCTGTAAACTATTTTCCTATTTGCTTGTTTCTTTCGTATTCCCATCTACCGAGTTTTTTCCTTTTTTTTTCAACTGATGTAGTGCAAGTTCTTTTATCTTTTCATCGCCTGTTTCTGATGATAAGTCCTCTAATGCAGAGAGACTCTCCGGTTGGGGTTGAGCACCAATAGCATAAATGATTTTTTTTATATAAGAATATTTAGTTACTTCATCTTCTTGAAGATATGTAGGTATATTAATTAACGCATTTAATAGTATATATATATTCTCAATGTCTTTATTGAAATACGACTGAAAAAAGCCTACAATATCTTCATGCTCTATATGCCAATCTTCTAACAGCAATTGCCTATAGATATTTTTAAAAAGTCTTACATCTCTTATGGGTATAAGTCTCAAGTAACCCAATGTCTTGCTATCTTTATTGAAAATAATTTCATTATATTTCTTGACTATGAAATCTTCGTTTTTATATTGAGGCATCTTTTTGTAAAAATCATCAATAGTTATCTCAGAAGACGCAAAATCAAGAATGGCATTTTTTTCTAATTCCGTCATTTTTTTATGATTTTAATTAATTGATATTCTATTACTAAAGTTTCCCACCCTAATAAATAGATAGAAAAATAACAGTTTGTCGAATTTTCTTTGTAAATTAGTAATCGCTAAAGAACTGATTTTAAAGACAAGACAACAAAACTGTTATGGAAGCAAAAATAGAGAAAATAAGTGAGTTATCCAAACTTTTGAGTGTTAAAACTCGAATGAGTGATGATTTATTTCATCTTTTTGGCAAGTTATGGGCGAGCTCTTTTCGGATATGGAGGACAACCTCATGGCACTCACGTTATGGAAGCGAGTTCTTGCCTGCATCGAACGCATTCTTCGCATTTTAGGAGAAATACTTGGAATGACGCCCCAACACCTTATGGCTACAATCAGCGGAAACGACAAAGAGATGAGCAAAATCCTTGTAATGGCTGAAGCGTTGGAAAATGGGACGAAGTATGTGGATAGTCTGCATAACTTCTGTTAGGCATGTGTTAACAGTCAATGGATATGGGGGAGGACAGACAAAGGAAAATGAGAAAAGTTAGTGTTTTAAGGGGTGGGAAACTTTAGTTCATAATAGTACCTGCCTTAGCATTCACTACAAGGTTTTGCAAACGTCTGCGTGTAGGGTAGTAGCTGTAGAAGGTTTCCGCTCCGTTGCAATACTTCAGGTAAGTGCGCTGCTCAAACTTGTCGTAGCCAACCTTTAGCGTTTATAGAAAAAGCTGTGTTGAATGGATTAATGAAAGGCGGAATAATTAACGATTAATATGTTTATTTAAATATAAGATATCACCTCTTGGAATGGAATCCTTTATAGTATATGGAATAAATAACTGAACAGGAATAGTATCAGTTATTTCAAATTTGGTTGTATAATTTGTTTCCTTATTGTAAATACAAATTGTGTTTGATTGAACATTTACTGAATAAATATTACTTAAACCAGTAAATTCACCATATAACTTATTATTTAAAAATAACACAATAGAAACGTTAGATCTTTGGGAGTCAAATTCTTGCCCTGATAAAATTGTCTTTTGCAGTAACTCATAATGTTCATTTTCTAATTGCAATGAGCCCAAGAATTTTAATTGATAATCGTTTACTAAAGTATTGGTTCTTTCTTTTAAAGAAAAAACAATATTCTTATTTTGATACGTTAAACACATCGTCTCTAAATTAACAACTACATCGTCTATTGAATAGGATGTGTTTATATTCTTGTTTTGACTGCCATTTGTACAGCACACAAATAGTATTGCTATAATAGTGCATAATGTTAATTGCATTTCTCTCATATTCATCATTAAATACTAAAGTTTCCCACCCTAATAAATAAATAGAAAAATAACAGTTTGTCGAATTTTCTTTGTAAATTAGTAATTGCTAAAGAACTGATTTTAAAGACAAGACAAGACAACAAAACTGTTATAGAAACAAAAATAGAGAAAATAAGTGAGTTATCCAAACTTTTGAGTGTTAAAACTCGAATGAGTGATGATTTATTTCATCTTTTTGGCAAGTTATGGGCGAGCTCTTTTCGGATATGGAGGACAACCTCATGGCACTCACGTTATGGAAGCGAGTTCTTGCCCGTATCGAACGCATTCTTCGCATTTTAGGAGAAGTGCTTGGGATGACGCCCCGACACCTTATAGTTACGAACAGCGGCAACGACAAAGAGTTGAGCAAAATCCTTGTAATGACTGAAGCATTGGAAAAATGGGATGAAGTATATGGGCACACCGTATAACTTCAGTTAGTCATGTGTTAAAAGTCAATGAATATAGGGGACGACAAGCAAAGGTGAATGAGAAAAGACAATGGTTTAAGGGGTGGGAAACTTTAGTTATTTAAATGTTTGTCTTCATGAAAACAATTTGACAATGAGGGCACCCTTAAGAAATAATATTGCTGATAATTACACAACTTCATTGCTTCTTTGTGTTATTTTTACTAACTTTGTACATTACATATAATGCAAAGAAAACATAGGCTTAAACTGACATTAGTCATTAGAACCTATACATATTGTGGTCTGACGAGCGATTTGGCTTAAATAAACCAAAGATATGGTTTGTGAGGAGTTTAAAATAGTTCTTGATCCTTTGATATAAGGCTGTTTGGGAACTTTCTTATTCAAAAATAAAATATTATCTTTGCAAAGAACATTTAGGAAAGAAAAAGAAAATGATATCAATAGACGGACTGACGGTGGAATTCGGCGTGAAGCCATTGTTTAAGGATGTTTCATTCGTCATCAATGAACGAGACAGGATAGCCTTAGTGGGAAAGAACGGAGCGGGAAAGTCAACGATGTTGAAGATTCTCTGTGGAATGCAGAAGCCTACGAGCGGCGTTGTGTCTGTACCAAACGATACAACAATCGGTTATCTACCACAGGTGATGAAGCTCTCTGACGATACGACCGTGAAGGAGGAGACGCGTAAGGCTTTCGCTGACAAGACGAAGATTGAGGAGAGGCTCAAGAAGATGGAGCAGGAAATGGCTGAGCGAACTGACTATGAGAGTGAGGGATATGCTGAGTTGGTGGAACGCTTTACGACTGAGCACGAACGATATATGATGATGGGAGGTGAGAATTATGAGGCTGAGATTGAGCGTACGCTGACGGGTCTCGGTTTTACGCGTGAGGACTTCGACCGCCCTACGCGTGAGTTCTCTGGCGGATGGCGTATGCGTATTGAATTGGCGAAAATTCTTCTCCGTCGTCCTGACGTACTCTTGTTAGATGAGCCAACGAACCACCTTGACATCGAGTCTATCCAATGGCTGGAGCAGTTCCTCTCACAGAGCGCTAAGGCGGTCGTGCTTGTGAGCCACGACCGTGCGTTCGTCAACAACGTCACGAACCGTACGCTGGAGATAACCTGTGGACACGTGGAAGACTATCGTGTGAAGTATGACGAGTATCTTGTCCTCAGAAAAGAACGTCGTGAGCAGCAGCTTCGTGCGTATGAGAACCAGCAGAAGGAGATTGCCGATACAAAGGCGTTCATTGAACGGTTCCGTTATCAGGCTACGAAAGCCGTACAGGTGCAGCAGCGCATCCGCCAGTTGGAGAAGATTGTGCCTATTGAGGTAGACGAGGTTGATAATTCGGCTATGCGTCTGAAGTTTCCTCCATGTCTGCGCAGTGGGGATTATCCAGTCATTGCAGAGGGGTTGGGGAAGACTTATCCAAGTAGACTGCATAGTGACGGACCGGGACAGACGGTCTTTGAGGGCGTCGACCTTATTATTAAGCGAGGTGAGAAAGTGGCTTTCGTCGGTAAGAATGGTGAGGGAAAGTCAACCTTCGTGAAGTGTATCATGGGCGAGATTCCTTTTGATGGTACACTGAAGATTGGTCATAACGTACAAATCGGTTATTTCGCACAGAATCAGGCACAGCTGTTAGACGAGAATCTTACCATCTACGAGACCATCGACAGGGTAGCCACGGGCGATATGCGCTTGAGGATAAACGACCTGCTCGGTGCCTTTATGTTCGGTGGCGAGACGTCGGAGAAGTATGTCAAGGTACTTTCGGGAGGTGAGCGTTCACGCTTAGCGATGATTAAGCTATTGCTTGAGCCAGTAAACCTCCTTATCCTCGATGAGCCTACCAATCACCTTGACATCGCTTCAAAGGAAGTGCTGAAGGAGGCTATCAAAGCCTTTGACGGTACGGCAATCATCGTGAGTCACGACCGTGAGTTCCTCGATGGACTGGTAAACAAGGTGTATGAGTTCGGCGGCGGTAAGGTCAGAGAGCATTTAGGGGGTATTTATGATTGGTTGAAAAGCCCCCTCCAACTCCCCCGAAGGGGGGAGAGTGCAGAGAACCTCTCACTAACATCATCAAAATCTAATAATAACCAAAATGTTTCTCCCCTCCCTTCGGAGGGGTCGGGGGAGGCTTCTGGTGAGGCCCTATCCTACTCTGAACGCAAAGAGAAGCAGAAGAAGATTCGTAAGGCTCAGCGTGCTGTGGACGAGTCTGAGGCTAAGATAGCGAAGTTGGAAGCACGTAAGAGCGAACTCAATGAACTCCTGATGGCTCCCGAGAATGCCTCAAATATGGAACTCGTGACAGAATACACCAACCTTCAGCGTGAACTCGATGAGGAAAACGAACGATGGCTCATACTGTCGGAAGAGTTGGAGACTTTGAACTTTGAACTTTGAAGATTGAACATTGAACTTTGAACTTTGAACTTTGAACTTTGAACTTTGAACATTGAACATTGAACTTTGAACATTGAACATTGAATATTGAATATCTCTTACATCGGTAATCATAATTATGAATTCTGAATTTTGAATTATGAATTAAAACCAAATATTTTTTACTATGCGTATCAAAAAACTATTACCAATGATGCTCCTTGCATCAGCCCCCTTTACCGTTATGGCACAGGGTCAGGCAGGTATCAAGGCAGAGAACCTCGACAAGTCGGTACGTCCGGCTGACGATTTCTTCACGTTTGCCACAGGTGGATGGCAGAAACTCAATCCACTCCCTGCTGCGTTCTCACGCTTCGGATCTTTCGACCAGCTACAGGAGAACAACAACAAGCGTATCAACACAATCCTCACTGATCTGCTAAAGAAGCAGGGTAAGGAAAGCTCAACAGAGAGAAAGTTAGGCGACTTCTATAAACTCGCTATGGACTCAGTGCGCCGTAACAAGGAAGGCGTGAGTCCTGTTAAGCCTCTACTCAACGAGATGGAGAATGCAAAGAGTCTGTCTGACCTTCGTGCCCTTCAGCTGAAGTATGCAAGCTTCGGCTATGGTGTGCCAATGGGCTACTCTTTTGAGGCTGATGAGAAGAATGCAAAGATGAACATCCTCCTTATCTATCAAGACGGACTGAGCCTCGGACAAAAGGAGTACTATCTTGATAATGATAAGGCTACGACAGACATCCGTAATGCCTTCCGCCAGTTCATTGCTAATATGTTCCGCCTCTACGGATTCTCTGATGCTCAGGCAGAGGCTAAGCGTGATGCCGTTATGCGTTATGAGACAATGTTAGCTATGATTTCAAAGAGCCGTACAGAATTGCGTGACGTGGAGGCTAACTACAACAAGATGACACTCGGTGAGTTTAAGGAGAAGTATCCTAATATCCCACTTGAGCAGTTGGCAAACGCTGAAGGTATTAAGAGCGAGTATATCCAGACAATGGTTGTATGTCAGCCAGCCTTCCTTGCAGGTGTTGACAAACTGACATCTACAGAGACTGCTGAGGAACTCCGTGCACGTATGGAATGGAGTGCTATCCTTGCTTCAGCTAACTATCTGAGTGATGATGTGCGTGCGGAATATTTCAACTTCTTCAGTAAGACGATGCGTGGTACAAAGGAGGACTATCCTCGTTGGAAGCGTGCCACACAGCAGGTGGAGAAGCAGATGGGTGAGGCGCTCGGACGAATCTACTGTGAGCGTTACTTCCCAGCCACAAGCAAGAAGCGTATGGAAGACCTCATCAAGAACCTTGAGGTGAGTCTTGCTGAACGTATCAAGGCTCAGGACTGGATGAGTGAGGCTACTAAGAAGGCTGCACTTGAGAAACTCTCTACCTTCTATGTGAAGGTGGGTTACCCTAACAAATGGAAGGACTTGAGCCAGCTTACGATTGACCCTTCAAAGTCATATTATGAGAATGTGCAGACCTGCCAGAAGTTCTGGGCAGAGGATGCTATCAAGGAGAAGGCTGGTAAGCCAGTAGACAAGGATAAGTGGCTGATGACTCCACAGACGGTGAATGCTTATTATAATCCTACGACGAATGAAATTTGCTTCCCTGCAGGTATCCTCCAGTATCCATTCTTCGACCCTAAGGCTGATGACGCCTTTAACTATGGTGCCATCGGTGTGGTAATTGGACACGAGATGACACATGGATTCGATGATCAAGGACGCCATTATGACAAGGATGGTAATATGACAGACTGGTGGACAGAGGAGGATGCTAAGAACTTCGAGGCACGTACCAGTAAGTATGCTGACTTCTTTAGCGCTATCAAGGTATTGCCTGATCTCTATGCAAATGGTAAGCTTACATTAGGTGAGAACCTTGCTGACCACGGTGGACTTCAGGTGGCTTTCAATGCTTTTGAGAAAACACCAGAGGCAAAGAAGGGCAAGGTCATTATGGGCTTCACTCCAGAACAGCGTTTCTTCATCGCTTATGCAGGCGTATGGGCAAACAATATCACCGAGGCTGAAATCCGCAGTCGTGTGAAGAGTGATCCTCACTCTCTTGGCGAGTGGCGTGTGAATGGTGCTCTGCCTCATATTAATGCGTGGTATAAGGCATTCGGTGTGAAGGAGGGTGATAAACTCTTTATCCCAGAGAATGAGCGTCTGAAGCTTTGGTAAATGATGGGTATTGGGTGATGGGTGTTAGGTGTTGATGATTGCATATTATTGGATGATGGGTGTTAATTGTTGGGTGATGATGATTACATTTTGTTTGAGTGATAGATGCTAAGCAGAATTACTATTCATTACCACCTAACACCTAACACCTACCACCCATTATCCTATTTCTATTCATACTTTTATATAGGTAAGCCTTGTAGAATCTGTTATTAATTACTATCTTTGTAACTTATTTAAAGGAGAGAAAAAGAAGGATTGTATGCTTGTATGACCCTATAAAGATAAAGGAAACAGGATATGCCATTAAGATTGCCCGGCGGACTTCCCGCTATTGATATACTGAAGCGTGAGAATATCAACATAGAAGATATGCTTGCTACAGAGGATGATAAGCGTCCACTCCGCATTGTCATACTCAATCTTATGCCATTCAAGGCTACGACTGAGACTGATTTTATACGTATTCTTTCTAATAGTCCGCTATTGTTGGATATCAGCTTTCTAAAGCTCAAAAGCCATACTTCTAAGCATACATCTACAGAACATATCGACAGTTTCTATCATACGCTTGAGGAACTCAGCGAGGAGAAAATTGATGGCTTGATAGTCACTGGTGCTCCTGTCGAGGGAATACCTTTCGAGGAGGTGGACTATTGGACTGAGCTACAAGAGATATTCAATTGGGCCCGTGAGAATGTGCGTTCAACGCTTTACATCTGTTGGGCGGCACAGGCAGGACTCTATCATTTCTATGATATTCCAAAGTATCCTTTACCTAAGAAGATGTTTGGCATCTTCCCTACGATTCCTTTAAAACCTGAACAGCCTCTCTTCCGTGGCTTTGATGATGTCTTCCGTATGCCTCAGAGCCGTCATACAGAGGTAAGGCGTGAGGACATTGAGCGGGTTGACGACCTTGAAATAATTGCTGAATCGGAGGAGAGTGGAGTGTCTATCGTAAGGTCACGCAGTAGACGTGAGTTCTTTATCACTGGTCATTTGGAGTATGCCCCCAACACACTCGATACAGAATATCACCGTGACCTTGGTAAGCGTGACGATGTTGAAGTGCCAAAGTATTATTACCGTGAGGATAATCCAGAGAAAGGTCCGCTTGTCACTTGGCGTTCACACGCTAATCTACTATTTATGAATTGGGTAAGTTGGGTGTTAGGTAGTGAATGATAGGTGTTGAATGATGGGTATTAATGAATTGTTGCATTTGATTAGCATCATCTTCCATTATAAATAGTTTATACCCATCGTTAGACTCCCTCATCACCAAACTCATCACTCAACAATATGCAATCATCAACACCCAACACCCATCACCCAACAATATGCAATCATCAACACCCAACACCCAACACCCATCACCCAACACAATCGAACTCCTTGCTCCAGCCAAGAACCTCGAATGTGGAATGGCAGCTATTGAACACGGAGCTGATGCCGTGTATATCGGTGCTTCCCGATTCGGAGCACGTCAGTCTGCAGGCAATAGTGTGGAAGATATTGGTAAGCTATGCGAATATGCTCACCGCTATGGTGCCACGGTTCACGTAACTATCAATACGATTATCTATAACGATGAGTTTGAAGAGACACTTGCTTTGGTACGTGAATTGGTGGACGTTGGTGTAGATGCCTTCCTCCTGCAGGATATGGGGTTGATGAGTAAGGTGAAGGAGATAGTGCCTGATACGGTAGCCCTCCACGCCAGTACACAATGTGACACACGTACGTGGGAGAAGGCTCAATGGCTGAGCCAGCAGGGTTTTGACCGTGTCGTACTTGCTCGCGAGCTGTCTGCTGAAGAGATAAATGACATCCATAAGCGTTTGCCAGAGCTTGAGTTGGAAGCCTTCGTACACGGTGCATTGTGCGTAAGTTATAGTGGTGTATGTTATGTTTCACAGTATAGTTTTGGTCGATCTGCCAATCGTGGTGCGTGTGCACAGTTCTGTCGATTGGCATTTGATTTGAAAGATTCAGACGGAAAGACCATCGAACATCAGCGCCATCTTCTCTCATTGAAGGATATGAGTCAGATAGATAACCTTGAAACACTGATGCGTTCAGGGGCTTGTGCCTTTAAAATTGAGGGAAGACTGAAGAATATCAACTATGTGAAGAATGTCGTTTCGGCTTATAGTAAACGCATTGATGAGATTATCAGTAAGCATCCAGGCGAGTTCCGTCGTGCTTCTTTGGGACGTGTGCGCTATTCGTTTACACCCGATTTGAAGAAGACTTTCAATCGTGGTTATACTAATTACTTCCTCAAGGGAAGACAGGCAGATATCTTCTCACCTGATACCCCTAAGGCATTGGGTGAGTTTGTTGGTCGTGTAAAGGAGATAAGACGAGATAGTTTTAACGTATCAAGTACTGCAAACTTTGCCAATGGTGACGGTCTGTGTTTCCTATCACGTGACGCTGACAGTCAGTCAACACGTCTGGAAGGATTCCGTGTGAACCGTGCCGTTGGTAATAGGCTCTATCCTTTTAAGATGCCAAGAGGATTAAAGCCGGGTATGGGACTGTATCGTAATCAGGACCAAGCATTTGATAAGGAGTTGAGTGGTAAGACTGCTGAACGTAAGATTGCGATTAAGATTTGGTTTGGAGCCTCCCCTGAGACCTCCCCCAACCCCTCCAAAGGAGAGGAGTGCCTAACGGATAGTCGTGGGACAATATGGGCAAAAGCAGAAGTGATAGATGATAGGATTAACCATATCTATCATAAATTGGAATCTAATGAATGTTCACAAGATTCTTCATCCACTTATAATTTTCACCAACGAATATCCAACGAACATCCCGTTAGGCTCTCCCCTTCCCTTGGAGGGGCTGGGGGAGGTCTTCAACTTGCCCAAAAGCCTCAACGTGATAACATCATACGTCAGCTCACAAAATTGGGCAATACGGTATATGAATGTTCTGAGGTAGAGATAGTTGACGGGGCTAATAAGTACTTCATCCCAAGCAGTATTCTTACCGAACTTCGTCGTATGGTGGTAGAGGAACTTGACAAACAGATACTGAATATGCAGCGTGTAACAATTCATCGGAAATCGGTGAATAAGGTGTCTGACCATAAACCACATATATCGATGGTGAATCCATCCCAATATCAGCAGTTACCTTATCTGTATAACATCTCCAATGATGCTGCCCGCAAGTTCTATGAACAGCAAGGATTAACCAAAGCAGAACCTGCTTTTGAGATTCAATATCCTACAGGTGCCACCAATGGTTCTGACTCATCAAACAAGGCATTCTCCATCAAGGGAGATAAAGAAGCGGTTTCTCACTTGTTAATGCAGTGCCGTCATTGTATCCGTTATTCACTCGGCTATTGTGTGAAACGTGGTGGACAGAAACCTACTTGGCGTGAACCGCTCTTCCTTGAACTCCCTGATAAGCGTCGTTTCCGCTTAGAGTTCGACTGCAAGAACTGTCAGATGAATGTGTGCAACGTTACGTAATTGAAAATCATAACCCATAGTTTATCATCATGATTACGAATAAATGGAATCCCGAGGGAAAAGAACCTGCGCAGACTTCAATAACAAAGAAGACTAACAGCTGTGCTGGGCTCCGCTGCGGTATCGTTGGAGAAATCCTCCTCTTACTACTTAACTTCTTATTTACAGGTTGTTATCATAAGAAGACTCCTTCGTCTTTCCGCTTGCCTGATAGTATTCAAGAGGCACAGATTTCTCGGCGAATAGAAGCAGAAGGCGACTCCATTTTGAAGGATAATGACAGTGATGACATAGAATGGAGTGGCACGCGAAGCAAGGTAGACTCCCTGGCTTTTCGTGTAAAACACCATTATTCGCAAGGGTTTAACTTTATTGTAACGGCAGATTCATTGATGCTTCTTCGTCAACAACCAGAAGAGGCTGTAAACAAGATGGAAACAGATTCCTTCGCTGTGAAGAACGGAAAGGAAGTTGTTGTGGCTGATATTCGTATTCTTCCCATTGACAAGCAGGATTCTGTTTGGGTGCAGATTGCAACGGAAGACTATGCCTTTGGCTGGATTCATGAGTCTCGTCTGTTAAAACAAGTTGACCCCGCTGACCCGATTTCCCAGTTTATCTCTACATTCTCAAACATTCACTTACTCATATTCTTGATTGTTATCTCAATCATGGGTGTAGGTTATTTGGCACGCAAGATATTGAAGAAGAACGCACACATCGTACACTTTAATGATATTAGTTCGTTCTATCCCACACTGTTAGCCGTCATCGTGGCGCTTTCTGCAGCCTTCTATGCAAGCATTCAGCTCTTTGCACCCGAGACATGGCGTGAGTTCTACTTCCACCCCTCCCTTAATCCCTTCTCACAACCCATATTACTCAATATATTCTTAGTCCTTGTCTGGGCAATGCTCATCATCAGTATTGCTACGATTGACGATGTACGGAGACTATTGAAGTCGGGAGAAACCCTACTCTATCTTAGCGGTTTAGGTGCAGTATGTGCCGTGAATTACATCGTTTTTTCTGTACTCACTTTATATTATATAGGCTATCCACTTCTCATTGCCTATATCTATTATGCCTTCCGCATCTATCTACGCAAGAGTAGCGAGACTTATTACTGCGGAAACTGTGGCGTACGCCTTCATAGAAAAGGAAGATGTCCACACTGTGGAGCTGTAAATGAGTAATAAAAAGTACGCGTTAGATAGAACTTTCAACAGACTTTACATCGGAAATAGACCTCCATTAGTTTAGAATTTTATTTACATCTCGATAGCCGTTTTTACCTTATTCTTAGGGTAAAAACGGCTATTTTTATTTTCCACATAAGTAACACGAAATCAAACAGTTACCAAACAGCAAAATAAAAGGTGCCTAATTAGACTTCAAAAGGGCGTTAGTAAGACTTCAAAAGGACGTCTTTTAGAATCCTAAAGGGCATCTATTCGAGTCCAATTCATCATGTATTGATTTTTACATGACTATGCCTAATTTTACTTCACACTTTTTTGGTTATTGTTACTGAATTGGTT
>CAUTPS010000062.1:0-12575 GCA_963540415.1 uncultured Prevotella sp.
GCACATGCTTCTGAACGATTAACGCATATAAAAAAGGGTGCAAGCGAAGGTATGAAAGAGTTGATTAAGCTATTATAAAAAGCTGATTATAGCACCATAAGGAACTGATTACATCGCATTCACACACAGAAATAAATTCCTATTCATAATAAACAGAGAACATATAAACTACCAAGTTTTCATTCCCTATATTTTTATAGGGGCAAAAACGAAAGCATATATCAATAAAGAAACAAATGAAGAAACTATTTTCACTCCTCTTCTTAGCCCTCATGACATTGCCAATCATGGCTCAGAAGAATGTTTACAAGTTTAGTGTAAAGGACGGAAACGAGCATACCGTCAAATTGAAGGACTATAAGGGTAAGGTTCTGCTCATCGTTAATACAGCGACAAAATGTGGATTTACACCACAGTATGAGGCATTACAAAAACTCTATGAAACCTATAAGAACCAAGGATTTGTTATCCTTGACTTCCCTTGCAATCAGTTTGGCGCACAGGCTCCAGGCTCTTTCCGTGACATTCACACTTTCTGTACAGGCAACTATGGTACGACTTTCCCACAGTTTGCAAAGATTAATGTCAATGGTCGTAACGAATCACCGCTTTACACTTACCTAAAGGCTCAACAGCCATTCAAGGGATTTGACATGAATAACAACATCGGTAAGTTTCTCGATGAGAAGTTCCGCACAGAGAACCCTGACTACGCCAAAGACCCAAGTATCAAATGGAACTTCACAAAGTTCCTCATTGACAGACAGGGACACGTCATCGATCGCTTTGAGCCAACAGCCGATATGAAAGACGTTGAGGCTGGTATCAAGGCGGCACTAAAGATGAAGTAAAAGCTAAGAGAGCAATAAGCCTTATTGGGCTAATGAGCCTTATAAGGCTAATAAAGCAATAAGCCTTATTAGGCTAATAGGCCTTATAAGGCTAATAAAGCAATAAGCCCTATTGGGCTAATAAGCCTAATAAGGCTAATAAGCCCAATACCCACAAAGCAAAGCCGGCTAACACGCAACCACGTGTCAGCCGGCTTTGTTATCTTTATTGCTTAGGCAGATTAGTAGCCTTCGGCTTATTCTTATTAGGTGACTTCTTCTTCACCTTAAACTTATCGAATCCCTTACCAAAGACACCCATTACCTGACTCTGTGTTACGAAGGCATCTGGATCGATATCATCAATCATACGATAGACATATGACGCTTCACGTTGGCGAGTTACTACGATAACAATCTTTATATTGCTACCCGTATAATAGCCCTTTGCATCGATTATCGTACTGGTACGATGGGGTTGGTCTTGCGATATCATATCACAAATCTCTTTATAACGCTCCGAAATGATAAGGAACTGCACCGAACGACGACTGGAGTTGATAACTTGGTCGAGTACAAAAGAGGTGATAATCAAGTTTACATAACCATAGATAACCTGCTCCCAACTACGTAGAACAAGATAACTTCCCGTTACGATAGTCATATCCACTAACAAGATAACACGCCCAAGAGAAATATCACGATATTTATTGACTATCGCTGCGACAATATCCGAGCCACCAGAACTACCATTATAAGATAATCCAAAAGCTAAACCAACACCACAAAACGATGCACCGATGATAGCCGCCATAAAAGGCTGACCATGTAAGAGTCCTGGATGTGGGAATACTAAGCCCATAACCTTTGTGATAACTGTCAGCATCACAACGCCATAGATAGTACGGATACAGAACTTTAAGCCTAAAACCTTCAGTGCTATGGCTAATAGAATTGCGTTTAGGACAAAATAAGTGTTAGCAACAGGGATTCCTTGACCCCAATTCAAAATGGAAGCAAGACCAGCTACGCCACCATTACCGATGTGATTAGGTAGTAGAAAAACCATCCAGCCGATAGCGTAGGACAGCATACCTACGGCTATCATTACATAGTCTAAGATTTCCCGATAAAGGACTTTCTTATTAATCTTGTTAATCATACATTTAAGGATATAAGTGAAATGACGCTACAAATTTAGATAAATTTTCCGAAACAAAGCACTTGCACAGAAAAAATAGAGTACCTTTGCAGAAAATAATATATACCTTGAGCGTGTAGAAGAAGAGTCGTATACGGCAATTCATAGGGAAGCACAACACATATATCCATAAAAGAATGCATTTGACGGATATATTAACCATGTGCAAAGACATTATCTACACACTCTTCCACTTGCATCTTTTTGCAGAAAATAAGCAATATGCCAGAAGATTTTGACATACATGAAGAAAGGCTGAACTCGGTTGAGAAGGATTTCGAAAACGCTCTGCGCCCTCTGAAATTTAATGATTTCAGCGGACAGTCGAAGGTGGTCGAAAACCTCAGCGTCTTTGTTGAAGCCGCTAAGTTCCGTGGCGAACCGCTCGACCACACCCTCTTGCACGGTCCTCCGGGATTGGGTAAGACAACATTGAGCAATATTATAGCTAACGAATTGGGCGTTGGTTTCAAGATTACCTCTGGTCCGGTACTCGACAAGCCGGGCGACCTTGCGGGTATCCTCACCTCTTTAGAGCCTAACGATGTCTTGTTTATTGACGAGATACACCGCCTTTCTCCTGTCGTAGAGGAGTATCTTTACTCTGCGATGGAGGACTATCGTATTGACATTATGATTGATAAGGGACCGTCTGCACGTTCTATCCAGATTGACCTCAACCCATTCACACTCGTTGGTGCAACGACACGAAGCGGACTGCTCACAGCTCCTCTCCGTGCTCGCTTTGGTATTAATCTACATTTGGAGTATTATGATCCAGAGACTTTAAAGCGCATTATCAAGCGTTCGGCAGCCCTATTAAAAGTGCCTATCGTGGACGAAGCTGCGGATGAAATTGCGCGTCGCTCACGTGGTACGCCACGTATCTGTAACTCCCTACTCCGCCGTGTACGCGACTTCGCACAGGTGAAGGGTAATGGTACGATCACACCCGAAATCGCTACAATGTCACTACAGTCGTTGAACATTGACAAATATGGTTTGGACGAGATAGACAACAAGATTCTACTCACCATTATCGATAAGTTCCGTGGTGGACCAGTAGGTGTTTCTACCATTGCCACTGCTATCGGTGAGGATTCTGGTACGGTAGAAGAGGTTTACGAACCTTTCCTCATCATGGAAGGATTTATCAAACGAACCCCTCGTGGACGTGTGGCAACACAGCTTGCCTACGACCATCTCGGACGAAACTCATATCAAGATAATCCTCTACAACCGGGATTATTCGATTAAAAGATACTCCATTGCAAACGTTCACAACGAACAATGCAATGGAGTTTTTCTTTTATTCGTTCCTTTATGCACTGATGTTTGTAAACTATTTTCGTGTGGTTCAAAAACAATACATGCTCTTTTGGCTTCTAAAAGACGCCTAATTGACTTGCAAAAGATGCCCTTTAAGAACCTTACTAACGCCCTTTTGGAGTCCAATTAAGCACCTTTTCTTATGCAGTTTTATAACCAACTGATTCCCTGACTGTTACAAGCTCTCTTTTCATACGTGTTTTTTTCATTATTTGTAGGTGCTTTACTCGAATTTATGTAATAATTTTTCAAACCTTTATCTACAGATTTTCGAAGTATTAAATGAAAAAGTTTTCTTTGTCAGAGGATGGTAATAAATTGCGAACACCTATCAAATCTCGAAATTTAAGAGGCTAATTATTCTTTTACAACTACATCTTTTTGAAGTGTCCTACTAATTTCCTAACTTTGTCGCCATGATTATTCAAATGCATAAACCAAAGGCAAGGATGGAAGAACTGGACTTTCTCAAGTTCGTCTTCATCACGTTGATGATTGCTTTCCACCTTACCTATATCGGCGACACCTACCCTGTTGCTAAACAGTTAGTCTACACGTTCCACATGCCGGGCTTCCTGTTAGTGTCGGGTTATCTGTTTAATGTGAATAAGTCGTGGGCTGCTTTGGGGAAAACTATGCTTTGGATATTCATTCCATACGCTGTGATGGAAAGCGGCTATACCGTAATGGCTTCACTACTCCCTATCCGTGAACACATTGACCACTTAACGGCAGGAGTACTGATTGACCATATCTTCCTTCATCCGATGGGACCTTATTGGTACCTACATACATTAATGCTTTGTGGTATCTGCTATTATATCGCATTCAGAAAACCAAAAGGGCGTTTTTCATCAGTATTGAAACAAGAGAAACCACTGCTACCTGCGAAGATGTTAAGTTGGGAAAATCAGGTGTTATTAGGTAGGTTTACCCTTCTTGCTCTATTCCTTTGGTTGCTCTCTTACGGCTGCGGACTACTCTCAATAGCCAATGCAGCCTACTTCCTTGTAGGTGCTATTGTTCGCCAAGCGGTGGGCAATTTCCGTCAAGCTTTCCCTGCACGTTGGTGGACTTTAGGACTTTTAGTAGTATGGTGCATCGACCCAACCCATTACAATAAGGCATCTTTTGCAGGTGCATGTTTAGTGTTTTTAGTTATCGGTTCGCTGTTGTGGATTTATCAGTTAGGGATTCCTCAACCATTGCGCGACCTCTTTCTCTTTATCGGGCGTAACACTTTGCCCCTCTTACTCTTCTCTCCTATCTTCACAATTCTTGCCAAATTCTATCAGCCGTTGCTGCTTCGTGTGGAGCCGACGGGAATGTTCTTCCTTGTGGTCAGTGTGGTATTTGCCATTGCAGGCTCGTTTGGCATAACATGGTTGATGGATGTCACGGGCATCTCAAAACTATTCTTTGGAAAGAAAGGACTGATATAAGGAAGAGATTAGGTGGTTATTGTTTATTAGGCTAATTGGCCCTATTAGCCTAATTAGCCCAATAAGGCTAATAAGGCTAATAAGTTTTCCCTAAATTCTTTCCTGCTTTAGTGGTGTTCCATCGAGCGTGTAAGCTGTGAAGACACCATGCTCATAGGTCATAAAGGTAGCCACATTCCCACCTTTTGGGAAAGTGATAGAGCCAAGATTGCAAACAAGCGTACCCTGCTGCTGGGTGAGTTCCCAAAGATGTGTATGCCCATAGACAATCGCATCGAAATGACCTTTTGGCATTGTGGATTTGTTATAGATATGTCCATGTGTTAGGAAAATCTTTCGTCCCTCATCAACTAACATCAAATAGTCGGACATCATAGGGAAATCAAGTAGCATCTGATCAACTTCTGCATCACAGTTTCCACGTACTGCCACGATGTTATTAGCACGTTTATTTAGTGCTTCCACTATCCCCTTAGCATCTATTCCCTCTGGGATAGAGTTACGTGGACCATAATTAAGTATGTCTCCAAGTATACAAAGCATCTCACAATGCTCGCGATCATAGAATTGTAGCACCTTCTCCAGTGCTGGCAGACATCCGTGGATATCTGATACCAATAGATATTTCATATCACCTTGATTGTTTGTTTCTATGGCAAAGGTAATGTTATTTTCTCATATAACCTTTAATTTAACCCAAATCGCTCATTAGAGCCTCAACATATTTTGCTTTATTATCGAACAGATTAGCCTAAGGAAGAAAATATATTTCAATGGGAACAATTTCTTATTAACCATGTAAAAAGATGACATCCACGTCTAATAGTTTCCTTGTAAGAATAACACTTACAAGCCTAAAGGACACCAAATGTTATTTTTTTAAATTATTTCCATGATTTTATTTGATTGTTTGAAACTTTTAGTTATATTTGCGACATAATTATCTATTACATACAACCTTACTTAAATATAACATAAAGACCAGCCTTATGAATATGAAAAGACTCTTATTTTCCACCTTATTTATGCTGTCGGCAATCGTCAGCTTTGCCCAACAAGTATTCACTGCTTCGGGTGTTGTTGTCGACGAAACAGGTGAAACGATTATCGGTGCAACGGTTCAGGTAGTCGGTGACAGCAAACTGATTACAGCAACAGACATGGATGGTAAGTTTACACTCGCCAATATTAAGCCTGGTGCTAAGTTGGAAGTATCTTATGTCGGTATGAAAACCTTCACTGGTCCTGCCAAACCGACAATGAAGATTACGATGATTAACGACAACTCTGCGTTGGACGAGGTGGTTGTAACTGCCTTCGGTGAACAAAAGCGTTCGGCTTTTACAGGCTCTGCTGCCATTGTTGACTCTAAAAAGATTGAACATAAGCAGGTCAATAACGTAATGAGTAGTTTGAAAGGTGAGGCTGCTGGTGTTCAAATTATAGACAACAGCGGAGAACCTGGTTCAACCCCTTCTATCCGTGTACGTGGCTTTAGTAGTATTAGCGCAGGACAAAGCCCTCTGATTATAGTAGATGGTGCGCCTTACGATGGCGGTTGGAACAATCTTAACCCTGCCGATGTGGCATCTGTAACCGTATTGAAAGATGCGTCTTCCACCGCACTCTATGGAGCACGAGGAGCCAATGGTGTTATCATGGTGACAACAAAACATGCACAAGTTGGTAATGCGCATATTTCTGTTGATATGAGATGGGGTACGAATAGTCGTATTAAACGCTACTATGAGACTATCGATGATCCTGTTAAATACTATGAGGTTTACTATAATGCATTGTATAATTATCAACTGAACGGACTCGGATTGACCCCTGCTCAAGCTACTATTGAGGCTAACAAACAACTCGTTGCAGCTGGTGCAGTGGGTGGATTGGGATATCCAATATTTACTGTTCCAAACGGAGAACAGCTCATTGGGGAAGATGGTCATATGAATCCACATGCCACTTTAGGACGTGTTATTGAGCATAATGGTAAACGTTATACTATCTTACCAGACGATTGGAAGAGCCTTGCCTTTCGTAACGGATTACGCAAAGAGTATGATGTAAACCTGACTGGAGGTAGCGATAAGATGCAATACTACCTTTCTTTGGGTTACTTAAACAATGAAGGTGTGGCATATCATTCGGACTTTGAACGTATTACCGTTCGTGCCAAAGCGGACTATGAAGCACGCAAATGGTTGAAGGTGGGTACGAACATGAACTTCTCTCGGGCTAAATACCATGTGATACCATCGGATGATAATGGTCTTTTCTATCAGTTAAATAATGTCGCACCTATCTATCCTGCCTTCATTCGTGATGAGCAAGGGAACATCATGACAGATGATAATGGACAGATGTATGACTATGGTAATGGTGCTGTTATTGGACTAAGACGTCCTACGTTACCTAACATCAACCCATTACAAGAGAATGCTCTGAATACGAATAGTTCGAAAGTTAATATGTATTCGCTCTATGGCTATGCGAATATCATGCCTCTTGAGGGATTGAAGATTACCCTTAATGGTACGGTGACCGTCAACAACTCACGTGGAACTGAGACGAAACAGCCTTTCTATGGATACAGTCATACGGCTTATCCAACGGGTTTTGTGACCAGAACAAGTGATCAAACCTTCTCTTATAACTTCCAACAACTCGTGAATTACAACCATGACTTTGGTCATCATCACATGGAATTGCTCCTTGGTCATGAGTTCTATCGCTACAACTACGAAAGCTTGTGGGGTAGTAAACTTGGTATGGCATCCTACTTTACCAACCAAACTCTTGCTGGAGCAATAAAGATGGATAACACAGGAGAGTCTGGTAATAGTGAATATGAGTCTGAAGGCTTCTTCTTCCGTGGTCAATACGACTACGATCAGAAGTACTTTGGAAGTCTTTCTTTCCGTCGTGATGCTTCCAGTCGCTTTGATCCTAATCATCGTTGGGGTAACTTCTACTCCTTCGGTGGTGCTTGGACTATTACGAAAGAGCCTTTCATGAAACCTTTCAAATGGTTGAATATGTTGAAACTAAAGGCTTCTTTCGGTCAGCAAGGTAATGATAAGATTGGTGATTTCCACTATATTGATACTTATAGTATCGTAAACACGAACAATAAGGTTGGATTAGTTCTGTCTGAAAAGGGCAACCCTAATATTACTTGGGAGACTAATAACAACTTCAATGCAGGCTTCGATTTTGAATTGTTCAATAGCCGTTTGCGTGGTAGTATTGAGTATTTCTATAAGAAAACAACTGATATGCTCTGCTTTGTCTTTGCTCCTTACTCTGCTGGTTACAAAGGAACGTACGACAATATCGGTGATATGACGAACAAGGGAGTGGAGGTTGATCTCTCTGCTACCGTCTTAAAAACTAAAAATATCTCATGGGATGTCAACGTGAATGCAACTGCTTACAAGAATGAAATCATCAAACTCGCTGACGTCCTCAAAGCTGATCTCGTTGTAGATGGGCATCCTGGCTATAGTAGTGGTGATAGACTCTATGCCGAGGGACTCCCTATTTACGAGTGGTATATGCCTCGCTATGCAGGTGTTTCTAATGAAGGAAAGGCTATGTGGTACTACACTGACCCTGACGGAACCCTTAAAACGACAGATGTATATGGTAATGCGAGTTATTACTCATGCGGAAGTCCACACCCAGACCTCTATGGTGGCTTTGGAACAACGCTAAATATGTATGGTTTCGACTTCTCTATCTCCTTCGCTTATTCGTTAGGAGGACTTTCATACGACGGTGGTTACGCAGGTTTTATGGGTCCACCGAGTGGTACCTTAGGAGGAACAACTATCCATAAAGACGTTCTCAACTCTTGGTCAGCAAGTAATCCGACCAGTAATATACCTCGTTGGCAATATGACGATCCAAGTGTCAGTGCTCAATGCGACCGTTTCCTCATCAGCGGTAGCTATCTAAGCTTACAGAATATCAACCTTGGCTACACCCTACCTAAGCTATGGGTAAGTAAAATAGGATTGGAGAATGTACGCATCTATATGGCTGCTGACAACGTATACTTTTGGAGTAAGCGTAAGGGATTCGACCCACGTGGTTCCTTCTCAGGAGGTAGTAGTACATCCATCTATAGCCCAACGAGAACCATCTCTGGTGGTATTAAACTAACATTCTAACCATCTTCTTACATTAATAGTACGTCATTATGAAACGCTTAATATCAAATCACATCATAACGTTGGCTATCGTTGCTATTACCTTTGGCTTTACTTCTTGTATCGATAGCATTGAACCGTCGGAAGTATTAACTTCTGACCAAGTAAGAAAGATGCCTTCTTCACAAGAAGGACTTATCAATGGTATCCTTTCTTATATGATAACCTTTGACTCTTGGGGTTCTGGTGACCCTCTCAACGACTGGGGTTATCCTTGTCAGATGCAATATAGGGAGGTCTTAGGAAGTGATTTCCCTGTTTATAGTAGTAACTATAGCTATTGGACGACAGTGGAAAGTGGTGTCAACACCCGTTTCAAGGCTTATTACACCTATCGTTTTTACTACGATTTCATTGCTACCTGTAACAACGTAACAAGTGTAGTAGATCCTGCCACAGCCTCACCAACCTCTAAAAACTACTTAGGTATAGCTCTGGCTTATCGTGCAATGGCTTATCTTGACATAGCTCGTCAGTTCGAATTCAAGAAGACTGGCATTGCAAGTTTGGATGATAAGGCGACAAAAAATGGGATATGGGGGCTCACAGTTCCTATCGTTACCGAAAAGACAACGAAAGAAATGCAACGCCACAATCCACGTGCTCCGTTCTATAAGATGTATCGCTTCATCCTTACTGACCTCAACCATGCCGAGGAGTATCTGGCTAATTATACACGTCCCGACAAGAATTTGCCTAACCTTAGTGTAGTCTATGGACTCAAGGCACGCCTTTGGATGGAAATGGCAAGTCGTTTTGATCAGAACAGTGCAGACCTTAACACAGCCATAGCAGCAGAAGACTCTGCAAGCATTGAGTATGATAAGTTAGGTATAACCACAGCTCGTGAGTGCTATGAGAAGGCACGTACCTATGCTCGTAAGGCTGCCAGTGGTTACAGTCCTGTTACCGAAGCACAGTGGCATAGTACACAAGACGGCTTTAACAAGGAAAACCAAGCATGGATGTGGAAGTTAGGCTATACCACACGTGAGCAAATTAGCTATATCTACTATACCTTCACCAGCACCGTGTCATCAGAAACTACTTGGGGACTTGCTGGCGCATACGGTGCTACTCGTATGATTGGTAGTGCGCTCTATGATAAGATGCCAGAAGGTGACTGGCGCCATTATTCATGGATTGATCCGACCGCTGCAGGTACACATGAGGGTTACGAGAAATATGACTCTATCACCATTGGCACTAAGAAGGAGAAACTTTCCCTCTTAGACGAGGAGGCATGGAAACAATTACCAGCCTATGCTAACATCAAGTTCCGTCCTGCAAAGGGTAATATCACTGATACTTACGAGGGACAATTCATCAGTCTTCCTTTGATGCGCATGGAAGAAATGGTATTTATCGACATTGAAGCTACAGCCCACCTTGATGGTGTTGCAGCAGGTGTTACGGCTCTGAAAGACTTTATGAACACCTATCGTTACACCGATAACTCCTATCAGGCAAATAATGTCACCACTATGGAGGACTTCATAAAAGAACTGATGGTACAGAAACGCATAGAGTTCTGGGGCGAGGGAATCACGTACTTCGATTATAAACGACTTGCGCTTCAGATTCGCAGAAAGGACAACACCAATTATGAACCATCTGCACGAATCAATTCTAAGGAAGGTTATGTATGCCCATGGATGAACTTCTTCATCCTTGAATACGAGACACACAACAATGTGGCTTGTAAACCAAACCCTGATACATCTGGAAGTTTGACGGTCACAAATCAGTAATAACTGAGGTTGAAAAGGAATATTATTAAATAAAAAGCAGACGCTAAAAGACGAACCTGTTGTTTCGGCTTTGGCGTCTGCTTTCTTTAATTTTGGAAAGATGGAGATAAGAGACATCTTTATGCTGCGCAAGCAGGGACGTACGGAGGAGGCATACGCTGCTATTCTACCGATGTATGCTGTACACAAGGGACACTACACGACCATAGCTATGTTCTGGGTAGGTGTAGACATGATGAAGCTTCGCTATCAACAACGTCAGTTAGAAGAGGCATATAAGATATTCAAGAGTTTGCTAAGACTCTATCCGACGATGGACGACAAGGACCTTAAGGGACAAAGCGCCTTAATGCGTGCCTCACTATTGGTCTTCGATCATCATCCAGGATTCTCTATGCTCGACTTCATCTCACAATGGGGTATCACCCGACTAACAGATGAAGACTGGACAATGGAACAAGGCAACGGCCATCCTATTCCCTCAATAGGAATGCGTATCGTTGGAAAAGTATTTAAGGAAGTGGAAAGTAAGCCTACTGTTGACATGGCTTTAAAGGCTGCACCGATATTAGCTGAAGCCCTAAAGCATAGTCCTTACAATATGCATAACCAACGTTACAAAGCGATGGTCTATCGGATTATGGGCAAAAAAGATAAGGCAATCAACATCTATACCCATCTTATCAAGAACCACCGACAGTCCTATCTTTTTTATGAACTGTCAGAACTCATTGATGACGAACGCTACAAGATTGCACTTCTCTGTAAAGCTATCTCCGTACAACGAGAGGAAAAGTTCCGACAACGTATGCGCTTCACCCTTGCTGGCTTACTCTTTAGAAAGGACAAAGCCCGCGCCCGCTACGAATTAGATAAATGTATTGCCATGCGAAAGCAGTTAGGCTATTCCATTACGTGGGAGATGCAGAACCTTGCAGCGAGTTTAGAAGAGGTTATTCCCGTAACTGATGCTGATGAAAAGAGCTTCTATAGAGAGCAAGAAGTGGTATTAAAAGAACTTGCAAGGTAATATTTCCACATATCTAACTATTTTTCTTATCTTTGTAGCACATTTTATTGAATCGTTAAATCTACCTTATGAAACATTTATTTCTATCAGCTTTAATACTCTTGGGACTGACATCATGCCAGATTTCAGGCTTAACCTCTGGTTATTCTCATCTATCGGATGCACAAAAGGAGAGAGTTATAACACTTGAAGAAAACATTGACGATATTCATGACTTCTCAAAAGTATACAAAGTCAGCCTTAATCAGGTAAAACAATATATCGAAACACACGATAAAGTACTGCTATATGATTATACTCCTTTCTGTCATTCTACCTATTGTGTGTCGCCTGCAGCCTTAGTATCTCAATGCAAAGACAAGGGAATTAACGTCCTTGTCATCTCGAATATATATGATGACATTTTCAAACAAAAGCATACTACGTTCCCTATGCTGATGATTGATACAAAGCAGTTCCCGACTAAATGGAGGGCAAAATACCTTAATCTTTTCTATTTACCTTTGACCGGACATACAGACAAGGAACTGAACTACGCAAATTTCCATTACTTTGAGAAAGGGAAGTATATCAAGAGTTACAAGAACTCAAATGATATTTGATTTTCCTATCATGGTAGAATAAAAGCCACCGTAATCTCTGATTCCGTCTGGAACTTACACAAAAAGACAAAGAAATATATTGACAAAATATTCTAAGAAGAGGTGGAAAAATGGCTTAAAAACGGCTTGTTTTAACACCTCCATAAGTTACTTGTTATCAAATAGTTGCAAAG
>CAUTPS010000063.1:0-11999 GCA_963540415.1 uncultured Prevotella sp.
AGAACGTGAAGAAGTTCCGTGTTTACTTCGATGGACAGGAGAAAGACCTCTTCCGCACCTACTTCGGTTCGTTGGCTATCACACGCCATTTGAGTTCACGCACCGACCTCTCCCTCCTCGCATCGGCTTTTACAACGAAGGAGCAGGAGCGTTATGACATTCAAGGACAGTACTGGCTGACACAGACGGAGACGTCTGAAAACCTCGGTGTGGGTACGTTTATGCAGCATTCTCGCGACTACCTCAACGCTAACGTGAAGAGTTTGAAGCTGATGATGCAGCATCGGGCTGGCAAACATAAGATTGAGGGCGCAGTGACCTATAAGCTCGAGAATATCAAGGAGAACTCTGCCGAATATGAATACCGTGATTCTGCGGGTTATAATGTGCCTCATACGGGTCGTGACTTGAAGATGATTTACTCGCTTCGTGCTCGTAACGAACTCAACGCGAAACGCTTTGAAAGCTATTTGCAGGACACATGGAACTTCCAGACACGTGACTCTGTTCCAACGCTTTTCACACTGAATTATGGCGTACGCTTTGCACATTGGGACTTCAACGGTGAGAGCCTATTCTCTCCACGTGCATCGCTGACCATCACACCGGGCAGAAACCGCAACCTTAGCTTCCGTATCGCAGGTGGTATCTACTATCAGGCACCCTTCTATAAGGAACTTCGCGACACGTCAATCGTCAATGGTGTCACCTACGCAACGCTCAATCAGAAGATTCGTGCACAGCAATCTATCCACGCATTGGCAGGCATGACCTATCGCTTTGAGATGTTGGGTCGTCCGTTTAAGTTTACTGCGGAGGCTTATTACAAGGCACTTTCACGCCTCGTTCCTTACTCTGTTGACAATGTGAAGGTGACGTATTATGGTGAAAATACAGCCTCAGGACACGCTACGGGTCTCGACCTTAAACTCTTCGGCGAGTTCGTTCCAGGTGCAGACTCATGGCTGACGCTGAGTGTGATGAACACGAGTATGACGTTGAATGGTAAGCGTATTCCACTCCCAACCGACCAGCGTTATGCGCTCAACCTCTATTTCACGGATTTCTTCCCCGGCACAACACGTTGGCGTATGTCGCTGAAGTTGGCATACGCAGACGGTCTGCCGTTCTCTGCTCCACATCAGGAATTAGAGAATAACACCTTCCGAGCACCTGCTTACAAGCGTGCCGACATCGGTATGAGCTATCGCCTATTAGACAATAACGACGGCCATCGCAACACAATCTTTAAGAATATCTGGCTCGGTTTGGACTGTCTGAACCTCTTTGGTATCAATAACGTCAACTCGTATTATTGGGTGACCGACATCGCTGGACAGCAATATGCCGTTCCAAACTACCTTACTGGACGACAGATAAATGGTAGGGTGACGGTGGAGTTTTAAAAAAAGAAGCAAAACTCACCCAAGCAGCTGGCCCCAAGCAACTGGCCCAAGCCACTGGCCCCTCCCCCTTACCCCTCCCCCAAAGGGAGGGGCGTAAACACCAAGATACCCCTTACGGCATGGAAAACATTTAAGTTAATAGCTATAAAAAACATAGCAAGACACTCAACTGTTTATTCTATTATCATCCTCGAACACAAAAAAGCACTTCATTTTAAGACTCCGACCACAGATGAAGATTTGAAAAGATATTACATAAATTCAGATAAAACATCTATAAATCACGGCAAAAACACATATTAAAAGTAGGTTTATAACTAAAAGGAAATCAGTTAGTTATAAAACAGCACAAGAAAAGGTGCTTAATTAGACTCCAAAAGGGCGTTAGTAAGACTTCAAAAGGGCACCTTTTGCGAGCCAATTAGGCGTTAAAAATAAACTAAAAGAGTATGTTTTGGAAAAGGGTCTAAAAAAAATTGGACAAAAAAATAAGCAAGTCCAAGCCTCAAAACTAACCAGCCCTTCTCTCATTACTTCCCTTTAGTAAATAACCGTTGGTTCGAAGAGGAGATGGGGAGAGAGGTTCGGAAGGGGTATCACGGTGTTTACGCCCCTCCCTCTGGGGGAGGGGTAAGGGGGAGGGGCCGGTTGGTGCTGGCTGGGCCGGTTGGTGCTCTGGCTCGTTAGTGTTTTGCTTGGCTCATATTAAACCCAGCACAGATTCCCATACCATTCAGCATATTGCTGTAGGTGGTACGGATAGTAGAGAGGCCCGCTTGAGCAAGGGAATTGTTCGAAACATCATTCAAAGCCTGTAGGAAACGGTAGTAGGCTGGGGCGATGTGATAGAACTCTAACTGTAATCCTTCCTCTATACCATACTTTGTCTTTAGCTCTGCCAAAGATGCTTTGGTCTCATCTCTTATACCTGTGTAAGGTTCAACGTTCAGACGAAGTGTGTAAGTCTTGCCATTGATTGTCGCATCATCGAAGACATAGAACTGCTTATAGAAGTCACTACTGAAGTCAAAATCATCGTCAATGTCTGACAATGGGTTCAAAAGCGGTTCACTTGCCGTTGCGATAGGTATATACGCTGTTTCCAAGTCGTATCTTACAGCCACACTATCATAGCTGTTGCTCTTACGTCCCTCCATATAGTCAGCGTAAGAATAGTAGCTCATCACCTCCTGCATATAGCCACCCATATTTTTAAAACAGTCAATATAAAGGTAGCGCAACTTCTTACTCTTGACACGCACAGCATAATAATTGTGTGTCTGGGCAGGGTCGGTGAAGGTAGCTTGCAGCTGCAGGAAGTCTTCTACATTTGCCGAAGGGTCTCTCTTCATACGTACCATACGTGTGGTAATATTGCTGATACCAATTGGTTGTGGAATCTCCGTAGACGACTCGACAGCCTCTAAGCCCTGCGCTTCAACACGCAACAGCACCTTATCGCCCGCCTTCTGCTGTCCAACGACACGATAGCGACCATTGCCCAAGGCAGTCACCGTCCTCGTCTGTCCGTTCAATTGATAGCTGATTACTGCATCATCAATCATCACATTCTTCTCTGTTGCGTTATATTGTTTCAAAGGTATGCTACGTGACACCGTGATATAAGTGGTGTCGGAAGTAGAAGGCATACAATAGACAACCAACTTTGGCTTTGTATCAGGCAGATTGCTGACACTGAAATCATCCTTGCAACTCATCACCGATAGGGCAAGGAAGAGGAGGAAAAATATCTTTTTCATGTTCGAAACTTAGAATTTAAATGTGTAACTGAACGATGGAATCACAGGGATGAACGCTATGTTCTTTATCTTCATCTGGTTATTGCTGTCGATTTTCACACGTACCCACATAGAGTTCAGATGACAATAGGCATTATAGAAACTGAGGTTCCAGATGCGCTCATGCCCCTTCTTGGTGGTATGATGGAAGTCGAAGCCGATGTCAAGACGGTGATAAGCCGGCAAGATAACGTTGTTAGGCTTTTCGTAAGCAAAGTTCAACGTGTTGTCATCAGATGAATTAAAGGTCAATCCTCCCTGCTCCTGCGCTGGAACATCAGGCAATCCGATATACTGAGTAGGGATTGTCATGCGGTTACCTGTGCGGAATGTCCATGCTGCAAAGGCTGCAATCTTCTTTGTGATGTTCCATCTTCCAGTGAGTGTGAGCTTATGACGGTTGTCAAACTTATCATAATACCAACCATCGTAGAAGTCATCAAACTTCTTCTCAGTCCATGAGAGGGTATAAGAACCATGTAGTGTGAGGTTGGAAACATTGTAATCAGCATCCAATTCAACACCGTAAGAGCGACCATCACCCTCCATAACCATATAGTCCCAGTTGGCTGCTGGTGGCTCCAATCCTGCCCAACTTGAATACTGAAGGATATGACTTGAATGCTTATAGTAAGCCTCTAACGAGAGCAACCAGTGCTTGTTAGGTTTCATATAAGCTCCTGCAGCCACCTGCCAAGAACGCATCGGGTGTAGTCGAGCCGTCGTTGGCACCCAGTAGTCGGTTGGAAGATCGAGGAAGGAGTTGGCAATCTTGTGTACAAACTGGCTCATCAGCGTGTAGCTTGCCTTAAGAGACAGACGCTCCGTTGGCTGGAACTTCATCGAAAGACGTGGACTCAGTGTTGCGAAGGTCTTACCGCTAATATGGAAGACATCGGCATTCACACCCCCGTTGAGGCTCCATTTCTCGTTGAGTGTCATCTCGTCTTCGGCATAGAAGGTCAGCTGATGTGCCAAATTCTTATTATAACTGTGGGTCTCAATCGTGTCAGCCTTTGCCTCACTATTGGTTTGATAGTTATCAAAACGGTTGTAAGTCTGTGGCTGGAAGCGATGATAGGTATAGTCCTGACCAAAGCGAATGTGGTGGCGAGGGCTTGGGCGGAAGTCGAAAGCTGCGCGATAGCCAATGTCATCAATAGATGAACGATAGCCATGAGAGGTCAATGTTAGTTGTTCTTTCTCTCCGGGGCGTGTAAATCTCCACTCGTCTGAGCTGCTAACCGTTGAGCGATTGTGCGTATAGACGGCTGTGAAGTTAGCAAAGAGCTTCGGTGAGAACTGGTAGTTCCAGTCTAAGGCAGCATTGAAGTTACCCCAGTGGAAGCGATTCACATAGATGTCTACGTCGTTATAACCACTGCTATTGTTGCTACGCCACTCGTCTTTTGCGTCCAATCGGTCCTCACCAGAGTAGACACTCAGCGACATTCGTGAACGTTCGTTGAAGATATTGGTCAACTTGAAGTTTAAGTCATGGAAGAAATACGACATACTCAACTTATCCTCATTGTCGCTCTTGTGGTTCATTATTGCAAAGGCGGGACGCGTGAGGAGGTCCATCCAGCTACGACGCAAACCGAAGTTATAGGATGTCTTACCCTTCCTGATAGGTCCCTCGATATGGAAGGCACCATCGAGTAAGCCAATACGATAGCTGCCGTGGGTGTTATAAAGGTCGCCATCAGCCGTGCGAACGTCGATGACACTCGATAGACGACCGCCATAACGTGCTGGGAAACCGCTCTTGTAGAAGTCGACATTCTTCACAACATCGGCATTGAACGAGGAGAAAAGACCTAATGAATGGTTGGTATGATAGAGAGGTGTACCGTCGAGTAAGAAGAGGTTTTCGTCGCCATTACCACCATGAACGTAGAGACCGCTGGCAAGTTCCATACCGTCAGCCACACCACTCGTACGCTGTAAGGTCTTGATAACGTCCGGACTACTCAACAGTGCGTACTCCGTTTTAATATCTTTCTGTGAGAGAGAGAGTTTTCCAGTCTGCGTTTTCAACAAAGGTGAGTTTAGATCTGTCGTCACAACCACCTCATCCAACTGTGCTTCGTTTTGCAAGATGATGTCATGGTTTTGGTTTGCAGATAGGTCAATGGTCTCAATAAGGGTTTTATATCCTACGTAGCTACACCTTATTTCGTGTCTTCCTTCGCCCAATGTGAGCGAGAAATGTCCGTAGGCATTCGTCATCGTACCTTGTCGTGTGGTGAGGTCGTAGATAGTTGCATTGATAAGTGGTTCTCCGTTACGGTCTTTCACATATCCACTGAGCGTAAAACGCTGGTGCGTCTTGTCCTCATCAATGCCCCGAATCATTCTTTCTTTTGGCGCTTCGTTTTTCCATGTTACCGCACCAATCCCGTTAGCCTTATGTGCATACAATCCCAAAGGGCTGAGCCATAAGACAGCTAATAAAAACTGTTTATTCATCTGAAATAAATTTAAGCGGTGCAAAGATAATACTTTTAATTCAGAATTCATAATTCAAAATTCATAATTATGATTACTGATATAATTCATGATAGTAGACGAGTAGACAAGTTAACGAGTAGACAAGTTAACGAGTTGTTTGCTAAGAAAGACAGGATAATAGAAAGACAGAGTAACAGATGAACAAAGTTCTTTTGGGTAACAAGTTTACGGGTTGACAAGCAACTGGTTAACTTGTCTACTTGTCCACTTAAACATGTTCATCTGTTACTCTGTCTTTTATCTACCCTGTCTACAAGCAACTTGTTAACCTGTCCACTCGTTCACTCGTCTACTCGTCCACTTAAAACATGTTCATTTGTTACTCTGTCTTTTAACTAAAACTATTTCCGTGGCAAAGATAATGTTTTTTTAAATTTACAACATATTTGAAACAAAAAAGACAGAAAGACTTATTAGCCAAAATGACCAATAAGGTTTATAAGATATTATGAAAAGAAGACTGAAGCCATAGCCTTTTAGGTCTTATATCATACTATGAGGAACTTTGCAACGAATTGTTTGTTAGCGTTATAGATACTTCTTTTGAGCATAAAAGGAGAAAAATACAATTAATTAAGTCGAGTTTTATTCTAAAAGTTTTAGAGTTTGAAATATTTTTTTTATCTTTGTCGGCAATGACAAAGATGTATTCTTTTTAACAAACGTATTTAGAATGTATAATCTATAGGGATAACATCATCTATTAAGAAAATAATCACAGCCCCACTATAGCTTTGTAGCACTGTAGAAGAGGTGACTTTCAGAGAAGATAAAACATTACTCTGCGACGTATCTTAACCCCCTTAGCAATAACTTTGCTAAAATGAATGATACTGGTCTACGCTAACAATCTATTCACGTTGTTTTTAGGATATCATTGTCAGTATAACAAATTATTTTTAATCTTTTAAATTTTAGCAAAGATGAAGAAATCTATTTTCATGTTGTCTTGCCTAAGTGTTTTGAGCGCAGGTTTGTTGACATCTTGTTCAGAAGATGACAACAATGGTACAACGACAACAACAACGACCACCACAACCACTGCTTCGCAGACTGTAAGCACAACGACTCTTACAGATGCAACGAGTGACGAGCTGAGCAGTCATAGCTTCAGCAACACGGTTAAAATCGTTCTTAACGGAACAAGTGCTACTGTTACTAACAACGTTTCTGGCGTGACCGTAACCAATGGTAGCGGTATTATCAACATTTCTTCTACTGCTTCTGGCGTAGAGTACATCCTCTCTGGTTCTTACACAGGTTCTGTAAACATCGTCAGCAGCGAGATTGCTAAGGTTACACTCAACGGTGCTACAATCACTAACAGCAGCGGTATCGCATTGAACTTCGCTGCTCCTAAGGTATTCGTTTACACAACCTCTGGTACTACCAACACCATTACAGCTACCCCAACCAGCTCTTCACAAGCTGCCATCTACAACTCTGGTAAGTTTGTTTTCTCTGGAAGTGGTACACTGAATGTTGTTTCTAAGGCATACGATGCTATCTATAGCTTGTATGGTATCACAGCAAGCGAGACAGTATTCAACATCACTTCTGCATTGGATGGTATCAAGACTATCGATCGTCCTATCACCTTGAATAGCGGTACTTACACCATCAACTCTGTTGCACGTGGTATCCGTACTATCTCTTCAAGCTCTACCTACGCTACATCAAGCTCTGCACACAATATCATCGTGAACGGTGGTACCTATAACATCACTGCTACTGGTGAAGATGGTGAGGGCTTCAAGGCTTACGCTACATTGACCATCAATGGTGGTACTATCAATGTTTCTGCTTACGACGATGCTTTCTCAGCAAATGTTGACATCGCTGTAACAGGTGGTACAATCTATGGCAGTAGTACTGCTTCTGACGCTTTCGACTCTAACGGTACACTCCACTTCTCTGGTGGTACATCAATCGGTGTGGCTACAAACGCAGCAAACGTAGCATTCGACTGCGACCAGAACAACTTTGTTATTACAGGTGGTACACTCATCGGTTTGGGCTCTGATAACACATCTACCCCAACATCAGCATCAACACAGCCTTCTGTACTCCTTGGTAAGCGCAACTCTTCTTATCGCTTCGGTTCTGTATTGCTGAACATCCAGACTACCTCTGGTGCTTCTTCTGTTGTTACTTATAAGATTCCACAATCTTACACAACACTCTTTATCTCGTCACCAAACTTCAAAACTGGTACAAGCTACACAATCTACACTGGTGGTAGCACGACTGGTACAGCAACCAATGGTCTCTACTCTGGTGGTACTTACACAGCAGGTACATCAAAGGGTACATTCACTACAGCTACTGCTGCTCCTTACATGACATCACTCTAAGTTTAGTACACATAATGTTTTAAACTCTACCTGCTCGCAGAAACCTGTGAGCAGGTTTTTTTATGCCCTTTGAAGTCTGCCCATTCTTTTTCATCTTGCCTACTATACTAATCCCAAATTATGTCTTAGTAATGAAATCACCCTTCTTATCGTTAAGGCTTTGGTCTTTTTATGCTATTACTGTAAATTAAATTCACGGGTTGAAAAATCAAAGGGCGTTAATTTCATTCGAATTAACGCCCTTTTCGCTTGCTAAAGGTGCCCTTTAAGACGCTTACTAACGCCCTTTTGAAGTCCAATAAAGCATCTTTTACTTATCGGCTTTATAACTGTTTGATTTTCTGTTGGTTGTAAAGTCGCTTTTGAGGTGGGCTTTTGTATGCTTTTTAAGGTGATTTGTTTAAAGAAGTGTAATGTTTTTTCAGAGTGGGGAAATGCGGTTTTTCCGAAAAAATGGTATGATATAGTAAGCCTATTATATATTTGGCACACGGAGAAATATAGTGAACGGAGGTGAAAGCAATAAAGACAATATCACGGAGGTGCCGACGGCATAAAGAGCGAGAGAGATGAAGCGTACAGCTTCCTAATAACTTTTGAAAAATGGTTCTTTTAACTAACGGTAACGAATGCAGGACTTCTTGTTGTCGAGTTTTTAGTTGACGAGTAAACAAGTTGTTTGGGTCTATGATTTTAAAATATAAGAGAAAATTAAAATATAAGAGAAGATAGGTTAGTGTTTAGAACGAAACGCTGCTTTTTCTGTTAATTCGCATCTTGTACTTTATTAAAGTATAAAACTCAACGTTTTACGATCTTTATATTACAAAAAGTAGAAAAACATTCAAAAAGGAGAAGATTTTGAGTTAAAGTCTTGCTTTTATAGTTTTTTTTAGTACTTTTGTGGTAGGAATCACTTAAAATCTTAATACGCAGATTAGAAAAATATAAAAAGAGGTATATCCAATAACAGATTCTTATGATTGACGTAATAAAAGTAGCTTCTTATATCTACAAAAGATATAAAGATGAGAAGAATACGGAGATAGATCAAATGAAACTTCATAAACTTCTGTATTTTTCTCAGCGCGAATCTATTATTCGTACAGGTCAGCAGATGTTCAAAGAACAGTTTGAGGCATGGAAGTATGGACCTGTAATTGTAAAGGTTCGTGACAAATACAAATCTAAGGCACTCAACGAAATGCCAACAGAAGCAGAGTTGGCACCTTACCAAGAGTCGCTTAATTTTGTTTTTCAGAATTATGCGTCTAAGGATTCATGGTCTTTGAGTATTCTTGCACATGGAGAAAGTTCTTGGCGGAATGCTCGTGAAGGTTATGGACCAGACGACCGTTGCACTGTTCCAATGAATCTTGATGATATTAGAAATGATGCAGAACGTATAAAAATGCGAAGATTCTATTTTGATGAGATATTACCTCAAATCAAGAAAAACAACTAAATGTCTATACTAATAGAAAAAGCATTAGCCTTAATTGATGACCTTGAGATAAGAAGAGCACGAGAAATAGATGAGAGTGTTTTGCGCTCTATGACTGGTCCCATTATTGATGGGCAAGAGCAGAAACAGATCAAGGACTGCTTTACCTCTAAGGACTATTTAGAAGATGATAAGAAAGGTCATCTTTCTTCTTTTATTGTGATGTCTCCAACCAATATTCCTTTAATCTTTTTCTCCTTAAGATGTGGTGAATTGTTCCAAGTTACCCAGCCTGAGAAAATGGAAGTTGGCTATGAGGCTATAAAAGCCATCTATAGGCTTCAAAGAAAAGAATATAGTTCTGAGGAAGAAAGAATCCTGCTTATGGAGACTGTGGATAGAGCCAAGAAAAAAGGTATGGCATATGATGAAATGGAGTACTTCTATTATAAGAAGAATCGTTGGAAAAAAGATGAAGAACTTGAGCATACGAAAGCTGTCACTAAGGTACGAAATTCTTTCCCTGCTGTAGAATTGAAATTGTTTGGAACTAACGAAGCAGGAAAGGAGTACTGGAAGTCATTAGGTCTTCCAAAGGAGATAAAGATGGGGGAAACATTATTTTGGTTAAAGGTAGTGGATACTCTTGAGCAGATGCATAAATACGTAGGTTGTCAATATGTATATTTGTTTGCAGCTGACAAAGAAGCTGATGGACAGTTGGTTCAGTATTATAGAGTGCGTCTTGGATTTAAGTCTGATGCAAGTTTATCAGCTAATAAGCCTGAGTTCGATTGGCAATGTCAATTTCTTTTCCAAGGAATAGAGGATTTATTTAATAGAAGAATGTTGTTTAAAAACTCGCTTAGAGGGTAGTTGACGAGTGAACGAGTGGACGAGTTGACAAGTTAGACGAGTTGACAAGTTACTTGTTATGAAGGGAAGTAGACGAGTTTACAAGTTACTTGTTATAAAGGAAAACTCGTTCTCATGTTACTCTGTCTTTCTTCGCAAGCAACTTGTTAACTTGTCTACTTGTTCACTTGTCCACTTACCATGTTACTCTGTCTTTCTTTGTAAGCAACTTGTTTACTTGTCTACTCGTTCACTTGTCTACTTTTCAACAAAAAAACTACTTTACCTTGCATTTTCAATAAATTTTGCTATATTTGCAAATTGTTTAATACATATGTATCACATGTTTGTTGAGATTATAGATATTTCATACTATGAGTTTAAGCTGTAGTCACTATTTATGGAAGGCTCAAGAAGAGTTTTGTTTGTCCTTTTATATGATAGAGAAAGTGTTTCACAATCGGATTAAATAATATCAGACTAAATATAACAAAGTTTATGAGTAAAAAGTTACTAATGTGTTTTGCCATGCTGTTTATGTGTATAAGCGCAGCATTGGCACAAACAAAAATTTCGGGTACCGTAGTGTCGGCCGACGATAACGAGCCCGTTATCGGTGCTACCATTATGGTAGTGGGCACCAAATCGGGTGCAGTAACCGATGTTGATGGTAAGTTCTCGCTTACTACTGACGTCGCTAACCCTCAGATTACCGTTGGTTACATCGGTATGGTGTCGCAGACGCTGAAGGGTACTACCGACATGAAGGTGGTGCTAAAGTCAAGCACCCAAACACTGAACGAGGTTGTTGTGACGGGTCTTACCCGCACCGACCGCCGTTTGTTTACGGGTGCAACGGACAAGGTTGATGCTGAGAAAGCACGCCTGAGTGGTGTGGCAGATATCAGCCGTTCGCTTGAAGGTCAGGCAGCGGGTGTGTCTGTTCAGAACGTCAGCGGAACCTTCGGTACGTCACCAAAGATTCGTATTCGTGGTGCCACCTCTATCTATGGTAGCAGTAAGCCGCTTTGGGTTGTCGATGGTGTGATCATGGAAGATGCAGCTAATGTGGGTGCAGACGACTTAGCATCAGGTAATCCCGAGACCCTTATCTCTTCAGCGATAGCAGGTCTTAATGCCGACGATATTGAGAGCTTCCAGATTTTGAAGGACGGTTCGGCAACCTCTATCTATGGTGCGCGTGCGATGGCGGGTGTGATTGTTGTTACTACCAAGAAGGGTAAGCAGGGACAGGCACACATTAGTTATACGGGTGAGTTCACCTCTCGCCTCGTTCCCTCTTACAGCAACTTTGATATCCTCGACTCAAAGGAACAGATGGGTATCTACAGAGAGTTGGCAGACAAGGGCTGGTTGAACTTCTCTGACGTGCTCAATGGTAGCGAATATGGTGTATATGGAAAGATGTACGAGTTGATCAACAAGTACAATGCTAACACAGGTCAGTTTGCTTTGGAGAACACCACAGAGGCTCGCAACCGCTATCTCCAGCGTGCAGAGTTCCGCAATACCAACTGGTTTAAGGAGTTGTTCTCATCTAATATCATGCAGAGCCACTCTATCAGCTTGAGCGGTGGTACACAGAAGTCAAACTACTATGCATCGT
>CAUTPS010000064.1:0-11633 GCA_963540415.1 uncultured Prevotella sp.
ATATAATGAGATTACCAACTTTTTACAGACATTTCTTATCCCGAGTTCAGGTTAATTGCATTCGAATTAAGCACCAATTGGCTTCTAAAAGATGCCCTTTTGGAGTCTAACTAACGCCCTTCTGAACCCTTATTAAGCACCTTTAATAACACCACTTTACAACAAACTGATATACTGATAGTTACAAAGTCGATAAAAAGACGAACTTCCTTAGGCTCTTAAGAGTAAATCACCCTAATCGTTGTAAAGTATTTTCACCACCTAATCTTCATCTGGAGTATGAAGAATAATACTTGTGGCACCAATCGTAAAGAGCGTACCCCCTTCAATAACACGACGCTCACGGTCGCCAAGAATCACATTGTCAACAAACGTACCCGTATAAGAAGGACCATCACGCAACACATATTGCAATTTACCATGCTTATTCTTACTAACAGTAATAGAGCAGTGCGTCATGTCAACACTTGGGTCAACCGTCTCAATCGGACAGTTAATTGGGTTCCCCTTCATATAACGTCCGATAACATTTTCACCCATCTGTAGAGGAATTACTTGGCGGAAATGAAAGACATTCTCAATCACATGAAGAGAGCCATACTTGTTCTCTGATTCTTCATCTACAGGAGCATCGTTCTCCTCTTTTTGTGTCTTACGAAGTTTAGAAACTCCTATACGGATTCCAAACTCCTTACTACACTGAGGACACTGGAAAACAAGACGTTGTCCCGACTTATATTTTGTCTCATCAAAAGTTATAAAGTTATCACACTTCGGACATCTTACACGCTTCATATATAATAAAAGTAATTTTAATAAAAATGCCCCTCACCTCAGAAGAGGATAAAGAGGCTCTCATGGAGAAACATACAAGGCTAAACATATATAAGCAATGGAAAGCCTTCTCTCTAAACTTTATTGTATTGGATTCTATGTGAAAGAAAAATATATCTGTCCTACCCTTTCATTGTATGTAAGCCTATCTTACCTTCCAATTTCTATCACCCAAGCTTCCTTAAAATCTGTAGTTTTATTGATAAACTTCATCTTTTCATAAGCTTCCTTTTGACTTGAGAAATAGCCATAAAGAACCTTTATGCTTTCAGCTCCTTCATAGACACGCGCATCAGAAAGTCCACTCTTTTGCAATTTATGTACAAAAGCACGTGCATTACTTTCTGTTACATGGCTTGCCATAACGATTGCCCAATAATGAGAAGTAATAGTAGGAGTTGTCTGCTGCAGCTTAACACCTGACACTTGATTGGTAGGCGTTAATGAATTTAGTTGCTGAGAAGCATTTGACGTATCGTCAGAATCGAAGATATTATAAAGAACTCCGCTCTTTATTTGCTGTTTATCATTTGCACCTTGACGGTTAGAACCAGGGAAAGCTACAAGGAAAACCGCAGTAAGGAAGACTGCTGCAGCAGCTACATTGCGCACTGCACGCATACTGATACTAAGACGTTTATTCGCAGTATCTGAGTCATCAACAAAAACAACACCCTGCTTTTGTGTCTTAACCTCAATCGTTGTAGGTGCAGACTGCTTCTCAGCAACAAACTTAGTGAAGCTAAAGCTACTCAAACCATAATACAATGGCGTAAGAATACCACTTTCAAAAGGTTCAAACTCTAAATTACCTTCACTATTTCTTGATAGACTTCCAAGGTCATTCAGTTCAAATAATCCTTCCTCATCTAATGCTTGATAAATCTCATCAACCTCTTTTTCTATCTGTGCTAAAGCCTCAGGATAGCTTAATTCATAGGCATCAACATAAGATTGTACCAACAAAGAGTCGTTCATTCGCAGCTGTGCATTAAAGCCGAGTGTGCGATAAGGTGGCAGAAACAAGCCATCCTGCTTATCATATCTTGCTGAAACATGATGGGCAACAAAGCCACCTAAGCCTGGGACAATGACACAGTCATTCTCCAACAGAAGTATCTCTATATGTCGGTCGAGTTTTATCACGTTTGCAAAATTAAATAATTTATTTGGAAGTGGCAAGTCCCCAACGTTAAATTCTTATTTGAATAATGAAAAAGGGAATAATCCTTCCGATAATCGATAAAACTTACTATCTTTGCAATAAGAACTAAAAATAAAGCTATGGAGTTTATTAAGACAGAAATTGATGGCGTTTGGATTATTGAACCTAAGGTGTTCAATGACGATAGAGGTTATTTCTTTGAATCATTCAAACAGGCTGAATTCGACAAAAACGTTGGTTATCATGTTGATTTCATACAGGACAACGAGTCTAAATCAAGCTATGGTGTTCTGCGTGGATTACATTATCAAGAGGGCGATACCGCACAGGCTAAGTTAGTGCGTGTCATCAAGGGTAAGGTAATTGACGTTGCCGTTGACCTTCGCAAGAGCTCACCTACATTCGGCAAGTATGTTATGGTTGAACTATCTGAGGACAACAAGCGTCAGTTCTTCGTACCACGCGGCTTTGCACATGGCTTCCTCGTTCTTTCTGATGAGGCAATCTTTACTTATAAGGTGGACAATGTTTACTCTCCACAGACTGAAGCAAGCCTTCGTTGGAATGACGAAACGGTAGCTGTTAAGTGGCCTATCGATGCAAAGGATGTCATACTTTCAGACAAAGACCTTAATAAGGGACTGTCTTTGAAGGACGTAAAAGTATTTGAATAAGCATAAAAATCATTTACAATATCGGGCGCAGTAATCGTGCGTCCGACATAACAAATTTATTTACGAACGTACAATCGGAGCGTTCTACTATGTATCAGTAAAGATGAAACAGAAGTTATTTGTCTGCATATTAACGTTACTGGTTCTTTTAACGGCTTGCCACAATCGTGGAGCTGATTATCAACAGCAACATGAGGACAAGCAGGCTAAAGAGATGTTGCAGGGCTTATGGACCAATGGCGAGAACAGTGATCCTGCTATGTTGGTAAAGGGAGATAGTATCTTCTACCCTGACTCTGCAAGTATGCCTGTACGCTTTTGGATTTATCAAGATACAATCTACCTGCAAGGTCAAAACATTCATGGCTATAAAATTGAGAAACAGGCTGCTCACCTACTGAAATTTGCCAACCAAAATGGTGATGAAGTAAAGTTGATAAAGAGTAATGATAAAGCGCTCTATTCTGCTTTTAACTATCATGTTTACGCTATGAACACCTTCTTGGAGCAATCACAAGATACCGTTATCCGTACAGACTTAGGTTATTTTGAGAGTAAAGTTCATGTACAAACGACCTCCGACAAAGTGGTTAAATCGACTTATAATGATAATGGAGTAGAAGTTGACAACATCTATCTTGATAATGTTGCGTCACTGAGATTGTACAATCATGGTACTCCTGTCTTTGCACATGACTTCCGTAAGCAGGAGTTCCAGTCGCTTATCCCTAAGAGTTTCCTCTCTCGTAGCATCCTGCGTAAGATGTATTTCACGCATGCTGATGCCAAAGCACTCTACTATTATGTCATTATCGGAATCCCTGATGCCGCCACAACATACGTTATCGAACTGAGAGTGACACCTGACGGAAGAATGAGTAAGAAGTTAAGGTAATATTGATTATCACTGACAGATAATCAAAAGAAAAACAAATCCATATCCGCACTTAGTTACGTTTGTGATTAAGTGCGGCTTTTTTAATACAACCTAATTAAACAGAAAGAAGAAAGTAAACTATATAAAAGACTATTTATCAAATGCTTACGTCTTCCTATTCACACAGAAACTCATACTAATCAGATAACTTTTGCATACTTCTCGACGATTAGTTTCCTTTATCCTTACCATAAACTTGTGTGGTGCTAAGCCTTCGCACGTATGGTGTTAAGCCTCCGCACCACATGTGCGGAGCATCCGCACGATAAGAGAAAGATGTATATAAGTTCGTCTATTACTATCTATTTCACACGAATATACCAATAAAAAGACATGTACATGGTGTGTTTACCATAAGTTACTCAGATTTTATCAGTAATTAGCAACGTTGTTCAAAAGTAATTATTATATTTGTATCTGTTTTAATACCTAAAGTATAAGATGCTGGTCTGAAAGCAAACAAATTCTTATCCATACAAAACTGATGTATTAAGAAATCTTGCTAACTTCCACCTTATTCAATAATAAAGTCAAAGACTATCATACTCTTGATATATAAAATAAGCCCATGGACATACTGTCACACTTTAGAACAATAGAAGAGCTTACTAAAACACTCTCACGCGAACAAAGACTACTGAGTGAGATGTTTGAAAAGCGAAAGCTGATAAAGTTCCCCAAAGGAATAGCACTGGAGTTAGTTGGCGGAAATGAGAGCCGACTAAGTAGACTCATTGACTATGGTGTAGTAGTAGAAACTGGCAATTCTCTTGAAATAGAGAGCGACTATCTTAATTTCTTCGAGGAGGTACTGAACGTGAATGAGGAAATAAGTGTGTTAAGTGTGCAGGAATGTATCAACACACTAAAGGAGCATATCACTTATTTTCTACAAGAGACAAACGTAAATCGGAAGGCTAACTACCAAGATAGTGTGCGTCAAATCTTGAAGAAGACTGGCTTTAGAACGTTGAAAAATGTGGTGGACTTGAAACGAAACATGGACAACACCTATAAGCAAGAACCAAACTATCTCAACAAGAAAACGAAACTCCAAAATCTTGATGAGAAAAGTCATAGCATACGTTCGATGATACGTGAATGTGAAAAGCTAATGGACAATGAACAAGCTTTCTTCATTATGGCGAATGACCCACACATGGCTAAGACTTGTAGCAATGTAAGACACGATTTCGTTGAAGCCTATCATGCACTGATGGAGATAGATAGGCAGATCATTGTCTATATCAATCAAATAGACCAACAGAACCAGCTTTACAAGAAGATACGCAAATTAAAGTATCTGAAAGACCAAGTTCTCATCAAGACAGAAACTAATATTACACAAGTATTAGAAGATAACAATCCGCTATGGATGGAGTCTCGGCAATATAGTAAGATTCGTCTTTCATTGGAGGCATTAAGAGAGAATGATGAGATAGCGAAAGTTTTAAGGAGAATAGCAGAACGTAACGGTATACAAAAGACGTTACGAACAGAGGCAGAACCACTTACAAAGGAAGACTTACAAGAGCAAGTACAACTTCTGAAAGAGATTGATCCTACTGAAGTGTGGAATGCCTTTGCTGCCTCAAGCTACAATCTCTTTGAATTTATCCTCAGATACAACTACACGACAAAACGTGAAATAGAAGATCACGCAACCCTCTTTTGTCAACTTGTCATCCTACACCCCGATGAATGTAAAATGACAGGAGAATACGCAACTTACCAAAACATTGAATATCCAATCATCTATGCGAAATAACACTCAACGAATATATGAACGATTAATCCGCGGAGAATTCCTCTCTGTTGACAGTTCTGACAACTCTATCCGCCATCTATACGATGACTTAGAAGATAACTTTGAAGATTATGCAGACTACTTTAAAGAAGTTGGTCTACAATTAGAACAAGGCAATGGTTACTTCTACTTCTCTCGTATAGGGGAAGGGAAACAAGCTATAGAACAGAAGTTAGAGAGCTTCTCTAAGTGGCTTGATTATCTTGACTTCCTTAAATGCTATAACCAAGCATTCTCTGCAGGCTATCAATTTCGTAAAGGACATCTAATAGAACAAATCAGTTTGGATATTGAATTGAAGGAGAAAGCCAACCACTTGTTTAAGAAGTATGGCGCAGGCTCAAATCAAGAGATAGTGAACAAGCTACTCCAAGAGATGCAAAACATGGGATTTGCTGAATGTGTCAATATTCAAGATGAGACTTTTAAGATAACCTCTGCATTCCGTTATGCTGAGGAATTGGTTAACATGATTCAAATAGCTAACGAAGATGAAATACCTGAATAGAATCATATTTATCAATAGTGCTAATATTCCTTATGCTGAAATATCAGTAGATGGTAATGTGCATTTCACTGGAACGCAGGGTGTAGGAAAGAGTACAGTACTAAGAGCACTACTATTCTTCTACAATGCCGACAAGCATAAGTTGGGATTCAACAAGGCCAGAAGTCGTTTGATGAGTTCTATTTCCGCCAATCTAACTCGCATATCCTCTATGAGGTAATGCGTGATAATGGAGCATATACCATATTAGTCAACCGATACCAAGGACGTGCTTCTTGGCGGTTTATTGATGCACCCTACCAAAGGGAGTGGCTCATTGACAATGATAAACAGGTGTTGAGTGATTGGGTGAAGATACGTGAACGTATTGATAAGAATGTGAGTGTGTCAGCAAGAATCGACTCAGGGGTGATGTTTAAGGACATTATCTTTGGTAACACACACGACCATAAGTTTACTCGCTATGCCTTAGTACAGAGTTCACACTATCAAAATATACCTCGAAGTATTCAAAATGTATTCCTTAACACGAAGTTAGATGCTGACTTTGTGAAGAATACTATCATCCAGTCAATGGCTGACGAAGACCACCCTATTGATTTACAAACGTACAGAAGACTGGTAACAGACTTTGAAAGGGAATACGATGAAATAGACTGTTGGTTCCGACAGACACGTGACGGAATTTATCCCGTACGCCAGCAAGCACTAAAAATAGCTGAACAGGGCCGTAAGATTGTTGCGTTTGATCAGCAACTACTTGATGTATGGCACATGCTAAACTATGTTGTAGCAGATGATGAACAACAAATACCACTATTGGAAAGTAAACTTGTAGATGTAAGAAACAATATTGAGAAAGAGAGTAAACGTCAGAAGGAACTTAAAGCAGACTATGACAAAGAAAAAGACTCACTCAATCAAGACCTTGGTGGGAAGAATAGTAAGCTGAAAGAGATAGCTGAGAAACGGAAGTATTTTGATGCTATCAATATAAAAGAAAAGGTTGCACTTAACGCTCGTGAGAAGTCATTAAAACATGAAGCGGATGAGAAAAAAATGCTATTGGATGATTTGCTCAAAACGAATGCATCAATAGCAGAGAAATATAATATCGCCAAAGCAAAACTTGAAAATGCTCATCAAGCATTTACCAATAGGCAGAGAGAGGCTTTGTATACCAAGCAAACAGAGCTACAACAAGAACGAAATCGCTATGAAGAAGAGCGTTCTAAGAACAGAAACCAGGTTATGAGCCTGTATCGCACCTTATCACTTGAATCTAAAGAACGCCTTCAAAGCCTTATAGCTGAACTGTATAGAACAGATAGTAGACTTAAAGAGCTGCGTCAATGGCACCCAAAAGAGGATGACATCAAGTTAGTGAAGGAGCAACTGGTGCAATTAGATATCAAAGAAAAGGCTAATAAGGAAGAGCAAAAAACTGTTAGAATTCAAATAGAAAAGCTGACTAACGAATCCGAAATGAAAGAGGCTGAGTTGAAACAAGCCTCTTTGCAGGAACAAAAGCGATTGGAGAACGATCGTACAATATGCCGTAATGAGATTGAAAGAATCAACGACTTGCTGTCACATCTGGAAGACTCGCTGTATCATTGGTTGTGTGAGAACGCTGAAGGGTGGGAAGATACGATTGGAAAAGTTGTAGATGAAGAACGGATACTCTACGCCCAAGGACTTGAGCCGACGTTAGACAAGAAAACGGACAACCTATTTGGAGTAAAGCTCAACTTGGAAAATATTGAGCCTACCCATCGTACCCCTGATGAGTATAAGACAAAGAAGAAAAATTTAGAGAGCCAACTTCAGCTATTGAATAGACAGCTATCACAACTGCCAGTGACCCTTCAAGAGGAAATATCTAAGCTCGGTAAGAAGTATGGTAACCTACTTAAACCATTACGTCAAGAGGCTACTCAGTTAAGAGTGGAGGCTGAACAAATACCTACAAAGAGACAGATCCTGCAGAACCAATGGCATAAATTAGAGATGGAAGAGCAGGAAATAATCTCAAGCGAACAAGAGTTACGTATGCGTGCATTCAATGATGCCACTCTTAAAGTTGAAGCTGAGAAAGAAAGACAAGCTAAGAATGATGCTAAGAATGAAAAGGATTTGAAGGAACTTGATGCAGCGTTCAATAGGTCTGTAAAGGCACTTAATAATGAATTACATGCGTTTCAAGAGCAACAAAAGACTGAATCCGAATTGCATAATCAGGAATTTGAAAATCAAAAAGTTCAACTTGACGAGCAACAAAAAGCCGAACTTGAAGGCAAGGGAGTAGATATCAAACTATTGAACGAATATCGCAAAGCACTTGATGAGCTTAACAAGCTACTTCAACAGATAGAAACAGACCGCAATGACGTAATCAAATACGAAGATGCGGTGGATACTCTCTTCTCCAAAGAGGCTGATATTAAAAACAATATAAAGGAGATTGGGCAGCGACTTATTATGTTGCAACAACGCTACGAAGACAAAAGAATACGCATAGAGAAGAAAAAGCAGGGATTTGAAGACCAACAGAGAGCGATCCAAAAAGACCTCGCTCATAGACGAGATGGACTAAATCAATATCATCAAGTTATAGAAAATGAACACTTAGTATCCAACGATTATCTCGCTGATAATAAGGTTAAGTCTACGCATTTAGACTGTCTACAGCTAATAAGTCAGCTGAGAGGCACCATTAATCAGAAACGAGAAGCCATTGAGATACTAAAAGGAACAGTCGTAAACTTCAATCGTAACTTTAAGCCGCAGAATGCTTTTCACTTCAACACAATGCCTATCACAGACGCAGATTATATGCAGATTGCAGTTGACTTACAAGAGTTTATCGACAATAATAAGATAGAAGAATACCGAAGACGTACCAGTGAACATTACAAAGACATCTTAGGACGTATTTCAACTGAGGTCGGCGCGTTGATGAAACGTAGATCAGATGTGGATGGAGTAATCCTTGACATCAATCGAGACTTTGTTGAGAAGAACTTTGCTGGAGTCATTAAAAGTATAGAATTAAGAGCAAATGAGTCGTCAGACAAGCTTATGCAGTTGCTTATATCCATTCATAATTACTGCATAGAGAATGCTCTTTCTATAGGAGAACTTAACCTCTTCTCAAGTGATAATCGTGATGAAGTAAACCGAAAGGTTGTAGACTATCTGAAAAGCTTATCTCATCAGTTACAGAACGAGCCAACTCGTAACATCGTATCATTGGGCGATTCCTTCCGTTTACAATTCCGTGTAAAGGAGAACGACAATGATACAAGCTGGGTAGAACGCATTAATAACGTTGGTTCAGACGGAACAGACATCTTAGTGAAGGCAATGGTTAACATCATGCTTATCAACGTATTCAAGAAGAAGGCAGCCCGTAAGAGCGGTGATTTCATTGTCCATTGTATGATGGATGAGATTGGTCGTCTACATCCAAACAACATTAAAGGCATCTTACAGTTTGCCAACTCACGTAATATTCAGCTAATAAATAGTTCACCAACATCCTATAATCCATACGATTATCGGTATACTTACCTACTAAGCAAGCATGGTGTAAAGACGAAAGTTGAGAAACTTTTAAAAAGAATATAACATCGAAAGACTATGGCAGTAAGTGCATCTATACAAGCGTTAATAGCTGGCGAGACCGTTGCAGGCTCAAGGATAAGTAATAGACTACTGACAGAACTTATCCAGGAAGGTCTATTGCAAATCATTATACATGGGTCGAGAAAATCGTATCGTGCCAACAATATCGAAGCATTAAAAAGGTTTCTTATTGATAAGGATGAGAACTATCGTATTTTGGATGTCGATAATTTCGACTCAAGAAGTTCTATGGCAAGCGAGACAGGAAACTCTAAACTCGTGACTATACGTTCGTGTCCTGGATTCCCTGTGAATACGTATGAGTTGATTGAATGTCAATTGAATAAAAAACCATTTACCATCAATCCACAAGAAGGATGTTTCTTTTTTGTTTCTGATTGGAGAACTTTTGCAATTCCAGATGATGTCATTATCATTGGAATTGAGAATATGGAGAATTTCAGAAAAGTACGTCAACAAAGGGGCTTCTTTAATGAGTATCTACATAAACATGGACTTTCACAAAAAGTACTGTTCGTCTCACGCTATCCACAATCAACTGATCTTAGAGAATGGCTGGTAACTATTCCCAATCCATATATCCACTTTGGCGACTTTGATTTGGCTGGTATTCATATATTCCTGTCTGAATTTCAGAAGCATTTAGGCACAGAACGCACATCTTTCTTAATCCCAGAAGATATCTCCTCACGGTTAAGATGTGGCTCAACAAGACGTTATAACGAACAATATGCTCGTTATAAGGATATTAAATCAGATAGAATAGAGATTCAGCAATTGATAGACCTCATTCATCATGAGCGTAAAGGCTATGATCAAGAGGGTTACATTTCTCAAGGATAAGGACTTACGACACAAAGAGAGTAACCTATCCAAAGACCTTACTTACCTATACAGAAGTGCTTAAATATATTCCCAAGCACTTCATGTGGGGTAATCTGCCCACCTGTTATATCAGCGAGTTGATGAAGACAGATGCGTAAGTCTTCACTAACAAGGTCACCACTAAGTTCAAAGTCGAGAGCTTCTATGACACGTAAGATAGATTCGTCAGCATGCGTTAATGCCTCGTAATGGCGCGCAGAAGTAATGATAACACTATTCTCACTTATCTCAGGGATATCAGCAGCTTCATAAATAGCCTCCTCCAAAGCCTTAATATTTTGCTTTAACTTCGCTGATATATAGACTATATGTAAGTCATTATCTACCAGCTTAGGCTCTACCACTTTACTATCGATTTTATTGAAGATTGTTATCAAGTGCTTACCCTGTGTCAAACGCTGCATTTCAGCACATTCTTCTGCCGTTGGCTGCTCATCAATAACCCATAAGACAATGGCAGCCTCATCCATCTTTTGATAAGCACGCTCAATGCCTAACTTCTCAATTTGGTCATCAGTGTGACGAATACCAGCTGTGTCTATGAAACGGAAGGTAACACCTTTGATTTCTGTTGTATCCTCAATGACATCACGTGTTGTACCATGAATATCTGAAACAATAGCTTTCTCCTCATGAAGAAGGCAATTCAACAGAGTCGACTTACCCACGTTCGTCTTACCAACAATGGCAACAGGCACACCTTTCTTCAGTGCCTTACCTGTCTCAAAAGAGTTTGTAAGTATTCTTATCTTTTGATGTATCGTCTCAGCCAATGCTTTCAGTTCTGTACGATCAGCAAATTCAAGTTCCTCATGGTCAGAGAAATCAAGTTCTAACTCCAACAAAGAAGTCATCTTCAAGAGCTGTTCACGCAAAAGTGAAAGCTCCGAACTAAAATGGCCCTTCAACTGGCTCAATGCCACTTGATGCGTTGCACGATTAGAAGCAGCGATAAGATCGGCAACAGCTTCTGCCTGACTAAGGTCCATCTTACCGTTCAGATAAGCGCGCTGTGTATACTCTCCCGGCTGAGCCTGACGACAACCAGCATCAATAAGTACCTTTACAACCTGATTAAGAATATAAGCAGAACCATGACAAGATATCTCCGTACTGTTCTCACCCGTATAACTATGGGGAGCACGGAAGACACTAACTAAAACATCATCAATGGT
>CAUTPS010000065.1:0-11596 GCA_963540415.1 uncultured Prevotella sp.
GAGCTATATATATTCATCTGCTGTCCTGCTGCAAGAATAAGATTCCATTGCTTCAATTCTTCATTCCAAAAGACGTTTGGATCGCGAAAATCGGGTACATTACTTGTGAGAATTGGATTGTTAGCATACTTCTTGAAGGTTTTACCATTATCCGTACTATAGGCAATACTCTGCGTTTGTGCAGCCCCTGCAGAGGTATAGAAAGCAACTACAGCATCCTTCCCAAACCCTGCAGTATTCTCCTTATCGACCACACAATTACCACTGAAAATAGTACCCAATGCATCTGGCTGAATAGCTTCTCCCTGATTTTTCCAGTGCATGAGGTCGGTAGAGGTGCTATGTGCCCATGTCATATTCTCCCACTGCGAACCATAAGGATTATACTGATAGTATAGATGCCACACACCATCCTTATAAAACATACCATTTGGATCGTTCATCCAACCATAAACTGGGGTATGGTGGTAGATAGGACGAAACTTTTCACGATTCTTAGTGTCAAACATATTCGCTGATTTAATTTCTTTCCAACATACAAAATTATTAATCAAGCCAATACTATGTTTGTCACCTGTAAACTGGATATCAAGTAAGACATCACCACCATATTCACTGATATCAAGCGGAACATTATAATCCGTCTTATTAACAGCAAGCTTACAATTGAACTCTTTCACGACATGGTTATCCTTAATAACACGAACATGTGCATAACCTTCATCCTCCTCTACAGGAAGAAGAATATACTTATCGGTTGACTTCACACGTTTTATTACGTGATTTGAACTTAAGAATGATTGTGCATACATAAACGTAGAAGTTAAGAAAAGGCAAAAAGCCAATAAATTAATCTTTCTTTTCATTGTAGGTTGTATATTTACATTTTAAGTTTCTGTTAGACAAAGATAGACATTTTATTGATAAGTTCGTAAGAAAAATCGTTCATTCAATGATATTTTTGCAATGAAAGGCAATTTCTCACAGAACAAACGATTTTTCAGTCCTATTAATTCTATCTTTGTTGATGAAATTAATTATAGCCTTAATACTGACTTACAGCAAGATTACTGATGGTAATGTTGCCTCCATAATTATTAATGCTCCAACAGTTCTTTTGTATTCCATAAACACGGTTGGTGTAGCAACATATATCGTTGATATACATTACCGCTATACTATTATCTGTGTAAATGGTCACATGGTAGGTATTGTCTGAAGGACGTGTAAAGTTGTAACCATCAATACCATTTATAAAACCACGCCCCTCTGAACCTTCCTCTTCGAAGTTAATCTTACGTGTCTGTTCATTCTCTGGATTTACAATCATAGAATAATACTTCTTAGAGTCTGTACCACGTACGAATGAGACACCAAACTTATCCCAGTTATTAGAGGTTGTTACAGTAAAGGTAATCTTATTGTGATATCCAAGGCGATTGAAAAGTAAGTAAGAATCTCCTGAAAGTTTATAACCATCAGTTACTTTCTCAACACCATGATCACTCGTTGCCATCACCTTTACTTCTTGTTTCTTGTCATATTTATCACTAACACCTTTCACCTCTCCTAATGTAAGCGTACCATCTGCATGTTGTATGAGACGATGAACAACAAGATTGCCAGCCCATTCTGGTTCATTTGGTGCAGCACCAACGGCAGTATTATCCTTACCTGGACGTGTTGGACACCAACCCCAGATATAACGATTCTGACCATCACTCGCAGTCTTACCAGCATAGAAGCCACGACTATCTAAGAAGCCTTCATGCGCATCAGGCCATAACCCAGCATCATTCGCCGTACAAGCCTTCAGTTCGTTAAGTGTCTTACCTTTGAAATACTGTACACGACGGATGGCAGAATGCTTCTCACTATAAACAAGATACCACCAATCTCCCATTTTAAACACATCTGGACACTCATAGAATCGATCCCACATCATGGTCATGAACGTTCCAGCATGGCTCCATGTCTTGAGGTCATCGGAAGTAAACTCTGCCAGATTACCTTTATTACCCTTCAGCGTTGAAACAAGCATGTGCCATTTTTTGTCATCACCTTTGAAAACAAAGGGGTCACGGAAATCATCTTTACTATAACCATAATCATCACCTTTCAAGCGAAAGACACGATTCTTAGTCCATGCTTTGAAGTCGGGTGATGTTGCCATCATTACCATCTCACCATTATTGGAAGAAGTTGTTTGATATCTATGTCCTGTATAGAAGGTGTAATACAATCCATCTGCATCATTATAAACCGTTGAACCAGTACCCAATGCAGCATCCTGCTCATTGATACCACCACAATGGATCAATTCACCAAGAGACTGATAATTAGCCCCATCCTTTGTTTCAACAGCCCATATAGGATGGTAAGTACCAGCCTGATTAGGACGAAAATCCTGTAGATACATCACCTTAAAGTCCTTTGTCTTAGGATCAAAAAAAGGCATTAAATCTCCAACATAACCAACGGCTGGTTTATAAAAAGTGGTTTGTGCCACTTCATCAGTAGATTTGAAATAGCTTGTCGTATTCCAATCTTTTTCTTCTATCATGGTCTTGTCGTCGCTACAGCTTGTTAATGAAGCTGATAATGTCGCAACGAGAGCGAGAGAATATATCATAGTTCTCATATCAGTTGTATATTATTTAATGATTCATAAGATAGTTGAACGCATTCTGTGTCATTTTAGCGATGTTATTATGATAGTAAGCAGGCACGTCATCGACACTATACCAATCATAACATCCAGAACCAATACACAGAATCTTACCTTTCGTTCCTGTAGCAGGGAACTCCCATACAACGACAGCACCATCTCCTCCATAAGCAAGATCTTGTGCTCCTGTCTCTGTACGCCATTTATTTAGATTATCATAACCACCCCAATCAGCACCAATATGCCACTGTGCAGTAGAGTTGGTAATACGATAACCAGCGTCACAAGTAAAAACAGCATTGGGTTCTCCACTCTTCATAATAAGATTTTGGAAAAGAGGATGACTTGTGTGTCCCTGAATAAAGAAGTTCCAAGGGCCATTCACCTTCTCGGCATCAGCTTCATTCTGTCCCCAACAATTGTTTGGTACTCCGCCGTTTGCTACAGCACCAATCTCAGCTGGCATATTGGTAGCATATCGAGTGAATAGGAAAGAACCACCATTATTATAATAGTCTCTTAATGCAACAGCTGCATTGACAGCTTCTGGTGCATTTCTTTCAAATGCTTCCTTTCCATCAACTCCACCATCTTTATGATAATGCCACCAAACAACTTTGCATTCACTGAGATCTATCGTACCATTCTTAATATCAGTAAATGAAACGTATAATGAGTTCGGGACATTCTGAAGCATCCACTTACAAGCTGCTAACTCCTCGGGATTAAGCTCGTTCATCGTCGCTGGAAGACCAACAAAGACTGCGGTAGGCTTACCGATAGCTGTTACCTTTACAACGTAGTTTGCAGAAGCTGTGTTATTGGTAACAGTATAGGTAACAGGATTAGAGAAGTCTGTTGCAACGCCATTAGATGGACTAACCGTCGCATTGGTACTCAATCCTATTGTAGGAGTAAGAGAATGGAGGTCAAGTGTATTAGGAACATAGACCGAAATGGTCTTGTTCTTCTCATCAATAACGCCATTGTAGGTCCCATTAATCTTGAAAGAGGTTATCTTTGCCTCATCTCGTAACACATTGATAGTCCAGTCAAGGAAGACATCACCATTCTTAATACTAAGCACCTGAGCAGTTAGCATATTAAGTTTATCTCCCTCTTTAATATTACTAATAGCACCAGCACTTAGCTTAAGTTTGCTAACAGTCATGTTTGTGACATCATAAGTCTCAGGAACACGCACCGTGATTGTGCGTGAAGGCTGATCTACAATACCTTTATAACTGTCCAATACGATAGAATCGACTGAACATAATCCGTTCAATTGCAGGTCAGAGGAGTTATTCTCATCGCTGCAGCTACTTAATGTAAAGAAAGCAATAAGTGCTGTGAGTAGTGTTATTATTTTTGTTTTCATACTTTACCATTGACCAATATTTTGTTTATAATGTCCGTTTGAAGCTGCTATTTGTGCATATGGAATAGGCAGGTACTCATTCTTGTTTTTAGTGAAGTGAGCACTTGTATAGATTGAACAGTCATTAGCTTCTTCAGCATAGTACTTGTTGAGTATGCGTTCTGCCTCTCCCCATCTTACAAGATCAAAGAATCTTTCAGACTCCATACCCAACTCTAAGCGACGCTCCATCTTAACAATATCAAGTGCCTCAGCCTGATTGTAAGTTCCTGTGTATGGCATAACATTCATCCTTACACCATAATCACTCTGATAATTGCTGATAGCGCCAGTACTTTGTTTAGCACGATTACGGATTTGATTAACGAGATTGATTGCCTCGTTAATACGACCATCATTTAACTGAACCAAAGCCTCAGCACGTTCAAGTAGAACATCAGCATAACGGAAGACTATACGATTCTCTGATGTACCCCACCAAGCACCTTTCTTTAGATAAGGGCTCTCTGGATCTACATTCTGTTTAAGAGTAACGTAATACCCATACAATCCATTACTTCTACTCCATGTAGCAGTCTTATCCATTATAAACTTAGGATTAAATTCGTATGGCAAACCTGAAATACCTATTGTCAAGAAGAGACGGGGATCTGCATAATCAGTGGTCTTGTTATAATCTTTGCTATTGAATGTTCCAATATATGGATGTCCATTAGCATCTGTACGATAGGCATTAACAAGGTTCTGACTTGGTTTATAGAAATCACATCCACCATCCGTCACACCTGGAATATTAGGTACAATTAGTCCGTAACTCCAGTTGAGATTACCATTCTTAGTTCCATCATTAATAGAATATTGCATTGCCCAAAGACTTTCCTTGCCATTCTCAAACTGTGGTTCTGGTCTGAAGTTATTATGAAAATCACTCTCTAAGCCATAGCCCCCAGCAGCATAAATTGCAGGATCACTAAACTGAACAGCTTTCAAGAGATCGTCTTTTGAGATACTTGTAACTTCATTCGTATTCTCATTATCTTGATGATAAGCCTTATACATATAAACTTTTGTCAAGAAAGCTGCTGCAGAAGCCTTCGTAGGGCGGCCCTTATCTGCCTGGTGTACAGGTAAATTATTGTAAGCCTCCATTAAGTCATCAATAATTACTTGCCAACCTTGATCATTTGTGTATTCACGATTAGAAAGCGTATTATACTGTTCTGTCTTAAGGTTAGGGTCAATAACGAAAGGTATGTTCTTATACAATCGTTTCAACAAGAAGTGTCCATAAGCACGTAAGAACTTCATTTCTGCCAAACGCTCATTCTTTTGAGGATAAGCAGAAGCATCAACTTGTTCCAGAAGTGCTATTGCCGTATTGGTACGTGATATACAATTGTATAGTCGTTGCCACATATCACTGATATTCCAGTTCGTGGTTAATACTCCTTGTTCTATTTCAAGTTGATGGAACACATCACCATCACTGGTACCGTTGCCACCTTTATAGGCATCATCACTGCGGACATCATAATTCCACATTGAAAACGAAGAATTAATATCTTCTGCTGAAATAAATATGGCATAAGCTGATATTACGAGTTCATCAACATGATTCGCTTCTTTTACTTGCTTATCACTTAGCGTTGCCTGTGGAGTGTGTTCATCTAAGAAGTCTGAACAACTTGTCATACTAAGAGTGGCGAGCACAAGTGCTGAATATATTATCTTTTTCATATTATATTGTCAGAAAAAAATTGTTAGAATGTAACATTTATACCGAATGTGATATTGAGTGGAATCGGGTAACCATAGTTTGGATTCTCTGGGTCAACACCCGTAAAGCTCTTACTGTTTATACTTAATAAGTTCTGCGCACTAAGGTAGAAACGTAAACGCTGCATTGCAAGACGATTAGTCATACTCTTTGGCAGATTATAGCCTAACTGAATAGTACGCAGTTTTAAGTAGGAACCATTCTCTACCCAATAAGTAGATACACGCTTCTCATTATTATTATCAGAGAGCGAGAGCGCAGGAATATTACTATTTGGATTGGTAACGCTCCACGTATCTAACAAACGTTGTCCTTTATTTAAGAAACCAATGTTCAAACCAGCCCAAATATCAGTCTGTTTCTTTAAGTCAGAGATGATATCTACACCTTGTACACCTTGCCAGAACATTGTGAAATCAAAGTTTTTGTATTCAAGATAAACATTAAGTCCGTATGAGAAGTCTGGTGTTGGGTCATAAATCCAGTCTTGATCTGCTTCCGTAATCACATTATTACCATCCAAGTCCTTCCAACGCATACGCCCAAGGGCTGCTCCACCCTGGTTTGCATGGTTATCAACCTCATCTTGGCTTTTAAAGATACCATCCTCGATATACCCTACCTGTGCTCCCATTGGATGTCCAATAACACTCTTCACACCATTACCACCAAAAGTTCCATTGGCTGCAACAGTAGCGGGCAATGCAGTTATCTTGTTACGATAAGTACTGATGTTACCTGCTATGTCATAATGAAAACCACCATTGGTTGTCTTGCGATAACCCAAGTTTAGCTCAACACCACGGTTTTCCATAGCACCAGCATTGATCCATTGTGTACTTCCTTCTCCCATAGCTGCGATACCAGCCATCTGTACGAGAATGTCCTTAGTCTTTTTATAATACCAGTCAAAACTTCCATAAAGTGAAGAGTTGAACATCGAGAAGTCCAGACCAAGATTAGTCTGATAGGTCGTTTCCCATTTGATATCATTATTACCAAGTTGGTCACGTTTAAATCCACTTGGCAATTGACGACCACCATTGGTTCCTGCTATATCATATGATGTACCATAACTCTGACCACCATTTTCATTTACTCCATAGTTACTAACATATATGGTGTAACGCGCGATGTTAGAAATCTCTTGATTACCAGTTGCTCCCCACGATGCTCTAAGTTTTAAATCATTCAACCATTGTGCACTCTTTAAAAACTTCTCTTGATTAATGCGCCATCCCAAAGAAACTGAAGGGAATGTTGCATAACGATTGTTCTTACCAAATCGTGATGAGCCATCATAACGAAGGGTGAATGAAGCTAAATACTTGTCAGCATAATTATAATTCAATTTACCGAAATAAGACACTAAAGAGTATCCACTTCCTCCACCATAGGCTTGTGCAGTACCAGTACCAGCATCAGGCCACATGTAGGTAGGATTAAGAATTAGGAAGTCTTCTTTATAACCTGAGAAGTAGTTATCATCTTCACGATTCAACTCAAGACCTGCCACTGCGTCTACACGGTGTAAACCAGCTTGCAAATTATAAGTTGCAACAGCATTCCACATCCATTTTGTCCAATGTTCTTGTTTTGCCTCAACAGCATTCTTTGAATTAGCAACCGTTCCTTCTGTTATAGGGTAAGTAAAGAATCTCTGTTGCTTCTGAGCATAATCCAATCCAAAGGTTGAACGCAAATTAAATCCCTTAAAAAGATGAAGATTTATGTATGCATCACCGAAAGTACGCCAATAAACATAGCGATTATCGCTGTTACGATACAGACGTGCAACTGGGTTCTCACGATCAGGATAACCACCGACAGGACCTGCATAAGTTCCATTCTCTGTGTAAACAGGGAGTGAAGGATTAAACTGAAGAACATTCTCAAGGAACCCACCAGGTGCTTGAACCTCTGACGTACGACTTAACGTAAAATGCTCTCCAACGGTTAAAACGTCTTTTATCAACTTATATTCAGTATTCATACGAGCTGAATAACGATCAAAATCAGATGTTTTAATGATACCTAAGTTCTTATAATAACCTAATGAGAAATAAGAAGAATGACGATCTGAACCGCTACTTACCGCTACATTATAGTTCTGAACAACACCTGTACGTGTCGTCTTATCAAACCAATCTGTATCAGCAGCAGGTGTTATTCCTGCACCATCCAGATACTTACGCATGCTAATGCCATTCAACACAGGATTTCCTTGTACGTCGTAACCCCAGTCGTAACGATATCCTAAACCATTAGTATTTGGATCCATACCATCGTTAACATAAGCTTGCCACATTACCTGTCCATATTGTTTCGCATTAAGAACTTTCATCTTACGGGCATACATTGACGCCGCAATAGAAGCATCAACATCTACATTTACTCTTCCCTCCTTACCTTTCTTTGTAGTAATAATGATAACACCATTAGCTGCGCGGCTACCATAGATAGAAGCAGATGAAGCATCTTTCAAAACTTGGATACTTTCTATATCACTACCGTTTAACTCATGCATACCAGCCTTAGTCGGTACACCATCTATGATATAAAGAGGATCGTTATTATTCAGAGTTCCAATACCACGAATACGTACCGTAGCAGATCCTGAAGGTGAACCATCTGCAGAGATATTCATACCAGGAACCCTACCTTGTAGCGCCTTCATAGGATTGTTCTCATTCTGCTTAGCTAATTCATCTACGCTTACAACCGAAACAGCTCCTGTAAGATCTGCTTTGCGTTGGGTTGTATAACCCGTAACAACGACTTCGTTTAGTTCACTCGCATTTGTTTGTAGCTGTACCTTTATTCCGACACCAGCTTTTACTTCTACACTTTTATAGCCTACATAGGAAACTACAAGTGTAGCATTTTGTGGAGACTTAAAGGCAAAATTACCATCAATATCGGTGACAGTACCATTTGATGTACCTTTCTGAACCACTGATGCACCGATAACAGGTTCCCCCTGTTCGTCAATCACTTTACCGCTAACATCTGCAGTTTGTGCCATAACCCCAGCACAACACGTCAGAAGTAACAGACTCATGATTACTCGCAATAATTGTTTCATGACTTTCTGATAGTTAGTAATACTAAATAATATTCTTTTTGGTTTTATGGCGCAAAGATAAGAAATGGTAATATTCTTTTCCAATAATAATCGTTCACTGAATGTAATAAATGTTACATAAAAAAGATATTAATAATAAATGAACGATTTGTCTATTCTCACGAATCTGACAAATCGTTCATTTTCTTAAGTGTTCAACGCCCCACATTACAGGAGATTTACACATCTACAAGTGCCTATATCACTTATTTTAAACAGATTACATAATTCTATTATCACTTCTTGGGACTCTCTCCGAACTCGTCTTTATAGCACTTTGAAAAATAGCTGGGCGTAGAGAAACCAACAGCATAAGCCACCTCTGACACCGTCTTTTCCGTGGTTCGAAGCAAATGGCGGGCACGAGTGAGACGGGCTTTACGAAGCATTTCTACAGGAGAATATCCAGTAAGAGCCTTCACTTTCCGATAAAGCTGCACACGAGAAAGGCCGATTTCATCGCCTATTCGCTCTACATTAAACTCATTATCACTAAGGTTGTCTTGAATTATCTTGCGCAATTGTGCTGCAAAAGTCTTATCTGTTTCATTGGACAACTTTTCAAAAGCATCATTTTCATCACTATTTGAGAATAACTTACTAAGTTTCTTCCTACTTTGAATAAGATTATCAATACGTGAAAAAAGTAGACGAAGCGAGAATGGTTTGGACAAATAAGCATCTGCACCATGCTCATACCCCTCAGCACGTTGCTCATCAAGACTACGTGCTGTTAGTAAAATGACAGGTATATGACTGATAGCTTTATCCGTTTTCAGCTGTTGACAAAACGCTAATCCGTCCATCACAGGCATCATAATGTCCGACAACACTATGTCTGGAACTATTTTCCGTGCAAGTTCTAAACCGGCTTTTCCATCAGCGGCTTCACTCACATTATACTTTTCGGATAGTACCGACCTTAAATAAGTGCGAATATCGATATTATCATCAATGATTAACACCTCTGGTTTATCTGTTTGATAAGGCTGTATAAGTTCGTCTATATGACGAGCCTGATTCGGAACTTCTTGTGCGGATGATGGCTCAACCAATTGTTCTATTTTCTCTGTAGGCTGGTTAGTTACCTCTCCTTTCTGTCTAATAGGAATATGAATAGTAAAGGTACTTCCTTTTCCCTCTACACTTGTAGCACTTACTTCTCCGTGATGCAGTTCTGTGAAAGCTTTCACAATAGCCAACCCAATACCCGTACCACGTCCAGCATTCTTTGCTTGATAGAAACGATCGAAAATATAAGGAAGCTCATCACTTGAAATACCACAACCATTATCTGCCACACTAATCATAACACGTCCATTCTCTTCTTTAGCTGTCAGAGTGATTTCTCCACCTTCAGACGTATATTTTAGGGCATTACTAAGAAGATTATAACAGATTCGCTCTATCTTATCTTGATCTGCTCTGAGGATGAGTGTATCAGGAGCATCCATACTAATGGCAATATGCTTCTTCTGTGCAGAGACACTGAAAAGCATAATCCATTGTTTCATACTTTCCGCAAGATTAAAATCGGAGAGGCGTAGTTCCATCTTGCCATTCTGCACCTTACGGAAGTCAAGAATCTCACTGACCAATTGTGTCAGGACAAGCACATTACGTTGTACTATCTGAAGCATACTTCGTTGTTGTAAATTAAGGTTATCATCATGGATGATATAGTTCACAGGATCAGCTATCAACGTAAGTGGTGTACGCAATTCATGACTTATATTTGTGAAAAACTGAAGTTTTGCTTTGTTGGCATCTTCTTCTATTCTTCGCTTCATAAGGATAGTTCGATAGATATAAACCATAATACCTATCAGCAAGAAAAGGATTATACTAAAAAGCACAATATACATCTTTTGATGATTATACTGCACCAAATAAGTATCCACTTTCCCATGAAGTGCATTGAGACGAGCTGTTTGCTTATTCATCTCTTCATTCTGCATAAGTAGAACATTAGCATTTGCCTTTGTTACCAATGCACCTTTTAGATAGTTGTCACGCTTATAAGGCTTCTTCTCAAGGATATTCAATGCGAGTTGCATAACCGAATCGCCTCGGGTAGGATAGATATAAGAAGCTTCTAAATTACCATCACGCACATTCTCCATACCTCCTCCTGGTACAGGAAGAGCATCTATTCCAACTATTCTTATTCCCTTAACCTTATGCTTCTTTATAGATTGCAAAGCACCTAAAGCCATACGGTCATTTTGTGCAAAGACATATTGGAAAGACTCCTTAGACTGTACAAGTATACTATCCATAGCCGTTACACCACTTCCTTTTATCCAGTCTCCATACCCACGAGCCACAACCTTTACATTAGGGTAACTCTTCAGCGCATCCATAAAACCCCTGCTTCGTTCGATTGCAGGAGACGATGCTTGTAATCCACAAATCTCAGCTATATTCCCTTTACCATCTAACTGCTGCCCGATGAAATGGCCTATTTCGTATCCAGCCTCATAGTTATCAGCCCCTATAAAGGCTGTATACTTTTTTGAATCGGTCTTACGATCGAAGAGGATAACAGGGATTCCTGCATCGTATGCTTTATCGATAATCGATGAAATCGTATGAATCCTCAATTCCGCAGCATTATTCCTTGTGAGGTATTTTTATATATTGAAGTGA
>CAUTPS010000066.1:0-11495 GCA_963540415.1 uncultured Prevotella sp.
TTGTTAATTAACTTGCTCATTTTCAAACGATTACGTAATTATTAACAGAGTATTGTTATAAGACTGTACAAATAAAGTTTTCAGACAGTCTGTCTTGCTATGTCGGTAAAGCGTATAAAGATATAATTGCCTTTTATTATTTTTTATGAATGTTTCCTTATTGTTATCTACTGCTTCGAAGCCATCAATGACAAGTTGCCAACGATATTTTTGTGGGAACTTCTGCATCAATAAATTGACATCTTTTACAACTTTCTTGCAATGTTTGCAATCTAAACTGATAACAGTTGTAATTGTATCAAGAGCATTTATATTGCCAAAGCATAGAGATAGGTTCTGTTGAATATTCAAATTACTTACTTTATCAAAATAGCATGAAAGCACACTTTCGTTTCTCTTGATACTTAACAGTTCAATTTCTCTCTCAAGTAATATTTTTGAATTTATAGTCTTAAAAAATAGAAGATAGCAAATTATATAGATAACTGCAGCAAGTAATAGCGTCTCGGTAAATATTCTAAATGTTATGGGCGGCAATGGAAATATGAAGAATGCCAACTTTAGAATGACAATGAAGGTGATTCCTAAACAAAACAGGCAATATTTTTTTATTTTAGTAATTTGGTATACAGCGAGTGCTATCATAATGAGGGCAGCAGATAGATTTACGGATAAAGTCAGAAAGTTTTGAGTTTGTATAGCGAATAAATATGCCAAATCAAAAAGAAAGTAATAGATGCCGATAATGGGGAGTCCTGCAGGAATCCATTTAGACACGGGATTCTTTTTAGAAACATAGTTGCAGTCTATATTCTTCCCTATCTTGCAAAATAAAGTGTGTTCATAAATATTTATTTGTTGATGAAATAATATAAAAGAACAAGTAAGTCCTAAAATATTTGCAATAAAATTATACAGCAACTCATCGGAGATTACCATTATTGAAAGAATAAATATGATAGAAAGAACTATAGGTAAAGCATATTTGTTATTGTTATTCTTTTCTATATATCCAAAATTATGCTTATCTTCTACCATGAGGACTATACCATCCCATAATGATATAAATTGTGAGATAGAGAGAGATTTTCGTTTTCCATCATATAAATCTATGACATCGTCATTGATGCTATTCATGATATAAAAGTGTCCTTCTTTTTCGTTTGTATGAAGAAGTGCATTACTCATCCCTTTTAAATCATCTATATGTGCAAAGTAGGCATTTGAATTTATACCAAAATAAGATAATGTGGTGGTAATAGAAACCAAACTCGGAAAATGAGAATCAGAGAAAAGAACTCTATAAACTTCTTTCCTACTTACAAAAACAGATTGCTGCTTTAAGATATTAATTATGATGTCAATCAAATAAACGTTTACTACCATAATATCTTTAAATTAAATATCCATTCTTTTCTGTTGATTCCACGCTTTTCGCAGAAAACTTCATAAACGGCGAAAAATACTAACCGTTTTTCATGATGAAGTCTTATTTTGTGAATTATATAAGTAGGAATAAAAAGCATATTCCTACTCAAAATCAAACGCCACGAATCAGAAGAATCTTGGCTATAACCAGAAAGGTGAATGTGTATGTATGTAAGTATATCATAATCACCTGCTTTATACGTTCTGTGACAAATATATGCAATATAAATTAAATATGCAAGAAAATGAGAGAAAAAAAGACTAAACCAATGTATTTTAACATTTAAGTGCTTAGTAGAAGAATGATTTTACCTGCAGAACAAAACGCTAAACAGACACTAATGATTGAAAATCATTCTACCTTTAAACGACACACAAGCCAACTCATTATAATATAGAATGAGATTGGCTTGTATAAAATAGAATTAATTAATGGGAGAAACCTTTGAGCCGGCATAGATTTACAAATCCAACTATTTATTATAGTTATCCTCCAACAACCTTTCCAAATCCGACTCCTTATATAGTATCTTCCCTGCGAACTGCGTATAGGGAATAATCCTCCTGTCCCGATAGTCCTGCAGGGTGCGTGGGCTGATATACAGCTTCTCGCATACTTCCTTACCTGTGAGGAAGTGCTCACCGCCAAACAGCGGTTTGTGTGTCTGCGCCACTTCCTTTATACGTCTATTCACTTTGTCAAGCGCCGAGAGCACGACCAGCATCTCGTCCGCATCCATATTCAGGTCTTTTACCGATTCCATAATCTTATCTGTTTACAGGTTTATCTTTTCTTGATTTCTCTGACTTTTGTATTGAGCAGACGCTCTACATCCTCACGCTTGTAATAGCACTTATGCCCGATTTGTGCAAAGGGCAACACGCCCGTATCACGATAGTGCTGCAAGGTGCGCTTGCTGATGTTGAGCAGCCTGCACACATCACCGTTGTGCAGCCAGTCCGTGTGCCTGCTCTGTTCTCCGAATGCCTTGTGGCAGGTCTCGGCAAGGTTGAGTATCTCGTTCCTCAGCTTTGCCCAATTAGAGTCTGTAATGATAAAATATCCCATAGTCTTATTGTTTTTTTGTTTGTAATTCCTTATTGTTTTGCGTCTTACCGCACGTTTCTGCCTGCAAAAGTAGGATGTGTTTTCTATACCTCAAAGCAGCAGGGAACAGCAGGGAAATATAGGGAACTTGAGGGAAAAGACAACATATCTTATCGGTTGCCTTTTTCGCATTATTCTTTGATTTTTTCTTTCACCGTTTATCCTATATGAAGGATAATCCCAATCGGCGCAAAATACAGCAAACATAGGCAATACACACATTTCTGTCTTTGGCTGTAGCTATCATTCCCAACTCTGTTTTCCACAAAAATCCCATTTTCTTGCCCTGCCACGACAAAATATACATGTGAACTTTATAGCAGACAGACGCAACATTATGCAAGCACTCTCCGAATGCTTGGCACTTTCCTATTCTCTTCATAACTTCACTCTCAGAAACCAAACCAAGCATATAATGAAGAAGAATGCAGATAAAAGCAAATCGGAGGGAGGAAACAATATGCCCAAGCAAAAGAAGACTTCCTCAAAAAACGGTGAGATAGAAAACTATCTGTCCTCTCGCTATGAGTTCAGATACAACACTGTATTGGGAAGAACCGAATACCGAAGCAAGAACGATGTTCATTTCTCAAAAGTAGGTCGCTATGAAATCAACACGCTCCGCAGGGAGATAGACAATGACATCGGGATTGTTACATCTTCCGATAATCTCTATTCCATCATTGAGAGCAGTTTTTCTCCACGCATCAACCCCATACAGGAGTATTTCAAAGAATTACCATTAGTAGATATAGGCACTAGTTGTGGTAACACTAACGAATACAATAATTGCTGCAATGCTTTCTCCCTTTCACTGAAAGCCATTCCCGCCTTAGCAAGTTGCGTTGTCGTGCGTAACCCCGACAAATGGCTGACGTACCTTACCAAGTGGCTCGTGGCTGTGGTAGCCAACGCTATGGACGACCGTGAATGCCGTAACCACACCTGCCTTGTGCTGACAGGCGAGCAGGGAAAGTTCAAGACCACCTTCCTTGACCTGCTCTGTCCGCCTGCCCTGCACGGTTACAGCTATACGGGCAAGATATATCCGCAGGAGAAGGATACGCTCACTTATATCGGGCAGAATCTTATCGTGAACATCGACGACCAGCTCAAAGCCCTCAACAAGCGTAACGAGAACGAGTTGAAGAATCTCATCACCTGCCCGATGGTCAAGTACCGCATGCCCTATGACAAATATGTCGAGGAACATCCCCACTTGGCAAGTTTCGTGGCATCGGTGAACGGCAATGACTTTCTTACTGATCCCACAGGCAGCAGACGATTCCTGCCCTTTGAAGTGCTTTCCATAGATATTGAGAGGGCAAAGGTAATCTCAAAGGACAGTGTCTATGCAGAGGCAAAAGCCTTATTAAATGCAGGTTTCCGCTATTGGTTTGACGATGATGAGATAGCAGAGCTTTACAAAGAGAGCGAGGACTTCCAAGTACAGACCGCGGAAATGGAACTCTTGCTTCGTTGTTTTGAGAAGCCAACGGAGGATAATCCCCACTGTACCTATATGACTACCACCGAGATAATCACCTACTTGAGACTTTATACGCATCATCCCTTATCCTTGAAGCACATGGGCGAAGCCTTGAAAAGAGCAGGCTTTGAGAAAGTGAGCAAGAGGCGTGAGGGCGGCAGTCCCATCTATGTATATAAGGTGAGGAAAATTCTCCCTTGTCCCTTGCCAAGTTATTGCAGCAACCAAATGTAGTAGCCGTATGTCGTAAGTTCGTAGTATGACTTGGTACTACAAAAATATATTGTAAATCAATTACTTAACTTAAAATAGTATGTAGTAAGAAGAAAGATGAAAAAGTTTGGAGAGGAAAAACTTCAGAAAAGAGTTTTTCTTTCAACTACCATTCAAATATCATTCAAACACACCATTGTCATTCAAATAAAAATTATGCAATCAGTTTAATTAAAACATATCACAATGAAAGAAGAAGATTTATCACGTATCAAGCGATACCCCATCGTGGAGTATCTCGAAAGGAAAGGCATCAAGCCTGTACGTAGGACTGCTGCCTATGCCCTGTATTGTTCACCGCTCAGGGAGGAAACGCATCCGAGCTTCAAGGTGGACACAGAGAAGAACCTTTGGATAGATTATGGCGAGGGACGGGGCGGAAGCATAATCGACCTCTGTATGCGTATGGAGGGATGTACGCTATCGGAAGCCATCCGTCGTTTGGGGCAGAACGCTCCCGTTAATGGCACATATAGTTCTCTTAATGACTTCGTGCCAAATAATTCCCAACCTGTGATGGCTGTAAATGGAGCAAGGAGACTGATAGAAATATCAGACACTCTGCCACCACATTTTCAGGAGTACCTTACAAAGGTGCGTTGCATCAACTTGGAAAAGGGTATGCCTTTCCTCAAATGTATCAGCTATGAGGTAAGGGGCAGGCACTACCAAGCCATTGGCTTTGCCAATCTCTCTGGCGGCTATGAGCTTCGGGACGACAAGACGTTCAAGGGAACGATAGCCCCGAAGGACATTACTCCGACATTCACGGACAGAGCGGAACCTGTATGTATCTTTGAAGGCTTCATGGACTTCCTCTCCTTCCTTTCAATGAAAGAAGAGATTACCAACCACTGCCTTGTGATGAACTCCGTGAGCAACGTGGCAAGGACTATCCGCTATTTGAATGACCGACACCTCACCCATATCCGTGCCTTCCTTGACAATGACGAAGCAGGACGGAGTACTGTTCAAGATTTCATAAAGGCAGGCTTCCATGTTGAGGACATGAACATACATTACAAAGACTTCAAGGATCTCAACGATTTTCATGTCAGCCGTATGCGTGAGCAGAAGAAGCAGAAAGCACAGGAACAGAAACGAATGGCGGTTACAGAACAAAATGAGAGCAAGAAATCAAAACAAGTTAAACATAAAATTAGATAGCAAAATGGAAAATAAAACAAAGACAACGGACAAAGATTTTTCATGGCTTTTGGGTGTAGAAGATGAAACAGAGAACGAATCTACTTCACAAGAAGCGACTGCAGTTCCTGAAAGAGAAAGACCAACAAACAAGCAGGACACAGAGAATACCATGCACTCCGAGCCTGCACGGAACACTGAGAGTGCAACTGTTCAAAGACGTATCAGTGCCAAGATGAAAAAGAAAACACTTGAAGCCTACAAGCAAGCTTATCTTGTACCAACCAAACTGAACGACCGCAAGGCGGTTTATCTGAGCCGAGAAACACAGGAGCGTGCCGACTTCATCGTGCGTAGGTTGGGCGACAGAGGAAGCAACCTTTCAAGTTTAGTGGAGAACATCGTGCGTCAGCATCTGGAGGAATATGGTGAAGACATAGAGAAATGGAGAAGACTGTAAGCCGCAAGAAAAGGTAGACGGTTTTCTGGGAAAAGGTCTACCCTTTCTTCAAAATAGGTCTACCTTTTCGAGCAAATAGGTCTACCTTTTTTGCTAAAAGGGTCTACCTTTTCTTCTTCGGCTTAGTTCTCTATGAGAATGCCACGAACGCAGTTAGTCATAGAATGCACGGCATTCGTTTTTAGGCTATAAAACGTTTTAAGCGTAAATGGTTTGTTCGGTAGCATTGCAAGACGTCAGTTTGTACCCACAAACTGCTCTTGCTCCCCTCGTCAAACAGTCGGGGGAGATTAGACCGTAATCACTCCGTTCTCATCGGTCAGCATTCAGGAATTAAGCAATAACAAATCATCTACAATGATAAACTTTCAAGGAAACTTATATGAGCAGATACAAGGGAAAAGCTGCCCGATGGCAGCAACAGAATAAGGAAGAACAGTGGATGAACAAGACAGAGTTCATCAAAGTAAGATGTACCAGTGAAGAGAAGCAGCGTATCAAATCAAGGGCGGAAAGCACAGGGCGGAAGTTCTCTGAGTACTGCCGTGAGACACTCCTTAATGGAGAAGTGACAGCCGTTCCCAAGATGACAGACAATGAGAGGGAAGCCATTGCCATTCTTCAGCAGACAGGGAAATTCTATGGGCAGGTTTCCAACCTCATCAAGGTCAAGGACGAGGATTGGCTACATATCACAAAGAACCTCTCGCTATGTGCCAAAGAAGCATTTAAGCGATTTTACGACCCGCATTTTCGTGTGGACGATGAGGTATATAAGGTCTTAAATCTAACAAGAAATGATAGGAAAATGTAAGGCGATAGCGCACGGCAGCACGGCTCTGGACTATATCTTTAGAGAGGGCAAGCTCGGCTATCGGCTTGCCTTCCACAATCTTTGCAGCAGGGAGCCAAAGGCTATCTATGAGGAAATGAAAGTGGTCAGCGACTACAATAGCCGTTGCAGAAACAAGTTTCTCCGTATCGAAATAGGCATCGCACCGCAGGACGAGAGAAAGCTGCCTGTGTCCGAACTTATGCGGATAGCCCATCTGTTTACCAAGCGAATGGGACTTGACAACTACCAATGGGTGGCAGTAACGCACAAGGATACTGATAATAGGCACATTCACATCATCGCCAACCGCATCAGTCTGTACGGAGAGGTCTATGATACCACCTTTGTGAGCAACAGGGCTGCAAAGGTGGCAGAGGAAATCAGCAGGGAGAGACACTTGACCATTGCAAAAGAGGTCAAGGCAGAAAGGAGACACCAAAAGACAAAGACTAACCCCACAAGAGAACAAACAAAGTATCAAGTACAGAAGATTTGCTATGCCTTGCTTGAGAAGTATAAAGATACAGGTATCACGGGGCATTCCATGTTCCTTTACGAGTTGAACAAGAACAGCATCACCATTGAGCGCATGAAGAACAAGCAGGGCAAGGTTTATGGTTTGAAGTTCTCATTTGGCGGACAATCTTTCAAGGCATCTGAAATAGGCAGAGAGTTCGGCTACCGTTCCTTGCAAAAGAACTTTGAAACAACCAACAAGGAAGAATCAAGGAAACCACATCTAACAGTACAAGAGCCGACAGAAAGGAAAGAACAACCTAATATAGGTTATCAACTTGTACCTCCAAGCCGTTCCTCTATCTCACGAGACAATGACACCCCACAAGTACAAAATCCTATTAGTACAGTGGCAGAGACCATCGTTAGCGCAGCCGATGAAGTAGTGGAAGGGTTAGGCGATTTGGTTACACCAAATACGCATGGCTATGACTATGCAGAAACAGCGTGGCAGCGTAAACTCAGAAACCAAGCCAGCAAAAAGAAGAAGCGCAGACGAGGATTATAGTCCCTATCAAAAATCGCATTAGAAAAGTGCAGAAAGAAGAAAATCTCATTAAAAACGCTTGTTATTCGCCAGAAAGTATTATCTTTGCAAACAGAATAACAAGCGTTCTTTGTTAGGCAGAAAACAGCGAAGCCAAGTAGCTCGCTCGTTTCCAAATCATTACCTGTTTAGTTATACCAACAAGGTAACTTCTTTATTTTCAACAAGTTGTATTTTAAGAATTATCTTGGCTTGCAAAAGATGCCCTTTTGAGGTCCAACTAACGCCCTTTTGAAGTCCAATTAAGCACTTTTTCTTATACCGCTTTATAACTAACTGATTTCATGTTTGTTACAAACCTACTTTCTATGGATACGAGTATGAAAGCTTTTCATTTCTTTTGGTTTTGTGGACTTACAACTTCAATCTCTTGTAAACATATTTCTGATTAGCCCGTAATGGGGTGGTGGTATATGGAAGGGCGGATAAGTTTACAAGGACCTGAGCTGGATAGTTTTACCACGAACAGCCGTATCTTATAACTATCAGTCTCCCTTTCCCTCTCAAAAACAAAAGCCTACCGTATACCATTTCGATTTTGCTGTCATTCCTGTCACTCCCTTTTTGCTTTTAGCATATTGATTATGAACCAATTACACGAAATGTTAAAAGTGACAGCAAATAAAATTAAAACTTAATTAGGGCTTTTGATGGTTTTCGCTTGGTTACATTTACGCGCACAACGCACCCTATCCTTCCCCGTTTTCCATGATCTAAAGACTCATTTACAAAATAAAGTTGTATATTTGCAGTTGGTATGCCTATGACTTGCTTGGTCGCAAACTGATGGTGAACCATCCTGATGCAGGTGAAACAAATATGATAGCTGGAATGACTCAAGCAACCCTGATGACCCGCAGGCTGGTTATGGCTACATTGCCAACGACACCACAAAAGAAGAGACCTTCTTCTATCACAGTGACCACCTCGGCTCAACATCTTATATCACAGATGATAAAGCCAACATCACCCAGTATGATGCCTACCTGCCTTATGGTGAGCTGTTAGTGGATGAACATAGTAGTAGCGAGGACATGCCATACAAGTTCAACGGCAAGGAGATGGATTCTGAGACAGGCTTGTATTATTATGGTGCAAGATACATGAATTCTGTGATAAGTATATGGAATACTCCTGATGCATTAATAGAAGCGAAACCATTTGTTTCAAGCTACACTTACTGTCTAGGTAATCCCATTTTATTAATAGATCCTGATGGGAATTGGGAAAGAAACAGCAATGGCAATTTAGTATCCCAAAGAGGTGATAATGCTGCTTCATATGCCAAATACACAGGGTATTCTACCGATCAAGCACTTTCTATATTACTTGCTAATGGTGTGACAATAAATTCCAATGGAATTCAGTCTTTAAATGAAGGGCAAGAAATTTTCGACGGAACGTTTCATTTGTCAGATGTCGTTGTTTATGGCAAAAGTAAATCTTCACAAAGTATTCCAAATTCTTCACAAAGGAGAAATGTTTCTGAATTGTCTATTAGTCAACAAGGCATAAATTTCTTGATAGCAAGAGAAGGAATGATAACGCATCCATATAATGACTCTAAAGGATTTGCAACAATTGGAGTTGGACACTTACTTCATAAAAGCAAAGTAACAGATGCTGATAGAAGGGCATGGACAAGATTTACGAAAAACGATGCAAAAAAACTTTTAATGAAAGATTTAAAAGAAACATTTGAGCCTAAAATTCGCGCTTTAGTAAAAGTACCTCTATCACAAAATGAATATGATGCCATTTGCTCATTTGCATTTAATATCGGAGTTGGAAGAGGATTTCCTTCTTCCGAATTTTTGAAAGAACTAAATAAAGGGCACTATGATGGGACACTGATGCTCCATTGGAGACGTCCAAGCGAAATAATAGGGAGAAGGAAAAAAGAGGTTGAGTTGAATTGTTTAATCATGGAGTATACTAGAAATGAGAATGAAAATGTTAATTTTAATTGGCTTCATCACCGTAAGTTGTACATCAGCACCTAACAAGAAGTGTATTGTACAAAAAAATCAAGTAAGAGTCATAAAAACGGAGAAATCTACAGCATTCAAGTATTTACAAGGTATTTGGATAATACCACATGCAGCTGATATACGAATTGTTTTCAAAAATGACTCTACTTTTGAGTTTCATGATTATAACTCAATCAAAGATTCTATAGAGATTTTAAAAGGTATATATGTATTAAATAATGATCAACTTACACTTAGATATACTGATAGACCTCAACAGAAGTTTATCTATCACTTTGGCAGATATGAGGACGAGCGTTATATTAGAAAAGGAAAGTACTATTTTGTAAAACAATAAGTCACGACTTCGGAGTGATTTAATTCCCTTTCGGGGCAAGAGTCTTTGTGGTACAAGTGGTAATTTGTGGGACAAAGACACACCTTGCTGATGTAGGAAATGGGATTATAAGCCCCTGCTGTGTTACTGCATTCATTGAATACAGTAACTCGGCGTAGGCTTGCATTCGAGGAATGCAGTAATTCAGAGTTTCCTCCATCTTTCCACATCTTCCTTGTATTGGTCGAGGTGTTCCCGCAGTACCTGTTCGACATATCCCGAAACGCTCGCTCCATGCTCACCGATTCTCCGCACCACGAAGTCTAACTTTCGTTGGGTTTCCTCTGATACATACACGGTGGAAAAGCCACACTAATTTGACCCACCCTGGCAAAGTATTTTAGACCCAGTAAGACGATTTATTATTGACCCACTAAATGCCCTGGTCGGGTGGGTCAAATTAGTGTGGCTTTTCCACCTATACCTTTGCCGACTCACTGATGCGTGCTGTCCAGACGAAACAGACGGGTGTGGTGTGGTCTGGTGGTAGCAATCAAAAGGTCTCCATCGTCAGTGGAAGGGCTGTCATCGATGCCTTCGGGCGTAACATTACAGCTTATTACCCAATGACGGAGAGCTATGGTAACATCGGCACTTACAACCATGCTACGGGTGATCTGCAGGCAAAGACGGAGTATGATGCGCACGACCGTACCATGAGTGTTACGCTTGCTGACGGTAGTGTGACACGTACGGCCTACTCTATCGGCAGCCATGACGGTGAACCAATGCTCCAGACAACGGTCACGGATGCACTGGGACGACATGCGGAGAGCTATACGGATGCCAAGGGGCGCAACCGTGAAACGGTGCAGCATGCTCGTGGTGAGGATATCACGGTGAAGTACAGCTATGACCCTGTCGGACAGGTGATGACGGTTCAGCATCCTAACGGCAAGGAGACGAAGTATGCCTACGACTTGCTTGGTCGCAAACTGATGGTGAACCATCCTGATGCTGGTGAAACGAATATGACCTATGATGCGGCGGGCAACCTCCTGACGAAGCTCACGGCAGAGCTTAGGAAGTCGATATCTGACAAGGGTTACATCTCTTACACCTACGATTTCGAGCGACTCCATGAGGTGCTTTATCCAGAAAACCTCTTTAATCGTGTTACTTATACCTATGGTAAGGCTGGCGATAAGTACAACCGTGCCGGTCGTCTTGCCCTCATTGAGGATGCTTCGGGTGGTGAAGCGTATTACTACGGCAGACAGGGTGAGGTGACAAAGACCGTCCGTACGGTCATGGCAAGTGTGGCAGATATCAGGACTTATGTCTATGGTGCTACGTATGACAGCTGGAACCGTGTGCAGACGATGA
>CAUTPS010000067.1:0-11410 GCA_963540415.1 uncultured Prevotella sp.
TTCTGATAATCTCCAATAGTCCCATTCCCCATGATGGAGTTCTGACTGCGGAATATAATTAGCGTACCATTGCTTATAATATCCGAAAGAAGCTCCCACACCAATACTTTTGTTCAAGTAATATTGATAGGTTAGCCGAGTATCATAAGCTTGATTTGTCATAATACCCGCACTCATGGATACTTCATGATGAGCATTCTCCCCTTGCGCCATAGCATACAATGGTAAAAAAGAAATTAAATAGATGATATTTCTGAATTGCATTTCGTTCAAAATCCCTTATCTGTTATAAATCATGATTAGCTCTATTGACCATGTTCCCCCTAAACGCATAGTAAACACGTCAACTCGTAAACTACCACTCATGAGTACCGATGTTAACTGTGGTTTATTGCTACAAATAACTTGTCTACTCGTAAACCCGCTTTAAGGCGCTATCACTATGGGGGGGCACATGGTTTATTGCTACAAATAACTGGTCTACTCGTAAACCCGTACACTTGTCAACTAACCCAAAGGGGTATCCCGCATTTCACGCCCCTCCCTATGGGGGAGGGGTCGGGGGAGGGGCCAGTTGGGCTGTTTTGTTGTTTTGCTTTTTTGCTTTTTTGCTTTTTAGTTCTTACAGCAAACTCTCTCCAAATATCGCGTTCTTAATATCCTTCTCATGTTCGAAGACGAAGCGGGCAACGATAGCACTCAATAGGGCTGTTGAAGGAAGTTTCACACTCGTAGCAGACTTCAGACGATCAAGGACACCCTTGAGGTCTGAGTCGATGTAAACAGTAGCCAGACGAGAGTCGCGTGCCTTATAGTCGCGTGCCAAGTCAAGGAAAATCTGCCAGCTATCCTCACCGCTATCCTTTGCAAGAGAATATTCGTGTGCTAACTGTCTGCCCTCCGCCTTTGGGAGCTTCTTTGCTGCTGGTGCAGTACGGTCTTTACGATCTGCAGCCTCTTGCTTAGACTCTACACGACCAAACGGACTTGCAGGGGTCGTTGGTGCTGCTGGCTCGTCAACATCTCCAATAGCTTCAGCATATGCCTCTGGCTGCTGTTCCTCAACCTGAGTACGTACCTCCTGCTCAACATTGTTCGTATCATACTGTGCAGGCTCGTTAGCTTCCTGCTCATCCGTCGTCGTCTCCTCTGAATTAGTAGTAGGATTTGGTCTTGCACTCTTCTGTACGCTATGTGCCAAGTCGGTCATTGCACCAGGCATCATAACCATTGTTTTCTTCTTCTTAGCCATTGTATCTTTATTTCTTTGTTTTTACTTTGTTATATATAAACGTGGGACCTTATCATTTCCTTTCACTTGATGTGTCCCTTCGTCATCCTCTCTCCCCTATTGCGCCCTCACGAAGTCTTCTCAGTCAGCATCGTTTGTCCATCCTAACCTGCTTGACTTTTAACTTTTATCTAAACGCCCTTGTCCTATTTTATCCAACTTCATCCCGTTAGGCACTCCCCCTCTTTCGGAGGGGGCTGGGGGGAGGTTTTCACTTCATCCTCCTCAGCATATAATCAAACGCCTTCTTCACCGCATCACGCTGTGTACCGAGCAATTCAAAAGTGTTTGTACGCTTTAGTGTCGCACGGCTGTTGACAACTGGTGTGACACGTCCGAAGTTTCCAAACACCTCATCGGTTCTGCGCCACATCTCCTGCTCCTCAGCCGTACCGACACGTGGGTCGATGCGGTTTGGAACGAAGAAGAGCTGTGCTGTCATCTGTGGGTTATGTTCGCGAAGCACGTTAAGCACCTGCACGAAGACACCCGTTGAGTCTAACGCCTTATCCTCGTATTCGTAAGGACAAACGATGTAGTCTGCACCCACGAAGAGTGGTGCCAAACCGTCCTCACTGATATTACCAGGAGAGTCAAACAATACGAATCCTTCTACCTGTGAAGCTGAGTCAACTAATGTCTGCATTGTCTCGACATCGGTCACGTCAAAGTCCTGAACGTTATAAGGTTCTTCCTCGCCCTCATAGATCAGCTTATCCTTTCGACGCTGCATCAGAATCGTCTTCTGCAAGTCGGTATCAATGATACACACGTCCTTACCCTTTGCAGCGAGATAGTTGGCAAAGAGGATGCACAGCGTACTCTTCCCTACTCCACCTTTCTGATTTGCAAAAACAATCTTCTTATTCTTCATTGTTTATATATTTATATTTTTAATTTCTTATCTTTTTCTTTATTTACGTATTTGCGTGTTCGAATATTTATATTTTCATCCGTTCACTTGTTTACGTATTAATCGCCCTTGCCGTTTCCTCTTTCGGAGCTTTGCAAGTTGACTGCCTCTCCCCCACTCTGCTCTTTCTGTCGATTCTCTCTTTCTTTGAGCGAGGAAAGGACTTTTCAATAGTTTTCTCCTTTCAATTTATCTTTTGGCGCCTTTTAAACGCTATTTCTTTCTCTTTCATCAACAAGTTTGATAGTATTGAAAATATCTTTTTGATACTTATATCTATCTTTTCACCCACTTTTTCATCAAAGCAGCTTACATTTTACTACATAGACGTAGCATAACGCTTTCTATCTGCCAATTCTCCTCCACTTCATCAGGGCTCATTTCTGCAATATTTTTTATTCTTCGTCCCTCTACCTACAAATTCTCAAGTTATAAATTACTTATTTCTGCCCTCTCGTCTGAGAAACTCATCTTTCTGGTGTCAAGGGTTCAGACGAGCAAGAGCATCAATTAGTGAGTAAATTCTTAATTCTGCTTTTTTAGTCATCAACTACCATAGTCGTCTTCAACACGCAGAATGGAATCAAAGCAAGAACGAAACTAAACAGAGAGGTAATAGTAGAAATATACGTAATCTCTGTCATCGTCGCCCCGCTAACCCATGTATATACAACAAAGTATGCGAATTCTATCAACCACGTCAAAGCTTGACAACCAAACAAAGATGCACCAAACAAACGAATCTTGCCAGCATAAGTACGCACTAACTGCACACACAGAACTAACTTTGTAATAAAAAACACAAGGAAAGCTACTTTCGAGAAAGTTAAAAAATATGATGGTAATCCACCATGAAGCATTGCCTCAATTTGCTCCTCTTGAGTAAAAAGGAACTGTGGTAAAGCACCTGCAAGAGCTAAGCAGAATATAAGCACCATCATAATTGTGACAGTCAACTGTGCAGCCTTATCACCATTCTTATTTAAACATCTACGAAACACCTCCAGCATCGCTAACTTTGTCACAGCAATGACAAAATACTCAACAGCACGAATAAAGCTATTCGACTGCACTGTTGCAAAAGCATTCGTAAGAACTCCCTGCCCAGCATTAGGAGCTGATGTCCATCCATCAATCAGATTGAAAACACTAAAAACAACGAATAAGCCCAAGCTCCAATTTAAAACCTGACCCTCTTTAGGTGTAATAGAAAAAGTCTTTAAATTCATATATATTTATATAAAGGTTGAATTAAATAAATACACACATATTGATGTGGTTATATTTTTATACTTGCAAATATACATCTATTTATCGAAACAAGCAAATACATCTAAACATTTTTAATGAGAAAAATAAAAAGATAAGAAAGCAAAAATGCAATAAAATATTTATCCTTTTGCTTTTTAATCTTTATATATATTTACGTAGTTATATACACATAAAACAAATAAACAAAATAAAGAAAAAAACATCAATTAGAAAAGAAAAACACAAAAACAGGATGAAAACAATCTATATTTATATATTTATATTCTTAATACAATATCGAACAAAATAAATCCGATATATATTTACATTGTTATATATCTTTGTAATTGACGATTTGAACATTTAAATAATAACACAAACAAATAAAGAGTAAGACAAAAAAAAGTGAGCGTAAAAAGGAACAAACATATAGGACCAGAAAAATACATTTGAAGAGAAAAAAGGAAGCATTTGCAAACAATAAAAGAGAAAAGCTAAAAGCCAAAACGCGATGAATCCGAACAAAACACATAAACATATTTAATCAAATATATAAAAACATAGAATCCTAATAATCAATAGGAAAAGTAAACAACAAAGCACAAAGAAAACCTATCATATAAAATAAATAAATAGATGAACATAAGAAAAACAACGATTTCATCGAGAGGTAAGCAACAAAACGACTTTAGACAAACAAGAAAAGAATATCCATTGAAACAAAAGAGGAAAAGCAAAAGAAACAGAAAAATAAAAACATAAATACTCGTTTAAGTAAATATATATAATACTGATATTCTGACATTTACAACGCATTAGAAAAAAATAATGCAAAATAAAAATATAATGACCGATTAATACAAAGACATAAATAAGAAAACACACAGAAAAAAAAGAAAACGCTTGGCAAATAGAAATTGAAAGCGACAAAATAAACAAACAAAGAAGAAACCACAAAGAATAGTCTTAATAGCAAAGTGAGAAAACTGATAAGATAAACAAAAGCAAGAGAAAATACAGAGAGAGTAAAATAAAAGATACAAAGAAAGCATGAATATATTTATATATTTACTTATATCAGAGAGAAGCAAAATGCAACATTACATTATTTATATATTTCAACATTTGATTAATTATGTAATTACATATGCTAAAACATATTTATATATTTATTAAACATAAACACACAAAAATAATATTAAATGGTTATATAAATATAGATTTATATTATAACACATTAAATTAAAAAATCAATTACATAAATAATAAACGAAAATAAAAACAAAGTAGATAAACAAACAAAGAAATAAAACGATAAAAGTATTTTTATATACTTAAATATTCAGGCAAAAATATCAAAAAATAAACAGATGAAAGGGTAAAAATGAAGCCAAAATGAGAAGGAAAAAGGGGGGAGGAAGTGCGACAAAAAGATGAAAAGAGACAGAAAGACAAAGAAGAGACAGAATGACATAAAGACAAAATAATAGGAAAGACAGAATGACATAAAAACAAAACAACAGGAAAAAGAGAATGAGGAAAGACAAAGTAATAAAAGAGACAGAGTAACAGAAAAGACAAAATGCATAAAAAAATACGATCCTGAAATAAGAAAAGTAAGGTTAGAAAAATGAAAAAAAGGATATAAACAGAGATGGGTAACAAATAAATTAAAAAGAATAAAAAAATAACAAGAAGAGTTTTGATTTAATTTGCTGTCACTTTTAACAAATAAGACAAAACAACTATAACCCAAAGGGTTCCTGAATAAAATTGAGTGAGAGGAGTGACAGCAAAACGAAAAATACTTCAATACAATGAAAGGAAAGACAATGATCATCTGAAATATAGAGGAATAAAACAAAACTCTTATATCCTTAATTCCGCAGTATTTTTTCTTGTGAGAAAATTTTATATGTTGAGACGTATTTTTGGGGCTCTATATGTTGATATGAGGTGCTTCGGTGTTTGTTGGCTCTTTTCTAAGCATAAAAGCCCCCACCCAAACCAATGGGGAAGTATGAAAAACCACAAAAATACTTCCATAACAGAATGCTTTGCCGCTACTTCCACGTTTTCCCAATACAGATTCGGTAAGTTTTTCAAAGCCCAACTTTGAGAAAACATCCATAATATGATAAATTCCACCGAAAGAAGTGATATTCACGTTTTTAATTGCTACCTTTGCCATGTCAGATTTTGTCTATTTGTTATGTTTGCAGCACTAAGATAGGTAAAATTTCTGACATATCCAAGTGTTTTGAGGATATTGTTTCTCAGACACTTGGAGTTCTTACAAAAATTTATGCTGCGGAATTAAGGAAATAATAAAAAATATTCCAACCATAGAAATTGACTTATGAAAAAGTTTGTATTTTTTAATTTTTTGTTGTTACTCTTGTTTGGTTGTAAAGACGATACGAATATGATTAAATGTAAAGGAATTCCCGATGTAAATCAAGCGTTTGCTTATATGTATTTCAAAACAGAATATGAAGGATATTTGTTTGGGACTTATACAGAATATGAAGAATTATCAGAAAAAGAATTAGAAAATCCAAATAATATTCCCAAATCAACAGACGAGGCAAATATTTATAAAACTATCGATGGAGGAAAAAATTGGGTTAAAATAAATTCAAGTTTAAATTATAGTTATTTTAATATAGGTACTCAACTAAATGATTATATTTATATTTTACGAAATGATGTGAGAGAAAATTATAATTTTAGTATTGTAGCTTTTGATATAAAAAAAGAAAATATTAAAAATTTTACAAATATAAAACCGATATCTGCAATTTGGACTAACAATAGTAAAATATTTTATACGAATAACAGAGGTCCAATAAAGCTATACTCATTAGATAAAAATCAAAATATAGATAGTATTGATATTGAAAATTATGCCTTGCAAGGATTAGGTATAAATGAAAAGTCATATGCAATTTTTAGTAGTGGTGAAACCTCGTATTTTGGAAGTACAGAAAAAGAAAATAAAGAAATAAGACTTTCTATAACGCCCCAAAGTATAGTAAGACAAGATAATAATACTATAATAATTGCTGGGAACACGTTAACAGATAAAAATGAAATTTCTTTAATAAGCTATAAAACCAATGCACGGCAATCGAGGGTTATAAAAATAATCAAAAATTATTCTATTATTAAAAACTTACAATCTAATGACAAAGCAATAATAGGTTTTATTGGTAATATAAAAGGTGCTTATACAGAATACGATTTGCTTTATAGTTTAGATAAAGGCAAAACTTGGCAAATCAAAAAGTTAGAAGAGCCAAACTATGTACGCCCCAACTGTCTAATTAATAATATTGTTTATATATACAGTGGTGGTGCAAGAATGCAAAAAATAGTATTATAGTAGTGGTAGTTTTCTGAAAATTGTCATCGTAGGAGGCATGCAACCCACTTTCCGCAACGATGATGGCATACTCATTCTGAACATTTTTGATTTCCTACTGAATAGAAGTGGACAGAATCTGTGACTCTTACCAGAGGCTTTGACAGTTTCCCAAATGGCAGTTTCTGCATAAACAACATATTAGTGGATTTCTCCACTATTGTAAGTATGGCGTGCTGAACAGGGTCGACGATCAAGTCCATCTCAAAATCTACAAATCTCTTCCCGTCAACTTCCTTACTTCTTTCATGGATACTCACCCTGTCCTTTATTGGAAGATGTCCGCCTTTGGGACGAACCTGTATTTCATCTTATGACTTGTGTGCCCTGCAAGCTTCCTTGTTGTGTCATTGTGGATGATGTTATAGATGGACTGGTGGGATACCTCTATACCCTCACTCATGCGCAGATACCCAAATATTTGTCTTGGAGACCACTGGTCGTTGGTAATATATTCTTTATTTGTATTGCTCGTTGTTTCTTTTTCCTCTCCGAGAGATGCAGACGTTCTCGACGCGTAGCGAGAGGTTGTCTGCATCTCTCGGAGAGGGACACTCTTTTATTGCACTTCGTTTTGGAACTTGCACCCTAAAATACTTCCATGGCTGAATGCTTTGCCGCTACTTCCACGTTTACCCAATACAGATTCGGTAAGTTTTTCAAAGCCCAACTTTGAGAAAACATCCATAATGTGATAAATTCCACCGAAAGAAGTGATATTCACGTTTTTAATTGCTACCTTTGCCATGTCAGATTTTTGCTTACTTGTTATGTTTGCAGCACCAAGATAGGTGAAATTTCTGACATATCCAAGTGTTTTGAGAACTTTGTTTCTCAGACACTTGGAGTTCTCACAAGAGTTTATGCTGCGGAATTAAGGTAAGGTAAACCATATATGAACCATCATTTTATCAACTCTATACTTCAATGGCTGCTCATTGCTATTGTCTTAACAGCAATCGGAGCATTGGTCTTAGGGGTCGTTGCCGATGGCGGTAAGGGGCCGACAGTAATAGGTCTGCTCATCGGCGGGGCGCTCATCTGGGCAGAGCATTACACCAAGAAGCGGGCCGAGAAGCGTGACGTGCTGGAGATGGGGACGTCGGCAGATAAGGCGGAGGACGGCACGGATGCATTGCCAGCGAGCGAGGAAGCACCGACCGAGAGCTATCGCATCGAACGGGAAGACAATTTTTCCACAGCCATAGAGGCACTGACGCATCAGAAGATTGCCGCAGGGCAGAATAGAGTGCTTGCTTTTGAAGACTCGATGGTGTACGCCTATGAACTGACGGAGGTAGGATTGCTCACGGGAAGCGGAGAGCAGATGCGCTTCTCGGTGGTGATTCCGCTGCGTCGCAGCAACTGGCAGACGGAGCAGGAAGAGATAGAGAGAAGGCTCGCAGAGGTATGGAGGTGTCTGTGGCAAGACTATGGTTTTGAGACGGCGCATGCGTTGTCAGAGAGCAGCCTGATGCTCAAGATAGAGGCTTGCGGGCCGGTAGCCCACGCCGTGAAAGCGTTGAAGCCCACGCAAGATATACTTCACGAAATTATCATACGTCGGGATCTGCATCTGTTAGACTCGTATTTGCTCATTCACGGCTATGATTGGCCAGAATATGCCTATCTTAGAGGTGGACAGGTGGTGCACGATTTCAGAGAAGAAGAGGGTGTGGCAAGAAGTGTGTACCATGAAGATGAGGCGATGGCTGTGGCACGACTGTACGACTTCCAAGACTGCCAACGCATCAGCGAGGCGGAGTATTTAGAGGCACTTTCCTCTTACGCCCGCCTGCCTTTTGCGTATGATGGTTCTTACATGGCGTATAAAAAAAATAAGTTCAAAGGCGTAGTCTTCACCCTGATTGCGGGCAAATTCCACTTGTTTTGCGGTATTGACGAGGCCTACTTTACGACGGATCTGAGCATGTTTGACCTTTGGGAGGAGGCACGTCAGTATAACTGTCGAGTGATGGAGGTACGCTTCAGATACGACCATCTGCCCATGATGCGCCTGCTGACAGGAGAGATATTATATATCGATGTGGTGCCGGACAAGTGTGGAGAGCTCTATTATCTTGTTCCAAGCTCGTATGGCGGCAGAGATTATGCTCGCATCAAGGCCGATTATGATGCTGCGAAGGTGGCAGAGATAGGGGTGAAGATGAAACTTTAATATAGTATAGCCTCAAATCCGCAACTAAGCCTTTCAACGTCCTTCTTGCGTGTACACATCCTCTCATTACTGAATTTGCAGATAATTTGAACTTGAAGCACCCACTTTTGCCTACAATATCCCCTTACCCCACAATGTGACTTGAGGCAATACGCAATATCATTCCCATAAGTTTATTATCTTACAAAGGCTCCGCACATATGGTGCGGAGGCTTAGCACAACATGTGCGAAGGACATATAACATTAAAAGAATAGGAAAAACCTCAGCCGGTATGTGGTGAAAACTGCGACATATAGGGAGAGAAAACTGAATGTAGAGCATTTGTGAGAGTCGACAAAATAGGAACATTCTTACTACTTATAGATTTAATAGGCGAAAAATGACAGTCGATAGCCGTGTTATAAATCAAAATTACCATGCTTAGAGAGCATAAAACGACAAAAAGGGAATATTTTTCATTGACTTAAGAAAGCGGCATAAAATACTGAATATCAGTAGAAAACAAATATTGATAAAAGTAAAGTGCGACAAAAAAGTGACAAGTTTTTGTACTTTTTTAGCCTGAAAAACGAAGAAGACAAACATAACTATCTTATTACTAAACGTTTATAGCATGATTAGAGCAATAAACTAAGGAAAATAGCTTCCCTATTTGTCTCACTTTTCTTTGCTTACAAAACTGCATTATTACAGACTGTAAGAACATGAGAAACGGAAAGGTGCGACAAAATAGGAAGAAAAACTCAATCCACATAAAGCAAAAAATTAAGTTCGACATTGCCATGAAAAAATGAAAACTCTACTCCATGAAAAGCTAAAAATTCAAACGCAAAATTCAGAGAAAGCCCACTAATAAAAAGAAAAGGATAAAGAGAAAAAACAAATCGATAACCGACAAGATAATAAGAAAGAAAAACGAACAACCAACCTAACATGATGTCGATAGAAAAAACGTTGCGGAAGGGTGGGGGAAAAACTGATTATCAATCCCATAGCCGCCTATAATATGTTGAAACACAAATATATAAAAATATATTTACGGCTAACTTGCAGTACGCTAAAACACGTAAAAACCAAGCAATCGAACGCAAAACTGACGGCAACAAAAATAAGAAATCGATACAAAGTAGCCCACTCATCCGAATCGTTTTTCACACAAAACTTCGACACACAACCACCTCGTCTTTGCCAACAAAACGATAAAACAAAATAAAACTCGATTCCGAAACGTGCAGCCGTCAACCGAAACGCGCAACAAAAACCGCCCGTAGTACCCTAAAACATAAGTGCGACAAAAAGGGAGGTTGCGCCCAAAAGCTTTGTTTAAAGTCTTCTTCCCCCACCGAAAAAATATATATTTTCTTAAAACAAAAACTCTCTTCATAACTTAGAATATCGTTATATAATCTTTATTAGATATTAGTAAAGGACCTTAAAGCCATTGAACCTTAAATAGTTACACGATTAATTGACGACAAATTAGTAACTTAGCGGCGACAGATTAGTAAGTAGGATGCGACAAATTAGTAAGGATGGTGCGACACTTTAGTAGCTATTGGGGTGGGGTAGTCGACAATTTAGGAGCATAGGTGCGACGAATAGGGAGGGAACATGACTTTGTTATGAAAAATATAAACAAAACCTCTCTTTTTATAGCGATTCTTCCTCCCTTTCACTTCGTTTCCAGTACTTCTTGTATAAATAAACTTGTGATTTTCCAAAATTTGTCTTCTTTGTTTTATCTTATAAACTATTGTTTCTTTGATACTTACGAATTCATCCCTAAACGTGCGAGACAAAAAGGGAAGATATTGCCCAACTTACCACTCACAAGTTACCGACAAAATAGTAAGTTCGTAAAAATACTTTACATAAAGAGGTGGTTTGAGGTCATCGAAGACATGATATATATAAGCTACGGAGACAGGGTAGGGGCGCGGAAGACATAATATACAAAATGTATAAAGACATGGTAACAGATGAACAAAGACAGAGTAGGGGTGCGGAAGACATAATATACAAAATGTATAAAGACATAGTAACAGATGAACAAAGACATGGTAACAGATGAACAAAGACATAGTAACAGATGAACAGATGCATAGTAACAAGTGAACAGAGGTATAGTAGGAGGGAGAGAGACTGTACGAAAAGACAGAATGTGCAGCTGTTTACTGTACCGAACTACGAATGACGCGAATGACGCGAATGATAGAGACCGAATGGATAAGGTTAGTGTACAGATTAATTGATTACTTGTAAATTAACAAATCGAGCATTGGCTCGAAAAGAATATATTGCTGTCCGATAAAACCTCTACATGCTGTAATACTCTCTCTCAATGCTGCTG
>CAUTPS010000068.1:0-10803 GCA_963540415.1 uncultured Prevotella sp.
ACTACTTCTCTGTTTATGTAAATCTTTTCAAAGAACTCTTTCTTAACTGCTTTAAGCAATTTGCCAAGAGGCTTGTTTTGTAAAGCGAGTGCAAAGGTATACAGAATTTCCGTTCCCACCAAATGTTTTGAATATTATTTTTCAAAAAACTTAAAAATTACCCAAAGCCTTGACGCAAATCAACCAAAACAACACCCAAGACACCCCTATCACACCCCAAGAAGCCATAAAAACAAAAATAGCACTATAAAGCCACAAAACAAGAAATAGTCCCTTAAACGCAAAATCGAAAACAAAGGAAGTTTCAATTTTAGCCAAAAACAACAAATACCTATAATAGAACAAAACTATATATTAATGCCACCAAAGCAGACGCACCCTACTTTAAAATAATAGCTGGACTACTTGTAAAACCGCCATAAATAGCTACCAATGCCACATACATCAAAAGACAAAAGGACAAATCTGCATCTTGTCAACATGAAATAGACAAGATGCAGATTTATATTTATCAACGTTTTCTATTCTATCAATGCAGTAAATACCACAATACTTCTCCGAGACACTTTCCACAGAAATAAATCATATATACGGAAAATACAGCCAAAAGCCACATATACCTCCGTGGACATCGCTGGAGAATCAAGGACAGAACGTCATTATTCATAATCAGATTACTTTGTAGCCTTAGCCTCTGGAGCCTCACCAATGAGATCCATGAACTGATCAAGCTTTGGAGTAATGATAATCTGTGTACGACGGTTACGCTGCCTACCCAACTCAGTATCATTAGTTGCGAGTGGGTTATACTCACCACGACCACCAGCAGTCAAACGCTTAGGATTTACACCGAAGTGATCCTGCAGATACTGCACAACAGAAGCTGCACGGAGACAAGAGAGATCCCAGTTATTACGGATATTCTTCATCTTGTCAGCAGATGTATTGATAGGCACATTATCAGTGTTACCCTCAATCAGCACATCATAATCCTTATAATCAGTAATAATCTTAGCAATCTTGCTCAATGTCTGCTCAGCACGATCATTCACCTCATAAGAACCGCTCTTATAAAGCATATTGTCAGCCAAAGAGATATAAACAACGCCCTTCAGAACCTGTACATCAACCTCCTTCAACTCCTCACGGCTCAAAGAACGGGTAAGATTGTTTGTCAACACCATATTCAAAGAATCGCTCTTAGACTTCACCTCAACCAAGTGACGGATATACTGATTACTCTCGTTAATCTGATCAACAAGTTTAGAAATGTTGATATTGTTTGAATTGGCATTTCTCAAACTGTTATCAAGACTACCCTGCAACGCAGCAGCACTCTCTCTTGCCTGAGCCAACTGATCTTCCAAGCTCTTGATACGTGCATTATTGGCAGCAATCGTTTCCTTAGCATTCTGATAATCTGCCGTCAACTGATTATTCTCTGTACGACAATTTTCCAAATCCTTCTTGCTGGCACAGCTACTAAATGCAAGTGTACCCAACGCCAAAGCTACGATAAAAAGACTCTTTTTCATATTTACTATTTTATTTTGGTTATTATTCTACTTGTAATAGATTCTTCCTAACATAACGTAAAAAGAAGTCAGTTCTACGGTTTTGAAACCCGCTCACATTATTATATAAAACGACGCAAACAGGTACACAAAACTAACCTCATTACACAGAATGCGGTATATCTATTGCAAAGATATTATAAAGACGTGTAAAACAAAGAGTTGTATAACGAGTTTAGATATTTTTAACCTGAAACTTACAATTAATGGAACTTTTTGATGAAATTATACAGAAAGCAATTAGAAGAGCCTCAATTCCGCAGCATTATTCCTTGTGAGAAAATTATTGCGGAATTAAGGAATATGATAAATTCCAGCGAAAGAAGTGATATTCTCGTTTTTAATTGCTAACTTTGTCATGTCAGATTTTTGCTTACTTGTTATGTTTGCAGCACCAAGATAGGTGAAATTTCTGACATATCCAAGTGTTTTGAGAACTTTGTTTCTCAGACACTTGGAGTTCTCACAAGAATTTATGCTGCGGAATTAAGGTATTAGATGATAAAGACAATTATATTATTGGTAATAGTTTTCTATACATTTCCATGCCAGAAGATAAATGCTCAAAGCAGAGATACCTCAAATATCTTTGCAGGATATTACATAGCTGTTTATAATAAGAGCGATTTATCACATAAAAAGATAAGAAGACATCATAAACATTCTTATAACACAGCTATTGATAGCAGATACAGAACTTATTTTATTCCGATAAAAATTGGAAAAAATAATATTAATCAAGAAAATATATGGAAAGAGGTAACGGACAATAAAAAAGAAAGCGATACAATCTTTATTTTTCCGGACTCTACGGATATAAAGCTATTCAAACAAATTGGGCTGATCGATAGCAATATCTCTGATAAAAAACATCTCTTGCTTCAAGAGATAAAATCCTTACCCTATTATAATACCGCATCAAACAAAGCATATCTATTCAAATGTCTTTATGTCAAAGGAACCTTTTTGCAACTAAGGATAGACACTATAGACAAGAATTGGCAAGATTATTTGTTAGATATATATTCTATTTCAACAAAGAAAAAGAAAAAACTACTTCTTGTTACAAGCATAGATAGTTTGCATTCTGGTAATGCTCCAGATTGGGAGTTGTGAAAATAGGGTCTTGATTATCAGGACTATCTGATAAGTTAAAAATGCGAAGGCAGGAATTAGCGCTTTGCCTTCGCATTATTTTCGCAATTATAGCATAAGCAAATGAAGCAACAAGATAGTTTTGGAACTTTATGCTCCAGATTGGGAGTTAAGTTTTTAGGTTCTTCCGTTAAATGCGTGGATGCTTTTCGTTTTGCTTTAACGGAAAAACCAAAGTTACTTATTAAACAAAAATATAGCTAAGACCGTCAACTATCTATTCTTTTATCATCCTCTGACACTGAAAAGCTTTTCATTTTAAGACTTCGAAAATCTGCAGACAAGGATTTGAAAAATTATTACATAATTTCAAATGAGACATCTATAAATAACGGCAAAAACATATACACGGAGCAGATTTGTAACCAGAAGGAAATCAACAGGTTATAAAGTAGAAAAGTAAAAGGTGCTTAATTGGACTTCAAAAGGGCGTTAGTTAGCCCTCAAAAGAGCATCTTTTACCACGCAATTAGGCGTCTTTAAGAAGCCAAATGAGCATATATTGATTTTGAGCTGATTAAAAATAATTTACAAACATCGGTCAATAAGAGCATAAACTTCTTGTAGGCGGCGGATAGATATAGTATTAATTTGCTTCTTATCTTGTAGCTTATCCCCAATGAAAGACCATCTAATTTGGGATAGTTATACTAAGCCAGTGTATAAGTCTTATTCTATTTTCAATCTATACATTTAACGGAAGAACCAATTATTTTCATGAAACGAAATTCAAGACAACAAATACAACTTCAGCAGGATAAGACATACAAAAACGAGTCTGATTATTTATAATACCTAAGAAGACTAAAAAACACTGGACAAAAGGGCAGTATATCCAAAGAATATCGTATCTTTGCAAACAGAAGTAACACCAAATTTTATATACAGACTATGATTCTTTTCTTCAGAACTCAGTCCAAAAGCGTGATTGCCACAGAAGTCAATCATGCATTGTCCGACGCGGAAATCAACGAACTTTGTTGGCTCTATGGCGATGCCACCTACTTGCAGAACGAACAGACACTGCAGGGCTACTATGTGGGACCACGCCGTGAGATGATTACTCCTTGGAGTACGAATGCCGTCGAGATTACTCAGAACATGAGTCTTGACGGCATTTTGCGTATAGAGGAGTACTTCCATGTAAGCAGCAAAGAGGCTGATTATGACCCGATGTTGCAACGTATGTATGATGGTCTGGACCAGACTATCTTCACTGTCAACCACGAGCCAGAGCCTATCAAGCGTGTGGAGGACTTGGAGAAGTTCAACGAAGAAGAAGGTTTGGCACTCTCACCAGAGGAGATGGAATATCTCCACAAGATTGAGAAGCAGAATGGCCGCCCACTCACCGACTCTGAAATCTTCGGTTTCGCACAGATTAACTCTGAGCATTGCCGCCATAAGATTTTCGGTGGAGAGTTCGTCATTGATGGCAAGGTGATGGAGAGCAGTCTTTTCAGCCTCATCAAGAAGACTACAAAAGAGAATCCTTGTAAGATTCTTTCAGCCTATAAAGACAACGTAGCTTTCGCACAAGGTCCAGAGATTGAGCAGTTTGCACCAGCAAACCAGAGCACATCCGACTTTTTCCGAGTGAAGCCTATTGAGAGTGTTATCTCTCTGAAAGCCGAGACCCACAACTTCCCAACTACCGTTGAGCCATTCAATGGAGCAGCAACAGGTACGGGTGGTGAGATTCGCGACCGTATGGGCGGTGGCGTTGGTTCATGGCCAATTGCAGGAACAGCAGTCTATATGACCGCTTACCCTCGTCTGACAGAAGATGACGGTACAATTCCAGCCTTACGTGATTGGGAAGACATCCTTCCTGTCCGTCAGTGGCTCTATCAAACTCCAGAGCAGATTTTGATTAAGGCATCTAATGGTGCGAGTGATTTCGGTAATAAGTTTGGTCAGCCGCTGATTACTGGTTCACTACTCACATTTGAGCATCAAGAGAATGGCGAGAAGTATGCTTACGATAAGGTAATTATGCTTGCAGGTGGCGTGGGTTATGGAACTAAGCGCGACTGTCTGAAGGGTGAACCACAGGCTGGTAACAAGGTAGTTGTCGTTGGTGGTGATAACTATCGTATCGGACTTGGTGGTGGTTCTGTTTCATCAGTTGATACTGGTCGTTACTCAAATGGTATTGAGTTGAATGCCATACAGCGTGCTAATCCAGAGATGCAGAAACGTGCTTATAACCTCGTACGTGCATTGGTAGAAGAAGACAACAACCCAGTTGTATCTATCCACGACCACGGTTCTGCAGGACACCTAAATTGTTTGAGTGAGCTTGTTGAAGAATGTGGTGGCAAGATTGATATGTCACAGTTGCCTATCGGTGACAAGACTTTGAGTGCCAAGGAAATCATCGCCAACGAATCACAGGAGCGCATGGGCTTGCTCATTGACGAGAAGCACCTCGACCACGTGAAGAAGATTGCTGAGCGTGAGCGTGCACCAATGTATGTTGTTGGTGAGACTACAGGTGATGCCCACTTCGCATTCGTACAAGGCGATGGTGTAAAGCCATTCGACTTAGATGTCGCGCAGATGTTCGGTCATTCTCCAAAGACTATTATGAAGGATGAGACCGTTGAGCGCAAATATGAGAATGTTTCTTATAGTATAAATAAGGTGGAGGAATATCTCCAGCGTGTGCTTCAGTTGGAAGCTGTGGCATGTAAGGACTGGTTGACAAACAAGGTTGACCGCTCTGTTACAGGTAAGGTAGCCCGTCAGCAGTGTCAGGGTGAGATTCAGTTGCCACTCTCTGACTGTGGTGTTGTAGCCTTAGACTATCGTGGTCATAAGGGTATTGCTACCGCACTCGGTCACGCTCCACAGGCAGGACTCGCATCACCAGAGGCAGGCTCAGTCCTTTCCGTAGCTGAATCATTGACCAACATTGTATGGGCACCATTGGCAGACGGCATGGATAGCTTGAGTCTTTCAGCCAACTGGATGTGGCCTTGTCGCTCACAGAAGGGTGAAGATGCACGTCTTTACAGTGCTGTTAAGGCTTTGTCAGACTTCTGCTGCGCTATCGGTGTGAACGTTCCAACAGGTAAGGATTCACTTTCTCTGACCCAGCAATATCCTAATGGAGATAAGATTATCTCTCCAGGAACCGTCATCGTGACCAGTGGTGGTGAGGTAAGCGATGTTTGTCAGGTGGTTTCTCCTGTACTTGTTAATGATAAGAACACACGCCTCTATCATATCGACTTCAGTTTTGACGAGCAGCGTTTAGGTGGTTCAGCCTTTGCACAGAGCCTTGGTAAGATTGGTAGTGATATTCCAACCGTGAAAGAGCCACAGTACTTCTGCGACTGTTTCGATGCTGTACAGGAGATGATTCGCCGTGGATGGATACTTGCTGGACACGACATTTCAGCAGGTGGTTTGATTACAACATTGCTTGAAATGACCTTTGCTAATGCTGAAGGTGGATTGCATATCAACCTCCACGACATCAAGGGTGACGATGTTATCAAGAAGCTCTTTGCAGAGAATCCGGGCGTTGTTATTCAGGTTGCTGATGAACATAAGGAAGAAGTTAAGGAGTTCTTGACGGAGAACTGCATCGGCTTTGCTCGTATCGGTACACCAAGTCCTGACAAGCGCACGCTCAGTATCGCTGATGGCAATTGGAAGACAGCGTTCGATATTGATGCAATGCGCGAGACATGGTATAAGACGTCTTACCTACTCGACCGCAAGCAGAGTATGAACGGCATGGCAAAGAAGCGTGCTCAGAACTATAAGAAGCAGCCAATTGAGATGAAGTTTAATGCTGACTTCACTGGTACTCTCCAGCAGTACGGACTCGATGCAGACCGTTGGAAGACTTCAACACCTAACACCCATCACCAAACACCAAAGGCAGCTATCATTCGTGAGAAGGGAACCAATGGTGAGCGTGAGATGGCTTACGCACTCTATTTGGCTGGCTTTGAGGTGAAAGACGTCATGATGACCGACCTTATCACTGGTCGTGAGACTTTGGAAGAAGTAAATATGATTGTCTTCTGCGGTGGTTTCTCTAACTCTGACGTACTCGGTTCAGCAAAGGGATGGGCTGGTGCTTTCCTCTATAATCCAAAGGCTAAGCAGGCACTCGACCGCTTCTATGCACGCGAAGATACACTTTCATTGGGTATCTGTAACGGTTGTCAGTTGATGGTTGAGTTGAACCTTATCAACCCAGAACACAAGCATCGTGCTCACCTCTGCCACAATACCAGTAAGAAGTTTGAGAGTTCATTCTTGAACTTGACCATTCCACAGAACAATAGTGTGATGTTCGGTTCTTTGAGCGGTAACAAACTCGGTATCTGGGTAGCACACGGCGAGGGTCGTTTCTACCTCCCAGAGGCAGAAGATAAGTACAATATCATCGCTAAATACAACTACGCTGAATATCCTGGTAACCCTAACGGCTCTGACTATAATGTAGCAGGTATCTGCTCTGCAGACGGCCGTCATCTTGCAATGATGCCACACTTGGAGCGTGCTATCTTCCCATGGCAGCAGGCTTACTATCCACGCGAGCGTCGTCAGGACGAGGTTACACCATGGATTGAGGCATTTGTAAATGCTCGTAAGTGGGTTGAAAGCAAACTGTAAAGTTTACCTCTCCCCTATTGAAGGTGTAATAGATTAGTACACCTTTAATATATATAGACTACACTGAGAAACGCCCTCATCTGAGTAATATTACCTAATAGGTATATGGAACAGATGGGGGCGTCTGTACCTCTCTAATATTGATTTCACTATAAATAACAAGACACAGTGGACAAAGATAACATTTCATCAACACCAAACACCCAACAGCCATCAGCCAAGGGATTCTATTGGGAAGCTTTCAAAACCTTCTTTAAGATTGGAGCCTTCACACTTGGCGGTGGTTATGCTATGATTTCGATTATTCAAAACGAAGTCGTAGTAAAGAAAAAGTGGATTCCAGAAGACCAGTTTGTTGACCTGATAGCTGTTGCACAAAGCTGTCCTGGTGTCCTTGCTGCAAACATCAGTGTGTTTGTAGGGTATAAGATGCGAAAGACACCGGGTGCACTCGTCACTTGTTTAGGTGCTATCCTCCCCTCTTTCCTCATTATTCTGTGTATAGCTCTCTTCTTCCATCAGTTTATGGACATCCCATGGGTGGCAGCAATGTTTCGTGGAATACGCCCTGCAGTAGTTGCCTTGATAGCTGTACCAACCTTCACATTGGCTAAAAGTGCTAAAATATCATTGGCAAACTGTTGGATTCCTATTGTTACCGCCATTGCCATTTGGCTGTTAGGTGTCAATCCTGTTTACGTCATTCTTGCTGCTGGTTTGGGTGGTTTCCTTTATGGGAAGTTTATAAAACCAACGGAGTGAAATACCTCCCCCAACCCCTCCGAAGGAGGGGAGAGCCTAACGGGATATACTTCGCAAAAGAAATATCGAATGGAACTTGCGAAGAATTAAATAGGCTAATGGGATAATTTTGGAAAGAACAGCACACTAAAAACAGACTAATAACAGAAATAACAACATGATATACTTAGAACTTTTCTACACATTCTTTATCATCGGACTCTTTGGATTCGGTGGAGGATATGGAATGTTATCACTGATACAAACAGAAACGGTTGTGAAACATCATTGGCTTAGCTCTGCCGAATTTACAAACATCGTTGCTGTATCACAGATGACACCCGGACCTATCGGAATCAACTCTGCCACCTACTGCGGTTATACAGCTGTACATAATGCAGGATTTGGCGCAGGAATGGCGGTATTTGGAAGTATCACCGCCACTGTAGCTCTTGTACTCCCTTCGGTCATAATGATGATTCTTATCAGTAAGATGTTTCTCAAATGTATGAAGACTCCTATCGTGCAGTCAATCTTTTCAGGTCTACGCCCTGTTGTAGTAGGTCTGTTGGCTGCAGCCACCTTATTGTTATGTAATGCGGAGAATTTCTCTGCCCCAAGCATAAACCCTTGGCAGTTTGGGGTTAGTCTATTCCTCTTTGCTGCAACCTTCATTGGTACGCTGTGGTTGAAGATAAACCCAATCCGCATGATATGTTATGCAGGCATTGCAGGAATAGTGTTGCTTTATTAAAAGAGGTTCTTCAGGAATTTGGAGTGATAAAGTAGGCCTATTAAATATAAAAGGCACACAGAGAGGGGGAGAGCACGGAGGTGAAAGCATAAAAGAAAATATCACGGAGGTGCCAAAGGCACAAAGAGCGACAGAGCCGTAGTGTACGTGTTGCTGAAAGCTCTGGTTATAAACGTTTTAATAGATCTTGCAAGCCAATGCCTTGTAATGAAGTAGACAAAAACATTAATAAAAACTCGCAAATATCCTCTGTTTCTCCACGCACCAACGGTGCCTCTGTGCCTAACAATTTCTGCTTTATAAAATCTCTGTGCTCTCCTTTGCTCTGTGTGACGTTTCTTCAAAGTTCTAATCGCAAAAGGTATCACTCCAAATTGCTGAAGTTCCAAAAAACTTGCCCCTTAATACCAACGCAATGGTGACAGGGGCAAGAAAACGAAAATTAAATTACCAAGTTATTGCTATTGATATCACATCAAGGGCATATCTCTAAAACATGAAAAAAAAAATCATTAATTCAGAATCTTTCAAAACCAAGTTTGTTTTCAATTCTGTTCTTTTCAATTAGGCGTATAAATACTTTCGCGTTCTGTGAGGATTAGACGGTGTCTGGTACAGGTCCATTTTCTTCTTTTTTCTTTTTATTCTTGTCTTTCCCTATTTCTTCTGTTTTTCTCACCGATTCGTAAGAGTTTACAGACAGCTCATTCTTCAATTCTCTTCCCGGCGTAAAGACCACACGCGGCTTAATCGTCTCGGTCTTAAAGGCCTTTTCCGTTGCAGCCCCTTCGCTTGACAGTGTCAGGCGCATCGTGCCAAATTCTCCTAACTGCACGCTAAAGCCGTCGCGGAGATAATGAGGCAGACAATCCATAAAGTTTGCCAGCACGTTTTCAATGTCACCACGGGTCAGCGAAGAACGCCCCGCAATGTCATGCGCAATATCCCGCAAGGTCTTCTTCCCCACGTTCACAGGACTTGCATAAAACTTTCCAGGACCTGTCTTGGTGCCTGGTTTTCTTCTTTCAATCAATTTGATTTTCATTGTGTTTAAGATTTTATTAGTTATTACTTACTTCTGCTGCACTTTGCAGCAACACGTCTTCCTTCAATTTCGTTTCTTATACCGAGCATAATTTGCTTAAGTAAAAGCGTGTTTATTCACTATTCAAAAGAAATAAAACCTCCGCAAAGCTTGGAAAATCCGCACGATGCGGAGGCTTAAAACGCATATTAGGTCAGAGTAAAATTTCTAACGGGTCGGAAGAAAATTTCTAACCTGTTAGAAATTTCTCGCTAACACGTTCCCCGTAAATTTCTAACGTGTTAGAAATTTCCTTGCAACCTGTTAGATTTTCTCTTATCTCTTATCCTCCTTTATCCCATTAGGCTCCCTCCCCCTTCGGGGAGGGTCGGGGTGGGGCTTTTAGGACTACTGAAACGCCTCTGCCCTGTACCCGTAGTAGCGGACGCCGCCGGTCACGACGACGTAACCACTGAGGAAGTCCAGGTTGCACGCGCCGTGGCTGTTCCATGGGTCAGCACTTGACGACCAATAGCGGCCGTGGCTGCCAACGCCGTTCAGCTGACCAGAGAGGTAGAAACCCAAGGCGGGCAGGTAGAAGTAATTACCTGCGTCGGCTACAGATGGGAGGCCAGAGTTGTTGATACTACTATTGCTGTTGTTGTAGGTCTTCCATGTTGTACGCAGGTCGGTTGAGCCGTCGGCAGATTTCTCGGTGTCGTAATGGCCCTCGCCTTGGAGCACGGACTTCTTCTTAAACCACATGCCGCCTTTATATAAATGACCCATAGTTGTCCATAACTCGTCTCCGTCCCAACGAGGATCGCCGTACTTTACATACCAAGACATCTCGTTAGCGTTAGGAACATTGTTAAATGATGTGTGGGTAGCGGGGTTGCTTATGCCCCAACCTGGGT
>CAUTPS010000069.1:0-10667 GCA_963540415.1 uncultured Prevotella sp.
AGGGAATTTATTGGAAATAGCAAAATAATAATGAAATAAAGTAAATAAAACACAACGAAAAGTAGATATTGATACTATTTTAAAGGATATAATTACGATATATTTGCTTGGTAAAATATGTTCAGTAGAAAGCTTGTTTACTGGTTTAGCTAATGGAAACTATCACATTTCCTTTCTCATATAGGTTGGTTGCTGATCTATTACTCCGTAGAATGTAATGATTGTGAAGAATCTTTCTTCTTCTCTCCAATTTGCGTGTTTATGTCCCGCATGGGTAGTGCTAAGGCTCAGCACCAATGGTGCGGAAGCCTAACACTACTGGTGTGGAATGTTAATACGAATGCAATTGAAGTGCTAACACATTATTATACGATGTTAGACTGTCAGCAACTTATTGCTAAGAGAGGGTATAACTGCCAAAACCAAATATAACATATTTACTAAGGATGTTTATTCTTCAACTTTTTAATAGCGAAAGACAGAGTTAAACAAGCTTATCTGGCGGCTTTAAAGATATGATTCAGTTGGCTGATAGCCTTGTCGTCAAACTCAACACCTCCACCCATACGCAGTAAACCCATCACTTCATTGTTGATAACGAGTTGATGACCTACGTAGGCTGTACCGAAGCAGGCATCGTGATTTCCGATAGCAATGGTCTGCACTTGATCTAAATGAAGTATGCCTTTTGAACTGAATGCAATCAAACCACTGAGGAAGGAATCCTTTGTACACTTATAATAGAGTGTCTTGTCGGTAATCATCAGTCCCGTCCAACCATATCCGCCAAATGAACCTACGATAGAGTCATTGACAATGAGTAGCGGTTGTTCTCCTTGACAGTTAATGCCATAGCGGCTGCAATGTTTCTCGATGAGTTCTGCTGTGATGTTCTCACCAGTAAAAACATTCTTACTTATAGGAAGTGCATGGCACTCGTAATCTTTAATCGCTTTGATGAGGTTTTCTTTTGTCATGTCTCTGTATATTTTGAAGTTTTTATTCTGAGTATGAATCAGTATTATTGTATGAATCATCGAAATCTTGGTTCATATCCTCTTCTAACTGTCGTGCAGCAGAAACGCCACCATCAGGGTCTTCTCCGTCTGTAGGGTAAACGTCATAGCTGTCAGACAATTTGTCTTGAAATATCATATTCTTAAAACCAGTCATATCGTTAGGCTCTATCGAGAAAATCCGCCACCCATCTTCTTGTAGGATTAGCATTGCGGTGAAGATCCCCTTTTTATTCTTAATTACGACCATTGCTACATCTTGATAGTTGGTTAGTGTAGCAGTTTTTACGGATTCGAAACCCATGTCTGACCTATCATAACCACTTCCGCCTTTCGCCATATTGAGAAGTGCTGCCATAGACTCTAATTGTTTTGCCAGTTTCCCAGTACAGAACTTTGATGCAGCTTCAGAAAGTCCTTCTGTTTTTAATGCTTCGTAGAATTTCTCAACAGTAGCTGCAGCCTCACCTTCAGGCGTAGCATAGAATGCTTCAATACTATCTTGTCGCATTTCTTCGGGAGTTTTAGGCGTGCAACTGGTAGTTGTGAGTAGGGTAGTACAACAGAGTAATGTAATACCAATCGTTAAGATAAATGTTGTTTTGTTCATAATTTATTAGGTTTTTGTTTCTGTCTGCAAAATAAATGTATCTTCGTGAGAGGCACAAAGGAATTAATTTGTATTTTTTCGGGAGAATGATATTAGTACTGTGATTAGTAATATATGAAGAAAGGAAGAGTCGTTTTTCTTCTTGATTTGACGAAACACCGATGTTCTTCTCCCCATAGAGCGGTAATTAGTTTCTCATATCACTAAATATCTTTTGGAAAAAGACAGTGACTTTGCCTTCGTTGCATAACAGAGGTAATTTGAAGTTGGTGATGCTGATTTCTATAATGACCTTATCCTCTATAACTTCCAACTACATACATACGATGTTATCGAACTTAAAGGCACATCATCCAAACCCCGAAAATATGAGACAAATCAATTTATAGCTTATATGGGCATAAGTGACAAAAAGAGACCTAAAATCTCTTGTAATCCATTTATTTCACGAAGGAGGGTGTGTTCATAATTGACACACCCTCTTTCAATAATCTAACGAAAACAATCTTGAGGCAGGTGAACACAAGTTTATTGGGTATTTTTACCCACTTGCTTCTTCATAGCGTTTATTGATGCCTCTTTATTCTGCAAGTCTCCCTATTAGTAGTTAGGGCCTTCACCAAAGTTTGGAGCCCCCTTGTCGTACCACACCCTTTCAGAGTTAAGCAGTTCAGGTCTTTGTCCATCTGTAAAGGTGAATCCTTGCTGCGTCATCGCAGTTTCAATAATAGTACGCATTTTATCGGCTGGATCGGGTTGAGCGATATAGAATCGGCGAGGCAACTCAGTGTTGGGCTTCATTGTAATCCAAGGAATGAGCGAGCTACCAACTTTAGGAACGCCAGAGCGGCGCACTGTTACAAACTGCTCAAGTGGTTGATAGAAGAAATGTAGATACAATTGGATGTAAACCTTCTCTAAATCGCTTGGAACATTACCTGTTAGTTGGTAGTCAGAATTAGTCATCATCGTAGCAATGGCTGCATCGTCGTAGGTAACAGGCTCGTCTAACTTGTCGTTACAATGTGCCTTATCATAATAAGGTATTTTGTTCAGTATCGCTAAACGGTTATAAGCCTTAGCTGAAGCCTCAACGCCAAGTTTGAAATATTCAGCTGCAGTATGTGGCAAGTTGGCACCCAGTAATTTAAACTCAGCCAGATAGAGGTTCATTTCAGCTGTGGAAAGAGTCATTTCGTAAAGTGGGTTATCTTCAGTGTCTTGCACTACTTTACCTTTCGGAGCTGTTGGGAAAGTGAAGTCAACGCGTCCACGCACTAATTCCTCGTTAAAGTATGACAGCGGTGAGTAGGTTTTCGATTTGTCACCATCAGTTACTTTCCATCGGGTTGTTACAAAATAATTGTTGTCGCCAGTGTATTCTGTCTTTTCAGATATAGCCATACCGATAGGTAATCCCTGATAGCGCACCCATGGTTCCCCATCACCTTTCCAACTGTCGAAATGTTTCTTGCCAGAAGCATCTGTGGTATAGTTCACCTGGTCTAAAATATATTTAGGAATAGCACAGTTGTTATCCCCTCTTGCTTGTGCATCAAAGAATGCTTGTACTACCTCAGAGTTGAAATCGTTTTTGGTAAACATCACCAGCATACGTGGATCTTTGTTACGTTTCATGAAGTCGATAACGTTTTTGCTGCTAACACCTAAGTTCACACTATTATCACTTCCATAGGTGTTGTTGCCACCATCTCCACCTGTACCTTTATTATATACATAGTCGTCTGCAATAGATTGCATTACGTTTGCATCATCAGCACCCACTTCTTCGGCTATTTTTAAGGCTTTAGTTTTATTTTGGTGAAGAAGTCTTACGGCAATTTTAAGTTTTAGGCCGTTTACAAATTTTACCCACTTCTTAGTATCTCCCCCATAAGCTAAGTCGTTATCTCCAACACTTATCTGCGTTGTCGTTGACTTCAGTTTATCCAGGTCGGCGTTCAGTTCGGTTAGCCATTGGTCGAATAGGCTCTCCTGCGATTCGTAGTTAGGTGTTAATGTACCTCCATATTGGGCTTGTGCAGCTTCTGAGTAAGGCCTTGAACCAAAGAGATCGGTATCGAATAGTCCCATGTAAACTGTTAGAGCGTTTGCCATAGCCGAAAGGTGTGAGTATTGAGCAGCTTTGTTAGCTGGCATCTTATCGATAGTAGCTTTAATATCGTTCTCGTATCGTTTAACATAAATAAGCTGAGAACCCACACCGCCCAGTTCAGCCAACTTGTTATACAAGTCATTAAAACTACTTGATGGTGAATATGCCTGAACTATTTTTGACGTGTAAGCCCCATCGTAATACCACAGCAGGTAATCGAAGGGTTGGTATTGCACCTGTTCCTGAGTAAACAAGAACACAGGATTTCCTTCGGCGATAGTCGATGGGTCAGTATTTATTTTTGCGTATTCGCTTTCGCTGCATCCTGTTACCAGTACCATGCATGTGGCACATATACCAAAGGCGAGCGACTTGAATTTTATAATATTCTGTTTCATAATGAAAGGCATTTAGAATGTAGCGTTTAATGTGAAGAGATAGCTTGCTGTGTAAGGCATAAATGATCGCATACGGAACTGCGCAGCTCCTGTTCCACGTACCGATTCAGGATTCTCGTGATTTGGCGCAGTGTTCAGTAGGTATGCCAAGTTACGTCCGGTGAAACTAAGGGATAAGTTCTTTGCACCGATATAGCTGCTAATTTTGGTTGGAACGTTGTACGAGAGAGTTATTTCTCGCAGAGCGATGTAGTTGATTTTCTTAAACCAATCATCGTTAATAACACCTGTCCCCCAGCTATTCTTAAAGTATGCGGCACTTTGTAGGTGTGCAGGTTCTACATAACCTTTTTCATAAGCCTCCTGATAGGTCATTCCACTAACGTCTTGGTTAGTTCCTCCTGGTGTGGTAACAATAGTCCCTGCATCGAAAACAACATCAGGGATAAAGCCATCAGTAAACACCTTATCTTGCGCATTAGCGTATTTGCTGGTCCAGGTCATCCCTTTACGGTATTTTTCGGTCTCTCCAGAGAAACCGTATGCAGTTGCGTAGCGTGAGTTATACGAAGCAACGTATCCTCCAAAGCGTGCGTCAAATAGCACATAGAGACTAAGGTCTTTCCATCTTAGGGTAGAGTTTAGTGATCCAAGGAAGTTAGGCAACATCGATCCAACTTCTTTCACAGTACCTCCGCGCTTATAATATACTGTTCGGAACTTGTTCGTGTAGCCCACCACTGGTTTGCCAGTCTTTTCGTCGGTCTTTATCCAAGAGTCAGACATTAGCATACCATAGTCGGAGCCTACTTTGGCGACAGAGGCTATGCGGTAGTTACCATAGTTTGCTGCACCATCCAGATTAATGTAGGAGGTTACATCAGGACTTAGTTCTACAATCTTATTGCGGTTGCGAGTGTAGGTGAAATTTAGGTCCCATTGCCATTGTTTCTTCTTTATAGGAGTTGTGTTGAGTGCTATTTCTATACCTGAGTTCTGTATATTACCAGCGTTGATTAGCTTTTCTTTTACGCCCGATTCCCAAGGTACATTGATAGTCATAATTTGGTTTCGAGTGTTCTCCTTATAATAGGTGAGGTCTACCCCAATCCTACTGTCAAAGAAACGCCAGTCAAGTCCCACTTCCCAAGCATTCTTACGTTCAGGTTTTAAGTTGGTACTCTTCATATTCTCAGGGATAGTCATTCCATAGATTTTCTTGTCGCCACGTTGATATGTTGCCACAGAATAGCCCGAATTTATATAATAAGGAGAGGTGTCGTTTCCCACCTGCGCCCAAGAACCGCGTACCTTTGCAAAGCTAACCCATTTTGGAAGTTTGTCTTTGAAGGTTTCTGTGATGATCCATGAGCCCGAAACAGAAGGATAGAAATAAGAGAAATTACCTGTTCCGTAGCTGTAAACCAAGGCTGAGGACCAGTCGTTACGTCCCGTTATGTCCAAGAATAGTTGATTCTTCCAGCTTGTTCCAATCATAAAGATGGTAGAGACGATACGCTTGGTGTTGAATTTATATGCATTAAAGCTGGCTTGTTGTTTTGAATTCTTGATAAAGAATTGGTTGGGCACAATAAGTCCACCGTTCGTACTCTCGCTATTATACTGTGCATATTGGTTAAAATATTCCTCACGTAAGAACCCGTGCACTTCCCAATCATTATTAATTTGATAGTTTAGGTTGGCCGCAAGGTACAAGTTCTCTTGTGTAGTGTGCGTGTGTGAGAGTGCATAAGACCCACCTTCGTTGGCATAACCACTACCAGGGGCTTTTAGTTCGCCGTCGATAGCATAATAGTTGAGCGAACCACCAGTTGAAAGTTGTAGCCAAGGCAGTGCTTGAATATTGATGTTAAGCACAGGCCTGAACATGGTTTCTGTTTGTTTGTAATCGTTTTCAAAGATACTCCACCATAGCTCCTTGCCAGGTACAGCACGATAGAGATCGCCATATCTTTCGCTGGCAAGTCCACCATGTTCCCCTTTGTAAAGGTTACGATAACGATTAACGTCGTATTCACGTGGGAACGTACTATTTGCAAAGTATTCTCCGATGTTTAAAGGTGCATTACGAGGTTGTGATTGCGTAAAGTTTACGCTGAAATCTACCGTCACGATATTTCCAATCTTTTGTGAAGCTTTTCCTAAGAACGACAGACGGTTAAAGGTGTTGCGTGGTGTAGTACCCTTATTGTATTTATAAGATGCTGAAGCATAGAATTGTGTACGATCGTTACCACCTTGCAATGATACATTCGTATTTGTATTAAAGCCTGTGTCGTAAGCATCTTTATAGTTGTTTGGGAACATTTTCGCTGTTCCCATTGTCCCATCGTACTGTTCAAACTGTTTACCTTCAGCCCATGAGATATCAGGTCCCCAAGCATAGTTCCCGTATTGTTCGATGAATGAGTATTCACCTTTAGAGTTACGTGCGAACGACGTCATGTTATCGCTCCAAAGATTGCCCGTGGCAGTGTATTCGTCTCCATAGTCTACACCACCAGGGAAAGCACCAATCATATAAGTGTTTTGTAAATCTGGTGAACGATAGACTGTTTCTAATCCTACTGTTTGCGAAACCTTTACAGTAACACCTTTGCCTGCTTTCCCACTTTTAGTGGTAATTACTACAGCACCATTCAAACCGCGCGAACCATACAATGCTGTTGCGGCAGCACCTTTTAGTACACTTACACTCTCAAAGTCGTCGGGGTTAAGATTCTTTAGTTGGTTACCATAGTCATTGATATTACTATTCCAATCAGCGTCTCCAGATTGGCTTGTAGCATTATCTAATATCACACCATCTACTACAAAGATAGGTTGGTTGTTAGCATTAAGAGTAGATGCGCCTCTTATTTGAATTTTAGTAGAACCAAACATTCCACCATCTGACTGGCTGATTTCTACACCAGCCACCTTACCTTGCAATGCAGTGACAGGAGAAACTGTGTTGGCTCGCTCCAGTTCATCGCTTTTTAGCTCGGTGACAGCATAACCCAATGCTTTTGTTTGTCGTTTAATTCCCAATGCCGTAACCACTACATCGTTAAGCGTAGTAGCTTCTTCTTCAAGGGTAACGTTTATCTGTTGTCGACTATTAATATCTACAGTTTTAGGCTTCATTCCCAAGTAAGAGAATACTAATGTGCCTTTTGTGGGACATTGTAAGGTGTATTGCCCATCGATATTAGTCACTGTACCCATATTTGTACCTTTCACCGTTACAGAAGCACCGATTACAGGCTCGCCCGTTGGGTCTTTTACAATGCCACTAACCGTGACATTTTGCGCATAAAGTTCAGTAGCGAACATCCATATCAGTGCCATCATACAGATTCGCCATAAGGCTTGCGCTTTGTTCTGCTTGTTGTTCATTTTGCTTATAGTTAAAGATTAATGTGTAATATTTATTGTTTAGGTGTTATTTATGTCTCTATTTCACTTTCATTCGGTGCCAACTCTTTTTGTTTGGTTTTGTTGTTTTGAATAATAAAGTCAGCTTTTCACGCTCTTTTCTTAGTTATGTGATGATTTGAAGATGTCACGAAACCTTATCACATCAGATTTATTAAGCATCGAATTAGTGAGTTGGCTTTTTATGCGTTGGTTTACTTCCTTACGGCATATAGCATTTAAAATACCAGGACACTCATTGTCACCTTTTATAGGTATTGCTTATTTGGAGTCTTCGTAGTGCTTTTATCTATTCAACACACATTTTGTGTTGTGGTTAGCTTTATGTATCAGTTATTACCACAATGAATGTGTCGCTCTTGGGGATTCTTACTGAGAGAATTCTATTTGTTTAGTTATAGATTTTATTAAGATTTAATAACTTCTTCGAGCGGGACAGATTTATACTCCAAAGATAATTTTGAGTATTGTAGATATTGTAATCTCGATTGTTGGTTAGTGTTAGTACGTTTGACGATACACCAAGTGTTGCTTAACGGTTGTTTATATATTTCTTATTCTGTGAGCAAATTTAAACAAAATAAATATATTAAGCAATAAAAGGGGTGATTATTTTTTGTTAATATATAAAGGTGCAAAGACGAGGTATCTATATCGTTAAAACGAAGGACTATTCAAAAGTTGTAGCAGTCGAATAGAATGAAATTAAACTTGTCCGCATGAGAGAACGGAAAGGTTAGAATTATCAATCCCGAAGGTTATTATAAACTTTCGGGATTGTTTTTTGGCATAAGTGTTTTTACTTTAACATTCTTGACACATACCCATTGTGGCGGAACCATTTATGTGCCCAGTTGGGTACCATAAAGATATAGCCAGAGATGTCTTCGTGAGGAGCGCAGTCAAGTTGGTTACCTATGATGTCTGCAGCTTCTTGTACAGATGTTCCGTATAACCGTGCTAATTCTTCACGTATGAGCGTATATGTGATGTTACGGATAGAGGCTGCGTTGATGGGTTGATTTCCTAATAGAGCCAATAGTTCTTCTTTAGAAGGGATTTTCACTATTGGTCCTACTCGTAGCCCTTCAAAGCAGTATTCTCCATCTACCTTATACATCGTAAATCCATCTTTACGGTTACGTTCATTACATTCCTCTGCCATTTGACGTGCAATAGGGTGGGTGATACGTTTTAGAATCTCAGTTATAATCGGTTGATGACGTAATTGTCCGTATGTATAGCCTTCTCCGTTGATACCACCAGAACCTGATGGGATATCTGAGTCGGAGATTATGCATAACTCTTTTCTTTCCATTTATTCTTGTTTAAGTATTCTGATTAAATTTTAGTTCAAACTCTGTGTAGAAGTCCCTAACATAAATGAAGTCGAAGATGCTGAAGCTTGTATGGTCGTATAGATTGTGAAAGTGCTGATGAAGGTGTAAGTCGTAACTCCATTCTCTGTCTAATCCTTCATTCCAACAATCATCAGCATCTTGCATTCCCATGAGTTCCATTTCTGTCTTGTCATCTTCCTCTCCATGATATCCGTCAAAACTCATACAGCAACCATATTTGCAATAGATGTCGTTATAACTCTCATCATTGAGAATCTCCCAAATCATTTCTGATTCTTCCCCTCGAAAAGGATTATTTTTCGAGTATTGTCTATCTTTTCCTAAGAATATCTTACACTCTACCCCCTCAAACTGCAAACTACTTCCACTATCTTCCAACATTTTCTTTGTGTTGTAATACAACTCTTTACTTTGTTGATAGTTTTTAATTACTACTTCTTTAAGTGTTTCGTTGAATTCCTTTAACATCTGATAGTTTTCAGCTGTTGGCTTGAATAGTTGGTTAAGGAGCATTCGACGATTAAAGATGAGTGCTTCCATCTTATCGTCACGTGTTTTTAATTGTGGGTTCTCGTAATATGTCAGGAGTGAAAAATTTATCTTATTTATTTTGTCTTTTGATGTTTGCTTTTTATTCACTTCTAAAATATATTTCTGTAAAAATCAAAGGGTTAGGTAGAACTTTATTAATACTGTTTCCTTTTCTTATTAAATAGTTTAATAAGTTTTCGGGTAGATGATTATGTGGACAAGATATCCAAAGCTTACAGGTGAATCCGTTGTAACTAATTATTGTAAACTCGTCATCAGTTTTGTCTTTGTTCTTAAAAAAAACTGTATCTTTTTAATATCTTCTAATTGAGTTACTTTTAAGCTTTGTGTTATTTCCCTTGTACTATAAACCCCATCCTTTGGTTTTGTGTACCATAACAATCCACCTTCCTTTTCAATAATTTTACAGGCAAAATTTAGAAAGTCTGATTTATTCATTTTATTCTATTTTGCCATTCTTTGTAATATTTCTCTTCATTTGGATGCCGTACATTATCAGCCATAATTACTTTTTGAATATATGAAGATAAAGCATCTAATAAGGATTCTTTTTCCTCATACGTTGCATACATAAGCAATAACTTTGTTTGATCTATAAGATAATCTATTGTGAGCTCCTGTCTAACAGACTCTTCAATAGTCTTCATTTCTTCCAGAGTAGCTTCTTTATTTGTAACCATTTGGTCAGTATAATCCTTGATGAATTTGATTTCTCTATCATCTACATTCCCATCACATTCCATAAAGAACTTGCCAAGTTCAATAATATGTTTTATAAGGCACTTTTTCTTTTTGTCCATTTATTTTAGGATTAGAATATTAATTTTGTTTCAATAATGATTTCTTTCTGTGTAGAAATCGTTTGTTTTACATTTGCATTTAGAGTAAACACACCTTTTAATACATTAAGGGAGAATGCGCATTCTGTTAGATTATTAAGTTCCTTTGATAAATGCACTGCAATATCTTGCCCTGAGAAGGTATTACTATCGTCAGGATTCCTTTGTTCAACAATATAGTTTAAATCTTCTTCTAATCTATATTGCTTTATTAGTTGTTTTGCTTTTTCATATCCCTGTCTTGTAAATTCACCTGAGAATATCTCTTTACGACTATATGTCTTTGCATATTTTTCTTCCTCTGATTTCTTATACGATGCATCAGCTTCGATAAGCT
>CAUTPS010000070.1:0-10279 GCA_963540415.1 uncultured Prevotella sp.
ATTTCCTCTTCCAAAACCATCTCTCGCATTACTTGTTGTACAAGATCCCAGTCGTCATTTAACTGTCGAATCTCTGTTATAGGGTGCTTTTTGCCATCTGCTAAGAAAGTTAGTAGCTGTTCTCTGATAAGTTCTTTCTCGTCCGTATCATCCTCTTTGATATGTGAAAGGCAGACATCACATTGCTCACAGTCTTTTGACTTCGTTTCCCCGAAGTAAGATAGTAGTTGTCTGCTGCGACATACTCGTTCATTCTGTGCATAATTAATAACAGAATTGATACGCTTTATGAATTGCTCCTTTCTGTCCTCATACACACTCTTGTTAAGGATAACGTCAACACCATCAACACGGTCTTGTGTGTAGCTGATTAGTGGTGTGTTCTTACGTGGAATGAAGTTGATAATACGCTTCTTGCTTAGATTAACCAATACCATATAGGTTTGGTTTCTGTCGAGTCCAGCTTCTTGTGCAATATAGCTTTCATCAATATATCCACTGTCAGAAAATAAACCGCCATAGTTACGGAGTAGGGCAGTGACGACATCATTCTCCTTGTCAGTAAGTGAGTCCAGTCGGTAGAGGTCATCTCTATTCAACAGGAAACGAACACGTGCCTTAGTGTCTGGATTCTGCTCATAATCAATATAGCCAGCTCGTTGAAGAATTGTTAGCGCAGCATTTACACGTATTGGAAAATGTTTAAAGGTGTTGCAGAACTTGTCAATAGGAAACTCGAAGATACATCCATAGCCACTTCCAACACCTATCTGATAGAAGTAGGCTAAGTGTTCGTATACTGTCTGGATATAGTCTTTAGGAGGGAAGGTATCTTCAATGCGTTTTTGCAACGTACGGTTGTCGTGCCCATTATAAAGGAGTACAGCATATGCCTTATTGCCGTCACGTCCCGCACGTCCTGCCTCTTGGAAGTAAGCCTCCAAGGAACTTGGACTATCGATATGAATAACCACACGTACGTTGGGTTTGTCGATACCCATACCAAAAGCATTTGTAGCAACCATAACACGTATCTTATCGTTCTGCCAGTCGTTCTGCCGTTGGTCTTTAACACCAGGTTCTAAGCCTGCATGATACCATGTAGCTGAAATCCCCTGTTCTGTGAGCATTTGTGCAATCTCCTTCGTGCGTTTTCTGCTACGGCAATAGACGATAGCCGTCTTAGGTATAGATTGCAGGATATGTACCATCTCTGTCTCTTTGTCCTCAGTCTGGCGTACGACATAAGCTAAGTTCTTACGTTCAAAGCTCATTCGGAAGACATTCTTCTCTTTAAAGCCTAAACGGTCTTGGATATCATCTACAACCTCTGGTGTAGCTGTTGCTGTTAAAGCGAGGATAGGTGTGTCGGGAACTAACTTTCGAATGTCTGCAATCTGCAGGTAAGAAGGTCGAAAGTCGTATCCCCATTGGCTGATACAGTGGGCTTCATCAACAGTGATGAAACTCACTTTTATATGTCTTAATTTAGCCTGAAAGATATCAGAACCTATACGCTCAGGAGAAATATAAAGTAGTTTTATCCCTCCAAAGGTACAGTTCTCTAATGTAGTAATGATGTCATCATGGCGCATACCTGAATAAATCGCAGCAGCCGTGATCCCTTGATGACGAAGATGGTCAACCTGATCCTTCATTAATGCAATAAGAGGAGTAATGACTAAGCATACCCCCTCTTGGGCTAATGCTGGCACTTGGAAGGTGAGAGACTTTCCTCCTCCTGTTGGCATTAGTCCTAAGGTATCCTTTCCTGAACCGATACTTTCGATAATATCTTTCTGTATACCGCGAAAGTCAGGATAGCCCCAATATTGATGAAGAATGTCAAGGTAGGACATTTGACTTTGAACTTTGAGGTTTGAACTTTGAGGTTTGAACTTTGAACTTTAGGACTTGAAGGAAGCCTATTCGTTTGAGTACTACTAATAAAATTCAATCAACCGTCAAGACTCCTCAGTTGGTCTAATATCCTCTATCTGTAATTGTACTGCTCCACGCTTAAAGACATTATCCTCAATAGTGTATGCTATGTCAAACGAGCGTTTCGACTTGATATAGCGGGCAGAGGCACTCTGTCCAAAGGCTATACCATTCATTACGTTATTGGATTTAGAATCGACCAGTTCTAACTTGATATGCTCTTGCTCACGTCCAACAACCTTGCTGGTTCCGAAATCGTAGACATCTAACGTACAGAAGAGAGGCTTTGGGTTTCCAGGACCAAATGGTGCGAAGCGTTTCAAATCAGTATGCAGTTTTTTTGTGATATCCTTAAAGTCAATAACAGCGTCAATATCCAAGATCGCTTCGCGTTGTTCTGGTTCAATATGCTCTTCCACATATGCTTGGAATCGTTTACGGAACTCCTTTACATCTGCCCACTTCATGGTTAGTCCAGCAGCATAAGTGTGTCCACCGAAGTTTAATAAGAGGTCACGACAGCTCTTAATAGCTGCATATACGTCAAATCCCGCTACACTACGTGCAGAGCCTGTTGCAAGGTTCTCGTCACGTGTTAAGACTACTGTCGGACGGAAATAGATTTCTGTCAGGCGAGAGGCAACGATTCCTATGACACCTTTTTTCCAATGCTCATCATAGAGAACAATGCTCGACTGATGTTTCTGACTTTCCAAGCGAGCCACAATCTGGTTAGCTTCTTCTGTCATTTGACGGTCTACATCCTTTCGTTGTTCGTTGTATTCGTCAATATGCTTTGCTTGATCGAGAGCCAGACAGTATTCTCTTTCAACAAGTAAGTCAACACTCTTCTTGCCATTCTCCATGCGCCCACTGGCATTGATACGTGGTCCAATCTTGAAGATAATATCGCTCATTGACAACTCACGACCATTCAGACCGCAAATATCTACAATAGCTTTCAGTCCAAGGCTTGGATTTTGATTCAACTGCTTTAGTCCGTGGAAGGCAAGAATACGGTTCTCATCCACCACAGGAACTAAATCTGCTGCTATACTGACAGCACAGAAATCGAGTAGGGGAACGAGACGAGAGAACGGAATATTATTGTTCTTTGCAAATGCCTGCATGAATTTAAAGCCTACACCACAACCGCATAGGTCCTTGAAAGGATAGGTATCATCTGGTCGCTTGGGGTTAAGAATCGCCACAGCGGGCGGCATTACCTCGTCAGGGACGTGATGATCACAGATGATGAAATCTATTCCTTGCTCTTTAGCATAGGTTATCTCTTCGATTGCTTTAATACCACAGTCGAGGATGATGATAAGTTTTACTCCTGTTTCTTTAGCAAAGTCTATTCCTTTTTTGCTAACTCCATACCCTTCGTCATAACGATCGGGAATGTAGTAGTCGATATTTGAATAGAACTGACGTAAGAATTTATACACCAACGCTACAGCCGTACAGCCGTCTACGTCATAATCTCCGTAGACAAGAATGCGCTCCTTATGACCCATAGCATCATTGAGTCGATCAACAGCAGCGTCCATATCCTTCATTAAGAAAGGATTGATGAGGTCTGCTAATTGTGGGCGGAAGAACCGTTTAGCCGCACTCTCCGTCGTTATACCACGACGAATGAGCAGCGAAGCGAGAATGGGACTAATCCCCAATTTCTCCCCTAAGTCTTTAGCCGCATTGACCTGAGTATCTGCAGGTGGAGTGTAGTTCCATTTAAATTGCATTTTAAATTGTTTTTATTTCTGTCCGTAAAGGTACAAAAAAAATGGCAAATGAGTATGTTATGTGGAGTATTATTTGGTTCTGTGTTTTAAATGATATTAGTCCCATTAGGCTAATTAGCCCCATTGGTACTAAAACAACAATCCCGCTCCAAATCATTAGAGCGGGATTGTTTATGATTTATAGATTGTTGAAATGATGATATCAGAAAGTCTTGTTCTTTATTATCAATTCAACTTGTCTTATTCTTTTAGAGACCCATCTTCTTGCGGATGTCCTTAGGAATAGCGTTCTTGTTTACCATGTAGTCCATGGTGTTAGCTGCAATAAAGTTCTTGGTCATGTACCAGATACCCTTGTAGTCACCAGTCTCACCCCATGAGTTCTTTACCATATAATACTCCTTACCATTTTGGTCTTTAGCAATACCGAAGATAAGCATACCATGATCATCACTAAGCTCCCAGTTGTCAAAGCGCTCCTGACGCTGCTGCTGTGTAGGAACAACCTCTGGTACGTTTACACCGAGTGAATCGATGATATCCTTCTTCTTTGCAGCAGAAAGACCAAGCCAGTGAGCCATATCACTACCCTTCATGCTTTCAACCTTCTTACCGTCAACCATGTAAGCCAAACCCTTACGAGTGAAACCTGGCTCGCTAACGTCGCCACCCCATGCTACTGTGTAGCCATTCATGACAGCGTTATCAATGATACGCATCATCTCATCCATTGGGAGGTTATAAGACAATGGGAAACGCCAGTTGTCCTGTACTTCAACAACAAACTGTGTGTAGAATGGATGGTGTGTGTAAGAAGTAATAGTTACGTAGTCACTCCAGTTCAAGCCAAGGCTTGCTGCGAAGCTCTTTGGAGTGTACTGCTTGCCTTCGTATGTGAAGGTTTCAGGGCATTTGCCGAGGTAAGCATCAAGAATCCCCTGCAAACCCTGCTTCCACTGACCAGAAATCTTGTTCGCCTTATTACGTGCTACAGCATTTACGTAAGGCTCCATTAATGAGAAGAACTCATTGAAGTTATTCAGTGAATCACCATAGAGAGAGCCTGGGAATGGCATTGCACTCTCTGGACAGATGCCATGGGTTTCAAGTGTGTGCAACACGTCGTATGCTGAACCACCTTGAGCAAACTGGCAGTCACCACGGAAACGAACAACCTGAATAGCACGCTCCATGTATGTCTTGTTAGCAACGAAACTCTCACAGAGGTCGTATGTCTTACCAGTCTTCTTCAAAATCTCAGCTTCGAAGTAGCTAAGAGTTGAATAGTCCCAGCATGTACCTGAACGGTTCTGGTCCTTAATACTTGTAATTGGATTCTGCTTTACTACAGTAAAAACAGGCTTGTTAGAGGTTGCACCCTCTTTCTTGTCTGCGGCATTAGCACCTATCGCAAGCAAAGCGAGCAATGCTACAACAAAAGTTTTTTTCATAAGTTTTTCTTATAAATGGGGTTGCCGTTGTGAGTGATACTCTTGCGGCAACCTTAATGTAAATATTAATTATTAAAAAGTTCTATTACTTTCGATTTGCTGCAATGAAGTCTTCGACATCTTGTGGATGATAAGGAATAATATCCTTGCCTATGAATCGGCAACCATCCTTGGTGATGAGAAGATCGTCTTCAAGACGGATACCTCCGAAGTCCTTGTACTCATCTAACTTGTCGAAATTGAGGAAGTCGGCACAATGTTTCTTTGCACGCCACTCGTCAATCAATGCTGGGATAAAATAGATACCTGGTTCATCAGTAACGACAAAGCCCTCTTCCAAGCGACGACCCATACGTAAGCAGTTAGTACCAAACTGCTCAAGGTTAGGACGTGTCTCTTCGTCGAAGCCAACATTAATTTGATCGAAAGACTCCATATCGTGAACATCCATACCCATCATATGGCCAAGTCCATGAGGCAGGAACATTGCATGAGCACCTGCAGCTACAGCTGCATCAGTGTCGCCCTTAGCCAATCCAAGTTCTTTCATACGATCAAAGATGATACGGCAAACAGCAAAGTGAACGTCCATATACTTAACACCTGGCTTAGAAAGCTTTAGTGCTGCATCGTGACACTCTTCTACAACCTTGTAAATCTCCAATTGTTTCTGAGTAAATTTACCACTTACAGGGAAAGTACGGGTATTATCAGAACAGTAGTGGTTGATAGTCTCAGCACCACAGTCACAGAGAGCAAGGCGACCAGCCTCCAATACTGCCATCGAAGGATTGCCATGCATAATCTCACCATGCTGAGAGAAGATGGTTGGGAATGATACCATGGAACCATATGAGTTAGCGATACCGCTAACCTGACCACCAACGAACATCTCAGTTACACCAGGCTTACCCAATATCATAGCAGTTGTGTGCATCTTGTAGCCAATAACAGCAGCACGTTCCAGTTCTTCGATTTCTTCCTGTGTCTTTACAGAACGCATCTTAACAACCGCACGGATAAGTTCCATACTTGCTGACTCTTTCTGTTGATTAGGATGAATACCAAAGAGGTCGAATATTTGAATCTTAATATCAGCACGATAAGGAGGTAGGAAATGAACCTTACGATGCTCGCGCAACGCATTGTTGCAAATGGTCTTTAGACCCTTCATGTTGACAGTGTTGGCTACACCAACGGCATTAGCCATATCTTTTACAGAGTCAACGCTACCGTACCATACAATGTCGTCGATATCAATGTCATCGCCAACAAGTGTTTCTGTGTCATTGTCAATGTCAATAACACCAACTAATCCGTCACGTTTCTGACCAAAATAATAGAGGAATGATGAATCCTGACGGAAAGGATAATATCCATTCGCAGGGAAGTTTGCAGGCGACTCATTGTTGCCAAAGAGAATAATAATACCCTCTCCAACAAGCTTCTTAAGCTCTGCACGGCGCTTTACATAGGTTTCTTTGTTAAACATATTTCAATTATTAGTTGGTTTGAATGCAAAGATAGTTATTTTTGTTTGAAAGTTATTAACTTTGCAGTTGTTTTTTAACGAGATTTTATGCAAATAGATAGGAATACGGGTTTAGTGTTAGAAGGAGGAGGGATGCGTGGTGTATTTACCTCTGGTGTTTTGGATGCTTTCATGAAATATAAGCTCTATTTTCATTACATCGTTGCAGTATCTGCAGGAGCATGTAATGGTTTGTCGTATGCCAGTCGTCAACCACGTCGTGCTCGTATTTCTAATATTGATATGCTTGCCAAGTATGATTACATAGGCTTGCGCCATCTCGTTACGCAGGGATGTATTTTTGACCCAGATTTACTTTATCATCGTTTCCCTTATGAGCTTATTCCTTTTGATTATGAAGAGTATTTTCATAATTGTAGGAATGGGGATATCTTTGAGATGGTGGTAACAAACTGTCAGACTGGTTTTGCAGAATATCTCTCAGAATCGTCAGGTGATACGCATCGTCTTAATGCGTTGGCACGGGCTTCTTCAAGTCTTCCTTACGTTAGTAAGATTGTTGAGGTGGATGGTAAGGAATTATTGGATGGTGGTATTGTTGACTCTATTCCTATACTACGTTCTATAGAGACTGGACACGAGACAAATGTGGTCATCAGTACGCGTAACAAAGGTTGGAGAGATTCTGGACGTGACCATAAACAACCCAAGTTTATCTATCGCAACTATCCACGTTTACGTGTTGCATTGAGTCGTAGAATAGAAGTATATAACCGTCAACTCGACTTGGTGGATGAGTTGGAGGAACAAGGTAAGATACTTGTTATTCGTCCAGAAGAACCTATTGTTGTAGGACGAATGGAGAAAGATGTTGATAAGCTTGAGCATCTCTATGAGGAAGGTTTCCGGTTAGGTGAACAATTTGTGAAGGAACATCTTCCTCATCTTCTCTAAAAATGATGTAAATATCTATTGTACAAAGGAATATGTAGAAGAATATGGAGCTGTCTATAGTTTTGGTAGATAGCTCCCATTTTTATTGTAATTTAGCTGATACCTTTCTTTGTAACCATAAGCGCATCTTCCATTATATCCTTCTTAATACTCGAAAAATCACCGACAACACCTTGAAAATTCATTACATAATTTCAAATAAGACATTCATAAATAACGCCAAAATCACAAACAAATGATAGCTTTGTAACAAGTGGAATATCAATTAGTTATAAAGTTGTAACGTTAAAGGTGCTTATTTGGACTTCAAAAGGGCGTTAGTAAGGGTCTTAAAGGGCACCTTTTGCAAGTCAATTAGGCATCTTTTAGAAGCCAAAAGAGTATGTATTGGTTTTGAGTTACGTGAAAATAGTTTACAAATAGATAATGATATGAACATAAGTTATTTGTAGATTAAGGATAGCGATAATGTCTATTTGTCTTTTATGGTGCAGTTATCCTCCTTTTGTGAGACCAACTAATAAGAATTATACATATTGTGGTCTAATGACCGATTTGGGTTTAACAGAAGAATCTGAAAAATAGGGGTTCTAAGTGATAAAACTACTATAAAGTTTCTTTTTACAACCTACCTTAATATATTTTCTTACTTCTTATTTTCCCTTTCTAAATACTTTTTCTTATCTTTGCACAACATATTAAAATAAGAAAACGAATGAAGAAGATAAATTTTCTCCTTGTTGTATTAGCTGCAGTGTTGGCGTTTAGTTCATGTAATAAGACTGAGACTTATGCTGATCAGTTGGAGCGAGAGACTGAAGCGATAAACTCTTTTATAGTCAAGAAAGGTATAAAAGTAATTAGTGAAGAGCAGTTTGCTAAACAAGGAAATACTACAGATACAACGAAGAATCAGTATGTTCTTTTCCCTAATACTGGTGTTTATATGCAGATTGTTGAGAAAGGAACTGGCGAAGTAATTAAAAAAGGCGAGACAGCCACTGTCCTCTGCCGTTTTAGCGAGCGCAACCTCATTACAGATACGCTGCAGTTATCTAATCAGTTCCTCGTCTTTGGTCCTAAGGTTGACAAGATGTCTGTAACAAACACAAGTGGAACATACACTGCTTCATTTGATCCTACTTCCAGTGTGATGGCTGACATCTATCAGAGTACTTCTGTTCCTGCAGGTTGGTTGGTTCCAATGCCTTATATTGCTCTTGGTAGATTGGTTAATGCTTCATCTAAGTTGTCACACGTGAGACTTATCGTTCCTTCACAGCAGGGACAGCTTAATGCTTCAAAGGCAGTCTATCCTTGCTATTATGACCTTACTTTCCAGAGAGGTCTTTAATAGGCAGTGAAGAAAAAGAAGTAAAAGAATAGAGCGAGAAAAATTAATAACGCAAGAGAACAATAAGGGAAATACCCTTCAAATATATTTTAAGTATGACGCTTATTAAATCTATTTCCGGCATCCGTGGAACTATCGGAGGTCGTGCGGGGGATACGCTGAACCCGCTGGACATCGTTAAATTTGTTTCTGCATACGCTACTTTCATTGCGCGTAAGCATCCAGGAAAGAAATTGAAGATTGTTGTTGGTCGTGATGCACGTATCTCTGGTCCAATGGTTAAGAATGTTGTATGCGGTACGCTGATGGGTATTGGTGCAGATGTTGTGAACATCGGTTTGGCTACAACACCTACAACAGAGTTGGCTGTGCGTATGAGTGGTGCAGATGGTGGTATTATTATTACTGCTTCTCATAATCCACGTCATTGGAATGCTTTAAAACTTCTGAATGAGGAGGGTGAATTCCTTACTGCGGCTGATGGTGCTGAGGTCTTGGATATTGCAGAGCGTGAGGACTTCGTCTATGCAGATGTAGATGGTTTGGGTAGTTATACTGATGACGATTCATTTGATGAGCGCCATATAGAAGAGGTGATGAACCTTGAATTGCTCGACCTTGAGGCTATTAAGAATCGTAAGTTCCGTGTTGTAGTTGATTCTATCAATTCTGTTGGTGGGGTTATCCTACCTAAGCTTCTCGATCGTTTAGGGGTTGAATATAAGTTCTTGAATGGTGATGCAACAGGCGACTTTGCTCACAATCCAGAGCCAATCGCAGCAAACCTCACAGGTATCATGGACGAGGTTGCCAAGGGTGGTTATGATTTGGGTATCGTTGTTGACCCTGATGTAGACCGTTTGGCATTCATTCAGGAGGATGGTAAGATGTATGGTGAGGAGTACACACTCGTCACAGTGGCAGACTATATCCTCGAGCATGTGAAGGGTAACACTGTTAGCAACCTCTCTTCAACTCGTGCTTTGCGTGATGTGACAGAGAAGCATGGCGGTAAGTATTATGCTTCTGCTGTTGGTGAGGTGAATGTTACCACAAAGATGAAGGAAGTCGGTGCTGTTATTGGTGGTGAAGGTAATGGTGGTGTTATCTATCCAGAAAGCCATTATGGTCGTGATGCCCTTGTTGGTATTGCGCTCTTCCTTAGTTCTTTGGCACAGAAGGGACTGAAGGCAAGCGAACTTCGCAAGACTTTCCCAGAGTATTTCATCGCAAAGAATCGTATCGACCTTACAGCTGATACAGATGTTGACGCAATCCTTGTGCGTGTGAAAGAACTTTATGGACAGGAGAAGGATGTACAGGTAACTGATATTGATGG
>CAUTPS010000071.1:0-10219 GCA_963540415.1 uncultured Prevotella sp.
ACATCTCAATATATAAAATTTTCGCACAAGAAAAAATGCTGCGGAATTAAGGTATTCTATTGATTTAGGTTTTGTGCTACAAATATAGTCGTTTATACAACAAATACCAAAAGAAATGTTCTTTTTTTTTAATCAGAAGTATTGTTCACGCACACAAGTGGCCCCACCCCCTAACCCCTCCCCCATAGGGAGGGGAGTGATTAGCGAGATACCCCTATGATAGGAAAAGCTGTTTAGTCGTTTCTAAGCGAACTGTTCCCTGCACTCCCCCTCTCCCTTCGGAGAGGGGGTTGGGGGGTGAGGCTTTTTCTTTAGTTCAAAGAAAAAAGGGAAGACGTAAAATCATCTTTTACATCTTCCCTTGTGGGCTATATTCTTTTCTCAGTCCCCTACTTTCAGCTCCCCACTACGTGCATATCCACAAGGATATTGTTGTGTCTGCCCCCTCCCTGCATGGGAGGAGGAGTTAGAAAGAGCCAGTTGGGTGACCTTCTATATTACTGTCCCACATAGATTGGACGAATGCTATACATTGCACGCTTTGCATGTTTTGCACTCTTAGTATTTCCCGTATAAATTTGATTTCTTTCACTAACATAAGGAGCAAATGCCGATGCTTGTGTTGCATTACCTCCCGTAGCAAGCCAATAAGCACCCTGTGAACCAGGTTTAGCTAAATGACTTTGACCGTATTCATTATACATACCAGCCATAGGGAAGAAAAGAGCCTTTTCAAAGTCTTTCTCTTTAAACTCCCTCAATATAGGGTCTCGGTCAATTGTTTGAGTTGCATTGAGGTTAGATTTTTGATAAGGATTACCATTCTTGTCTAAAATCCAACCTTTCTGATTTTCAGGTACATTTGGATCAAACAACGCTCCATAAATAGTATTTCCCGCACCATCAACAAAGTAACCGAAGCTTTGTGCTGTTTTAGACATCATATTTGCAAACACCGATGCTGTTGGTATCTGCCACTTTCCATTAGAAGCATAGGCTGCCAAGTCACCAAGAGTCTTATCAGAGTTAAACTGACCATTTATGTCTCCAACTTTATTCCATAAACTATAATTACCATTGCTAACAACTGAATAGTCAGATGCCTTAACAATATCACCCCAACGGAAGTGATCCCATTTCCCATCAAAAGTAGTTACTCTATCATCCAAAACAGCTTCCGTAAGAGGATAACCACACTTTGCAGTATAGAAGTAATCCCATGGATTCTGTGCAAGGTGATAGCCATCTTTCCAACCAGCTGTTGTTGAATTTGGAGTGTACTGAAGGTTATACTTACCCCACTTCACACCATCAATTTCAATGTATGGAGTAATCTCTTTAACCGCAACTACATAAGGGGCGTAGTCAGCATTCGCTATTGGTAAATCCACACCAACAGAGAAACGATAATTCTTATTGTCACTTCCTACGACTGTAAAGGTTGGCTTGAAATGATCCTCTGGGAATACAGCTACAACAAACGAATCAAGTGGAGCTGCAGGGGTAATGGTAATATCACCCTTCTGTTCCTCTGTCAATCGACCTGTACTCATATCGAAGATACCACCTGTGATAACATTCGAAATAGTAAGTTTCTTTAGGTTCTTAAGTTCTTGACCATCTGCTTTGAACTTCAGACGAAGGACAGCATACTGCTTTCGCATCTGAACGTTACCTGTTACATTATTGCTTCCAGGTGTAGTCCTAACGCGTGTCTTACCATAACTGAAGTCAAAGTATTTCAGATTCTCCAACTTACCATCTTGTGCACGATTCACAACTTGTCCATTCTCAGACAAATTACTCTTATTTAAGCTGATGTCTACCTTATGCTGGTTTCCAACACCTGCACTTTGTTGGTAAGGAAAGAAAACAGCAATCTCATCATTATCAGCACAAGTTACATTACCTTCCAACAATGTATTAGCACCATCGCCTTTTGCTACTAACTCATCAGTACCAGCAGGAGAGGTTAAGTTATAAACTATAAATTTGTCACCCTTTCTCCACTGGTTACCATCGCTCAGACTGATATAAGAACGAGTCGTCGCATTGTTCGCAGATAAAGTCAATGAACGTTTTGCAGTCTTAGTAGGGTTAATAGGAGTATTACCCTCATTATTCAAATCGCTTGAACATGATGCCAAGGCTACGGCAACAACACCAAGGATGAGACCGTAAATCTTCTTAAATTTCATGTAAACTTTCTTTTAATGGTTTGTTATGATTTTTCTTCGAACTGAAAGAGGTTTATCTTAGCGGGATTGCTTCCTCCTACGGTAGAATTATTAAGTTCTGTCTCCTCTTTTTTGTTGTAATTCTCATTAGCCGCACCAGGGCTTCCTGCTAACATAGCTTGCTCAACAGCTACGACCATACTTGAACAGCATGGCTTTTCATAATTCTTTTTCATTTTTCTTGAGTAATTTATTTCGTTTTTTTTATATAATTTCCTGTGGTGTATCACTTAGTGGCATAACACCTGAATACATTATCGTAAACAGTTTTCCCGAATCTTTCTTTTAGCTATAATAAGCTTTATTACGATATCTGGTGCAAAATTACGATAATTTTACCAAACAAAGGATTCTAATAATGTTAAAAGTACAAAAAGGTATAATGTTTTAACAAACGTTTGAGGATATATGAGAGGGACCTCCCCCGACCCCTCCAAAGGAGGGGAGTGCCAAACAGATGACAGAGGATAATGATAAAAGGGGACCTCCCCCAGCCCCTCCAAAGGAGGGGAGTGTCAAACAGATGACAGAGGATAATGATAAAAGGTACCTCACCAGCCCCTCCAAAGGAGGGGAGTGCCTAATAGATAAAGATTTGCCGAGTAAACTGATTGCATATTATCTGATTTCGTTTTTAAATCATTACCCCATTTGTCCCTCCCCTCCTTTGGAGGGGTCGGGGGAGGTGGGGCTGCTTGTTTGTAAACAATTTTCTATACACTGTATTTCAATATATGGTCTTTTAGCTTCTCAAAGACGCCTTTTTGGCTTGCAAAAGGTGCCCTTTAAGACCCTAACTAACGCCCTTTTGAAGTCTTAGTAAGCACCTTTAACATCATGACTTTGCAATAGCCTGATATTCTGTTAGTTACAAAGACGTTCAAAAAGGCTGTTTTTGGATGTTCTTAGGGGTATTTTCGCCGCTGTTATGTAAGGAAAATTCAAAGTGAAAGTACGACATATTGTCTTTTAGCTTCTCAAAGACGTCCTTTTCAAAAGGTGCTTAATAAGGGTTCAAAAGGGCGTTAGTAAGAGCTCAAAAGGGCATCTTTTGCAAGCCAAAAGGGCGTTAATACAAAGCTTATTTGGCGTCATGCGAAAATCCATTTGTGAAAAAACTGGACATTTTTAGTTTACGAGTTAACAAGTTTACGAGTTAACAAGTTATTTGTTGTGATAATGATTTGTGGCATTCGCGTAATTCGTAGTTTGTTTTTGAAGTCTTATTAGATTGTGGACATAGTATTCATGTTGCAGGTAAGTGTAGTCCTGATAATCAACGAAGAGAGAATGAATGGGTTTATATTGCTCACTCGTTTTTTCCATTTTATCTAAAAAAAAACTTTTCTCACAAGCTCCTTGCCCCCCTCTCGTTTACTCGTCCACTTACAACGTATCATGATAAAGTTCCACTTTAAGCATTCAAATTCTTTCCAATGTTTGCAAAATTGGAAAGAATTGATTAGCTTTGCACTTAAAACTATCATGTATGGAAATAGAAAGACCTCCACATATTGATGAGAAAGATTTGTTTTCTGCAATGCTTCATCAGCCGAGTGCCCAAGTAGGTGATATGATTGATAAAATCAATGAAACCTTTGAATATTGGGATTCGGTAAAGTATAAGAAGTGCCCATCAGGTTGCACTCCCCAGCAGTTATGGACCTTTGTGAAAGCTACAAGATTAAGAAACTCTATAACGATATGGGATAAGTATGGTGTAAGGTTAAGCCTGACGAATTCGATGCAGAAGATATGCCACCAATTTGATATGTATTTGAGTGGTAGTAAGGGGAATAACTCACCTATCGACGCTAATAACAAGGAGCAGTACTTAGTAAGTTCTTTGATGGAAGAGGCTATCTACTCAAGCCAAATGGAGGGTGCTGCAACAACAAGAAAGGTGGCAAAGGAAATGCTTCGTAAGAAGATGACCCCAAGGGATAAGTCACAGCAGATGATCCATAACAACTATCAGACGATACAATATATCGTAGAGCATAAGGACGAAGCATTATCTGAAGAACTGTTGTTACAGATACATCGTCTTATGACCAATAATACGATGCAGAACCCAGAAGATGCAGGACGCTTTAGGAGTAATAATGATGTTGTTGTGGAGAATGGCATCACTCATGAAACGGTACACACTCCTCCTTTATGTGAAGAGATTCCACAGTTCATAAAGGACCTGTGTGTGTTCTTCAATGATGAGAATCCACGCCAATTCATACATCCTATTATTCGTGGTATCGTGATTCATTTTATGATTTCATATGTCCACCCTTTTGTTGATGGCAATGGTAGAACAGCCCGAGCAATGTTCTTTTGGTATATGTTAAGGCAGGGATACTGGTTAACGGAGTATCTGTCGATTTCCAGAGTTATTGCAAAATCTAAGAAAGCCTACGAAAAAGCCTTCCTCTATACAGAGGCTGACGGAATGGATATAGGCTACTTTGTTGCATACAATCTGAGAGTGTTGGAGCAGTCATTCCAACAACTACAAGATTATATTAAAAGGAAGCAGGAAGAGAAGAAAGCAGCAAGCCTTTTCCTACGTATGGGGAACTTCAACGAGCGGCAGGCACAAATTATCAAGCTATTTGCTGATGACCCCAATGCGCTGGTGACTATCAAAGACTTGGAGGTTAGATTCGGCGTAAGTCCAACAACTGCAAAGACAGACATCATCGGTTTGTTAGAAAAGAATATTGTTTCAGAAATCTCATTGAACAAAGTCAAAAAGGCTTATGTTAAAGGGGGTGGCTTAGATGATATGCTATCTAAAAAGTAGAAATGTTTATTCCTCAATTCTTTCCAATGTTTGCAAAATTGGAAAGAATTTGAAGTTTATTAGTTTGCCTTTATATTGAAAGAATCATTTGTACGACACTATATTTGTAAGACTATTCAAGACTTAATATGGCCACAGCATTGCTATCAGAAGGGTCTGTAACGCAGTGTATAGTTAACGAAGAAACAAATTGTTTGAGCAGAAAAGCTTATTCAACTGTCTTTGTTAGGTTATAACTAAAATAAAAGTAATATGTATAATATCCGCCCAGTATGCGCTGAATAAAGTAAGCTGACAAGACAAGGACCTTATTATTCTGGTTCTTCCGTTAAATGCGTGAATGCTTTTCGTATAGCTTTAACAGTAAAACCGAGGTTATTCATTAAATAAAAATATTGTCAAGACTGTCAATTCTCTATTCTATTATTACCCTCTAACGCCGCCACCTTTTTCATTTTAATACTTCAAGAATGTAGATAAGACTCTGAAAAATCATTACATAATTTCGAATATAATATCTATAAATAAAGACAAAAACACGTGTAAAAAGCAAGTTTGCAACTAACAGATAATCAGTTAGTTATAAAGTCGTGTAAGAAAAGGTGCTTAATTGAACTTCAAAAGGGCGTTACTTAGGGGCTTAAAGGGCATCTTTTGCAAGGCAAAAGGGCGTTAATACGAAGCTTATTTGGCGTCATGGATTTTTAAGATGTCGAAATGTTTTTACAGATGAGGATACTTTCAAGCGATAAAGGGGAGAGCAAAGCAGATAAGAAAAACGTCCGTGCCATTATCGCAATGACACGGACGAACACTTTTTTATAATCTCTTTACCTAAGTCTATGTATCGGTTTAACGGCCACTTGAGCTACTTGAATAAGTAGAAAGTGAAACGCTTGAACCACCGCTTACAGTAGCACCAATGTTTGCCATACCGCCGAAGTAAGATGTACCACCGCTAACGGTTACGCCTGATGTCAATGATGGGGTAGACGAGGTGTAAACAACGAGCTGCTGGCTACTGCGACCCTGACCGCCACCGAAGCCGCCACCTCTCTGGCTGCTTGATGATGAGCTGGTTGGTGTCTTGAATGCCAAAGCGAGCGTGCTGCCGTTATAGAGTGCATACCAGCTGTTAGCTGTCCATGAAGTAGTGTACTTACATGTACCATTGCTGATGCTTGAGCCTCTCTCCAATCCACCTACAGCGATAACCGTACCGCCAGTGATGTAGAGTTTCTTCTGCTCCTCTGTGTTGGCATCGATTGCTACCTCTGGTGAAGCAGCACCAATAGCATAAACCACACCACCCTTGATGTAGCAGTTGCCGTTGGCATCGATACCATCGTTGTTAGAACTCTTTGCGAAGACATAACCGCCAGAGATGGTTAAATCCTGTGCTGCGTTGATAGCGTCATCGTAAGCATTGACAGTAACCTGACCACCTGTAATGTTCAGATAGTTCTTACTCTCAATACCCTCACCGTTTGTACCGCTTGTTGTCACGCTGATTGTACCACCACTGATAACAAGACCGCCTGAGTAGGTGTAGCTGCTACCGCTCGCAGTCTTCAAACCAGCCTTGATACCCTTTGGTGCTGAGTAGTAGCTGCTGCTAATGTTATCGGTATTGCCGGTGTAGTTAGTGTTCTCTGTCGTACCATTGTTATAATAGAGGCCGCCAGAAGTAACCACAGTGATAGTACCGTCTGATACTGTCAACACACCATCACACTTCATACCCTTACCACCAGAGCCAGTAGAAGTAAGGTTGAGAGTACCACCAGAGATAGTCATGTTTCCGTCACAACTCAAACCGCAAGCAGCCTTAGTTTCAGCGTCATCGCTATCCCACTCACCTGCGCCAGTGGTCTTGATGGTGATTGTGCCACCGCTAATCTGCATGTCACCTTCACCCTTGATACCCTTGGCAGCTGTAGCTGTACAAGTGATATTGATTGTACCACCGCTGATGTAGATGTTACCGCTGTCCTCATCCTCGTGGTCAGTGGTTTCGCCAGTAGAACCAGTATTTGTGTCCTCGATGTCACACTGGATGCCATCATCGCTCGTACCGCTGATAGTCAGCGTACCGCTTGACATGAGGAAGTACTGCTCACAGTTGATACCATCGCCCACTGCTGACGTGATGTTGATAGTAGCATTCTTCAGTGTCATATACTCACCAGTCTTGATACCATGCTTCACGTTGCCCACAATGTTGAGCGTACCTTTCTGGGCAAACTCTGCGTGTCCCTTGATATAGAGACAACCCTTCTGTGAGCCACTGGCAGCATCGGTCAGCGTGTTGGTAGTACCTGTAACAACCTTCACCTTAATGCGCTTGCTGTTCTGCACGTGGATGGCTGCACCGCTATATACTGGAGTAGCATTGGTCAATGTCAAACCATTCAATTCGATGGTAGCCTTGTAAGAACCTGAGGTATAGAACTCTCCGTCTGTTGAAGTACCTGATAGGGTATAGGTAATCTCCTCTGCCAAGTCGCTACTTTGTGCAATGCTAACGTGAGCACCACTAACGGTTGGAGTGACATACTTTGCGATATTACCTGCCACTGTCACAGCTGCAGAAGTACCGCTATAAGTTACGCCGATTGCACCATCAGTAACTGTTGTGTTGTCAACAGACATGCTGCTGATATCGCTCAACGTGAACTTCTTACCCATAATAGTCAATGTAGTACCATTGCTATAGGTCATGTCGCCTGTCTGTGAAGCTGGGAAAAGATAAGTAACACTACCCACCTTAACATTCAGTGTCTGTGCCGCAGCTGTTATTGTCAGCATAAGGGCAGCTAAAAGTGCGTAAATCTTTCTCATTTCACTACAATCTTATAATTACCAGTCTTCGTTTTTACTATATACACGCCCTTCTTCAACTTGTCTTTCGACATCTTCTTGCCGTTCAGGTCGTAAACCTCAGAATACTCCTTCAAGTCCTTTACGCTGATAGACTTGATGTCTGTAGCGGTCTCATCAGAGGTTGAGAAATACATCTTGGTTAAATCCGAGAGAGTGAATGTCTTACTGCCTGCGGTCAGCGTAGTGCCAGAAATAGACATTGTTAACGACGACACAGACACGGAAGTCTTTGCTCCGTCGGACGTCACAAAAGTTAGATAGGTATAGTCCTCAGCGTGTGCTGTAAGCGTACCTAACATAACTGCTAAAAAGAGATAGAGTTTCTTCATAAACAATTACTTATTAAAAATTTTCTTACCATTTGAGATTATAATTCCCTTGCTGTTCTCGTTTGCACGACGACCATCAAGCGTATAGCTTTTTGCATCCTGCTTTTTACCATTAACTTCTACGTTATCAATACCTGTTGCAGTGTTGATCGTACCACTACCACTGGTTGATGTTGTAGTCAGCGTATATCCGTTTGTATTGATAGTACCGTTGTTGACGAGGGTGCCGATGCTGGTGTTAGCTGTCAAGTTCCATACAGCACCTGCATTAACAGTCACATTAGCAGTGTAGCCTGTGTCATACTTCACAATACCTGTGTATGTACCATTGTCGAGGATAAGATTACCCACTGCACCACTGGTACTCCACTGTGAGTCTGCCATTACATACATCAAAATACCGCTTGGTACGGTCAGCGTACAATTGCTCAGTGTGCAGGTAGCAGTTACGTCTGTTGCAACCTCCAAAAGTGGCGCACTTGAATCGGTCATTGTCAATGATGTACCAGTAATGGTCATCACAGGATTAGAACCAGTAGCGTCACCTGAACCGCTCTGCATCATCAACAAACCACGCTCGCTGCTACCACTGGTCATCGTGCAGTTGGTCATTGTGATAGAGTTATCGCCTTCAATAACACCAATCTCACCCTTTGCAGACGTTCCTGTCAGACTGGTAGCCGACATAGTTCCTGTGCTATAAATGACTGCCGACTTAGACCCATTGGCTGTAGCCGTACCTCCAGTAACACTCACTGTGCCGCCGCCACGGTCGGTAGCGATGGTTGATGATGTTGCACCGTTGGTCGTAATAGTAACGTTTGATGCTGTAATCGTGCCGCCATAGGTACAATGCAAACCACGTGAAACGTTGCTGTTGTTTACAATCGTAATACCGTCTACGACAATCGTAGCACCGTTAGTACAGAAAACAGCATTGGCACCCGGTGAAGAACTGGTAACTGTTCCGCCAGAAATGACGAGCTTCGCACCGCTGGCACTTGTTGTACTTGAATAGCCACTACTGCTGGCAGAACCGCAATAGATGCTTGAATTATTGCCATAAAAACTACTGTTATCACCCGTAGAGCCGCTGCCGGTCTTGGTGATAGTACAAGAGTTCATCGTGAGAGTACCGCCCGAGCACTGTACTACATTATAATACTGTGTCGAACTTGAATAGCTACCAGAGATGGTTGCCGTACCACTGGAATGTGTGTAGGTAGCACCTAATGGATACTTTGACGATGTGTCAGAAGGGGGTTGTGCGTACATTGTCGTAGACAGTGCTAACGACAGAATAAGAGTAGAGAGTTTTTGCATAAACATTTATTATTACTGAATACTTAACTAACCGACTACAAATATAGTATTTATTTTTATCAATCACGATTATTTAGCGATGTATTTTAAGAAAAAGATGTTTTTCGAGTTCGATTAAAAACTGAAATAGCTTCATTAAGTTTCGGAAACACGCAGTTTATAAGGTCATGAGCGAGATAAAACAAAATTCTATTGTTTATGCTACAACAAAACATTTATCAATAATAAGCCTCAAAAACAAGTTGCATAGATATACTTTTGGTTCTTCAGCAATTCGGAGTGATAAACAGATAAAATGAAGGGTTCTTCCGTTAAATGGATAGATATATCCCATTAGGTATATATAAAAAAGGGATAAACTACAAGATATAACGTAGCGAAGGCAAATTAAAATATGTCTATCCATTAGCATATCTTTTTGTCTTCTACAAACTGCTTATTCTCTTATTAATCGATATTTGTAAACTCTTTTCATGCGACTCAAAGCCAATACATGCTCTTTAGGCTTCTAAAAGACACCTAATTGACTTGCAAAAGATGCTCTTTTGAAGTGTTACTAACGCCCTTTTGAAGTCCAATTAAGCACCTTTTCTTGGACAACTTTATAACTAATTGATTTTCTGTTAGTTGTAGACTTGCTTTTTACACGT
>CAUTPS010000072.1:0-9821 GCA_963540415.1 uncultured Prevotella sp.
TTCACATCAGAAGGACTTAATAGTCTGTGGTCAAAAAATAGCTATTCGGGGCGTATCTTTGCTTTTAATAATAACTCATCTTACTATGCTAGTGTCCAATATAGTAGTCAGGAAGGTGATTATTTTATGGTCAATCCACAGTTGAGTTTTGTTGGGTCAGATCTCCGAAAAGCCTCGTTTGTTTATCCATTTATGATGAATGGCTCTAACAGAGAGCTTCTTGGAAAGTATAATCGATGTAATAAGCAAAATCAGTCAACGAGTTACATCAATACGATGCGGTATGCTGGAGCTTATTTTATTGTTGCTGAGGCATATTGCAGAAAGGGAGATACAGAGGCTGCTCGTAGATTAATCAATCATTATTGGCATTGTATAGAGGTCGCTGAAGCCCCATCGACGATTTCCAATCAAGAACTTCTAAACCTTATCTTAACGGATAAGCAACGTGAGTTTGTAGGTGAGGGTGTGAATTTCTTTGATCTTAAGCGTACACATGCTGCTATTTTAAAACGACAATCTCAGTGGGGGAATAGTACTACAACCAGTGTAGCGAGCGATGATTATCGTTGGACATTCCCTATTCCTGTGTCTGAATATCGATTTAATAAAGTGGAACAGAACCCTGGATGGCCTTCTAATTAATTTATATGGAACAAAAAATGAAGAAGTTACTCAATAGTTTATTAGTATTAATGTCATTCTTTTTAGTAGCCTGCCATAAGGAGGAAATACCCACAGAAAGTATGACAAATGATGTTGAACTTACCATTCCAAGCACTGCATTATTGTCTGAAGACGACACAACAAGTGTGTCAGTGCATGCAATGATTGCTTTTGCTCCTAAAGAAAAGGTCGAAATAAAGCTTGCGTTTATTGGCAATGATGATAATATTCTGCGTTTGGAAGATGAGAATGTGGTGTTTAATCCCGGGCAGAAGGAGGCTATTGTTCGTGTGAGATCGAATGGTAATCACGTCCTTTCCGTCCCTCGTACAGTTACGTTGCAAGTTGTCTCAGCTTCAACACCATCCGTGAAAGGTTTCGGGAAAGGAGTGAAAATCACTGTTAATCCTGACGCCGACATACCTGCACTCACGTCAGCACAATTACAACTCATAGCAGATGTGAAGACAAAGTATGGTGTAGATCTTATGCATATGATAGGAAAGATACCTGTTGAGACGACAATCACGTTTAATACAACAGATAAGGAGACTTTCTTTAAAGGACAGGCACAGCGCACGTATAAGGGGTATAGTGTGATAACACTTGCTGATGATGCTACTGTTGATGCACCAACCTTTAAGATGGTGAGCAACCCTATGGGATTAACAACATTCCTCTATGATGTGTTAAAGCGTAAGACGGTTGAGGATGAAGAATTCTTTATGCATACTCCTTATGGTAGAGCAGCTGTGAAGGCGGCTGATTACAAAGAAGATAAAGAGACCTTTGACGTCAGCTTGGGAGGTATAACCCTCGATATGTCTACGAAGGCTATTACGTTTACAACACAAAAAGAGAATCAATATGGTGACATGATAACGGGTCTACCGTTCATCTATCATTACTCTTTATGGGATCGTTTGCTTCAGAAGAGAGGCTCCATTGTTGAGATTGAGGAAGACGGGAAGATCGTTGGTTATACCATTGACGACGATTTCTTCATGCAGGGTGGTTCGTTAAATCCTAATAAGTTCCTTGGTATGAGTAATATAAGCAACGATGAGTTTGGTAATGATCCAAGTGATTGGGTTGCGCCTTCTGCTACACTTGACTTTCAGAAGGGGAAGCTTTCCTTCCTTTTCCCATGGGACTATGCCGATGGGAATGGCTACGAACAGGTGTCTGTAGTCTATACTTTACGTCCCTAAAAAGTTCTAATTGATTTATGAAGAAAATGCGGAAAAAGTTCATTCTATCTACTTTTTGGTTATTTCTTATATTCGGTCTACTATTCTCTGGTTGCGCTTTCGTACAGCCTTCATTGAGTGGTGATAGGCTTATCTCGCTTCCGAGAGGAACTGTTGAAGGGAAGTTGCAGAATGGACTGCGTTATATTATCTTGCCGAACGCTTTACCACGTCATTGTGTTGAGGTACGAATGGTTATGGATATTGGTTCTTTACAGGAGGAAGAGGATCAGCGTGGAGGTGCACATTTCCTTGAGCACAGTGCTTTTTTCGGTACGAAACATTTCCCTAATCGTTCGCTAATTGATTATTTTGAGGGACATGGTATGAAGTTTGGGCGTGATATTAACGCCTTTACGGGGTTCGATCGCACAATCTATTGGCTTTCTTTGCCTTATTATTCTGATCACACCGAGATACTTGATAGCACCTTCTTAGCCCTTCACGATTGGCTTTGTGAGATAGAGTTTGATGATGCACGTGTGAAAAAAGAACGAGGAGTCATTGTCGAGGAGCTGCGAGGCTACCAACAAAATGATGATTTCTATCGTCTAAAGATGGGGAATAATCGTTATTCAGAACGTATCCCGCTTGGAACGGAACACGATATCAATAGCATTGATAGCGACCGGTTGAAGGCTTTTTATAAGCGATGGTACACCCCCTCTCATGCTACCGTACTTATTGTTGGGCAAGTCAATGTGCCTGAAGTGGTAGAAAAACTAACTCATACGCTTGGCTCTATACCTTCAAGTCGTGATGACAAGCCTATAATTAAGTTTGATATGAGCTATGCTAAGGGTACCAGCTGGATGCATATTGTAGACAGCATACAGTCGGAAAGCAAGTTAGAAGTAATAGTCCCACATACCACTTGTATTCGTCGAACATTGCAAGATGTGGTTACGAAGCAACGTATGCGTATGTTGCTGCAATGCTTAGATGATCGTTTTACGACAGATGGAGTGAAGTGTAACGTTTCAAATGATTGGTATTTAGCTAATAAAGACCATTTCGTACTGTCTATTCGTGGTACGTCTACTATCGATTTAGAACGTCAGATTAGTGCTGTCTCAGCAGAGTGTCATTGTCTTTTACGTTTTGGTGTATCACATGACGAACTACAGCAACTTGTTGATTCACGTCTAAACCATCTCACATCTGACACTACTCAGAACTTATCGGCTAACATCTGCGACGATTTCATTGATTATATCACAGCTGGAGATCGCACCCTTTGGATGTCTTGTGAGGTGGAATGGGTACGACAACAAGTTGCGATGACGACGAGTTCCCAGCTGCAACAACTCTTAGGTGATGTTCTTAAACAAATGAGACGCAGTCGTCTGTATGCTTACACATCCGTCAAGAAAGATACAAAGGAAGGCTATCTCACTGCTAAAAAAGCTGATGAAGCATGGCGAATGGGAGAGAAACAGCAAATGAAGCCCTATCATTTCCTTAGAAAAGAACAAGTAAAAAAAATGCGTGTCAAGGCTCCCATGTGTTTAGTCCAACCAGCGACTTTTATGTCGGAGAGCGTTAAGAATCAGCAGCAATGGGGCGACTTAGGGATAGAAGAAGTGATATTGAAGAATGGGGTTAGGCTTATTCTCCGACCGACCATTGACGAGGACTCCGTTATCTCCCTGGCTGTAATAGGACGTGGGGGAACTGCTGACTTATCACTACCACAACAATTAAAAGTGCATGATGCTGTTAGTTACGTAGATATGGGTGGTTTGTCTAAGGTTGCAAATGATAGCTTATTGTCTTATATGACCCAAGAGAGTCTTTCTATGACGGTTGGGAAAGATGCGTTCTGGCACCAGCTCTTGGCTTCCTCACCTTCCAATAAAGCTACCGAACTATTCAACTTGGTTTATCAGAAGATGTGTTTCCCAGGTATCAACCGTGAGGACTTTAAGGAGACTGTAGCTGCAGAGATTGAAGACTTAGGCAAAGAGACCATACTCGACAAGATGCTTTCACATGATATCGACCGTTTAATGACAATGACCATAGATTCGTTGGTAGGCAATTCAGTTGATAATAGCAGAACCTACCTTACTAAATCGGTGTTGGAGACATTGGATATTGACACACTTACAAACTATTATAAACGTTTGTACGGCGATCCTTCACGGCTCACGATAGTGTTGACTGGCAATTTCTCTATGAGGGATGTGTTGCCAAAGGCTATTGCGACGTTTGCGCAGATGCCTAAACAAACTATGCCTTTACCGTTGAACAACACGCCTTTCAGGGTTGGTAAAGAGATGTTTACGAAGGGTTTTGATGGTGGTAATGACCATCAAACACTTGTCAACTACATTTTTGCTGGTAATTACTCTCCTTCACTCCGTAATTCTCTTTGCTTGAAACTGATACGTGATGTGTTGCAAGACCGGTTATTGAAGGTGTTACGTGAAAGAGAGAATCTGGTCTACTCACCTTTTGTAGACCTTTATTATAATGGTGTGCCACAGCAGAAATATGAGTTTCTGATTACTGTATCGATGAAAGACGGCAACCAGCAACGAGTAGAATATTTGTTGCAAGACATCATAAACCAGCTAAAGACGACACCTATCACAGCCTCAGAGCTTAATAAGATGAAGCACTCATTCCTCGTCACGAAAGATAAGGTGCTTAATGATAAGGCTCCTTCTGAATGGAAAACAGCTTTGATGTCACTTGTTAAGAATGGCGAGTCATTGCACGACTTCGAACATTATGCGACGTGTCTGAATGAGATCACACCTAAGACATTACAAGAGATGATTAACGAATTGATTGTTTGGAATCAAAGATATGTAGTATATAAAACACAAAAGAAATGAAGATTATAAAGAAATTACGTTTACTTGTTTGCCTCGTTTGTATGCTTATGGCGACTCACGCAATAGCACAAACACAATCGCAACCTGAGGCCTATCGCTTGTATGACAGTAAAGGAAAGTCAATAACATACGACCAGTTGATAAAGTCTATAGCAAAAGTTGATGTTGTCTTTGTAGGCGAGGTCCACAACTGTGTGATAACCCACTGGCTGGAGCAGAAACTCCTTGAAAGTCTTTACAAAGTCCATGGAAAGAGCCTGAAGATGGGTATGGAGATGTTTGAAAGCGATAACCAACTCATCCTTGATGAATATCTTCACGGACAGATAACAGGCGATCGCTTTGAGGACGAGGCACGTCTCTGGCCGAATTACAGCACTGATTATGCGGGTCTAATCTCTTATGCACGCGAACATCATATCCCTGTCGTTGCTACAAATGTTCCTCGTCGTTATGCTACAGCAGTGAAAGAGCACGGTTTGGCCTATCTTGATTCGCTTTCTACGGAGGCGAAGTCGTACATGGCACCGCTCCCTATACGTTTTCAGACAAACGAGAGTGTTGAACAAGGATTTGCACTCATGGGTGTCATGGGCAAGAATAAGAATGCCAACCCACGTCAGATTGCTGAGGCACAAGCTATCAAAGATGCTACGATGGCTTGGCGAATAGCCAAGAACCTACCATCGAAATTTATTCATTTCAATGGTAACTTCCATACTGACAACCATGATGGTATTATTCCTTATCTCTTGCAATACAAACCAGGAACAACCTATACGGTTGTGAGAGCAGTCAGACAAGAAGACATATCTCATTTAGAAGAAGACTATAAGGGTATTGCTGATTTTTATATCTGTGTACCTGAGGATATGACAACATCTTACTAATCACAAAACAGTATTGTAAAAATGCGGACGCTCCTATCGAGTGTCCGCATTCTTTTATGCGCATAGCATGGCTATGATTGAAATTCTGTTCGTATAACCGTGAGTAGCCTTCTGCGTCTTATTCAACTACTACTGGACGGATAGAATCCCCACAACGGCAGTTCTCACCATTGTCACCATAGACGCCGTCAATGTCGAATGTGATTGCGCGAGCATAATCTGCTGCATCTTCAAAGAGGATAGAAGAGAAATAGTAACCACCATGTCCCGCATATCTCACAGCCTTGGTATCATCATAGCGTGAACCAGCACATGGAAGGAAAAGGCCTTTTGAGAGATCGTCTTGCGTTATTTCCTTTGGGAATCTGATAGTCATAGCAAACTCTCCCTCTGCTGGTTCGGTAACCAAATAGCCATAGACTTGCTTGTTGTCTTCTACCGTGACATAGCCAAACTGCCATTTACCATTCTGTGCTAATGTGCTGACCTCTGAATAACGTGGTAGGCGATAAGTTCCTTTCGTAGCCCAATAAGCGATATCACCGAATGCTGCTTGATTGAAATCAGTTGTCTCATTTGTGAATTTGTCGTCTGTGTACATCTTGCCTGCGATATCTGTCTTTGTCGTATTTCCGCACACGTCTTTCGAGTAAGTGAGGGCGTTGTTACCACATACACCAAAGTTGAAATGGTCGATTTGGTCGTCAGCCTGTTTTATCTCATGATTATAAGCTTCAGTAGGGTTTCTGTGGAGTCCATATCGTGGCTTAAAGTATTCCCATTGATTGTCTGCAATTTTCCATGTACCCTTGTCATATTGGAGATTTCCTGTTGCCCATTTCACACCAAAAAGCGTAACATATTTCGTTGAGCCCTTTGGTGTTTCTTTAGCTACAAAGGTGATGTCCTCTATGTCGTTGGCATCGATTTCTATTGTTTCACCACTTTTCTTTACCACCTTCATTTGATAGGTTTGTGCAAAGAGTGTCCCGAACGTGAAAGTAAGGAGAAGTGTAAGTATATATTTCTTCATTTTATTGTCTTTTGATTGTTATTAATTTGTTTCGTTAAGTTGTTATTTATCTATTGCCATTTTGATGTTTCCATTTGGCGTACAAAGTAGGTAGATGCCTTTAGAGTAGGTTGATAGGTCGATGTCTATCTTACCGTCAGCTGTTGCATGACCCTTAAAGACACGTCGACCGTCTATCGTCATAATGCTAACTGCAGCCTCCGTAGGAAGACCGTAGAGGAGGACATGTCCTATGTGATACTCTACTTGTGGCTTACCTATAGGCTGTTTACTTGGAAGGGAAATGCCTGTAGAAGTACTACTGAAAAAGTATTTAAGCACGCGTCCCAGTTCCACCGTAATGGTCTTCTCTGGTGTTGTTGCTGTCATACTTCCATTTGAGAACGTGATTTGCGGTTGACTTGATAGTGCAAACTCAGCCTTTGTTCCATCACGAAGTTCTACGCAAAAGAACTTTACTGGTTCTGCTGCTCTCACACTGAGAGGTGTGAGAAGGCAGCCGAGCAGTAGAAGAAAGATTAATTTTCGGTTCATTGTTTTGTTTGATTTATTAATAAGATGTCAGTTTTATATTACTGTGATTACTGTTGATGAACGTGTTACTTATTCTTGTGCATGGTATAGGTGACCCTTACCTGTTCATATCCGTTAGCAGCCTCAAAGTCCCAAGGGAATACAAATGTCATCGTCCCCTTTGTAAAGTCGAATTGCCCAGATGGTTCAATCCAGTCAGAAGGAGAGTTGCCAAAGGTATCATGACTGATATCACTGACTGCAAGCCATCTTTGTGGGTCAATCGAACCACCAGCTAAGAGGAACTCGTCAGTCACCTGATACCCTACCATCTTTCCGTTCTCTTTAACGTAGACAAGCGCACCTTCGTCACGTAGTTTCTTTACCCTCTCCCATGCCGAGAAATGGTAGATGAAGGGTAGAGCGGAGATCAGCTCGTCGTAGGCGTTAGGACGTTGGACGAGGAAGTCTATCTTACCCGATGATGGAACGAGTTTAACATCGTCGAGTGTCATACTAAACTGTTCTTTGGTTGCATCATAACCGATAGCCTGTACGATAGCGTTCCCGTATGGTTGTTGTAGGAAGAACTCCTGATCCTCGACGGTCTTGTGCTTCAATACGTCATAGAAAAACGAGGTGAGTCCCATCGGATTGTCAATAATGTTCAGTACGGGTGTTTCTTCAGTTGCTTTCTCGCTTAGCGTGATGATGCTATAGCCTTTAGTTGTAAATTGTGTTTCTCCTTTGAAGTAGCTTTCTTTGTCCTCTGTGTTGAATGATACGGTTGCCTCAACAGGAATCTTACCTATTAAGTTGGTGAGGTCGAACCCATATTTCTGTTTATACCCTTCGATGAGTTGTAGCTGGTGTGCACTTAGTTGCGGAACATCTGAGTCTGGGTTGACGGTTATCTTCACACCTGCGTCGGCTGCTTTTATGCGTGGGTTCGATGTGTTCCCAACACTGATGCTTAGCGTCTTTGGTACGGAGAGTAGATGTTTGGTATTGGATATAACTTTCACCGTAGCCTCTTTCTGGCCAGCTTTGAGCTGAATTACACTTTGTTCTAAACGCACGATCTCATCTTCATTACCTTTTATATCAAGGTTGATGGTCTCATCTTTCGTAGGTGCAAATGCTATTAGCAGGTGGAGGGTGATACCTTCTGTATCGTCTTCATTCATAAAAGCATTCCCTACCACAGAGAGTGCAACGTTATTTGTCATCTCTTCATCTGCTTTGTTTTCGGTGCTACAAGCCGCTGTTAGGCATACTATGAGAAGCAACAAAACACTTGTTTTTATGACTTTCATTCTTTTCTTTGTTTTTAATTATTTATTTGTTTGTTCTTATTCAAGGTTTGTCGACTACATCTCCTAATACGTGTTGTCAATCGTTATAAGGTTTCCATCAAATGGGTTGTAGACGAGAGTCCCTCCTTTGCACTATTTTCTTGATATTTGTTAGGGGTAGCAAAAGTAAAAAGAAATGGTAGGTTGTACAATACCTAATAATGATGAAATGTCTAACGCTCTGTGTTCTCTGTATGGCGAAGTCGTTCTGTGACAGAGTGAGCCCTCCCCCGACCCCAGTTGGGCCCTCCCCCTTGAGGGTGTGTCAAAATGCAAATATCATTTTGATTATCTTACAGTTTGAAACAATCCAATAAAAAATGACCATTTCTATACTCGATTTTGAGTAAAGAAATGGTCTTTTCTTTGCCTTTAGAAGAATCCTACTTATAGATTGAAAGTTGTCAAGTTATTAATTTGCATTTTGACACACCCTCCGTGGTCACCGAGATACCCTTATTGGGAGGATGTACGCTTCGTATAGTCTCTTATTAGTATCTGCATTAGTTGAAATGCTCTGTGATCACCGAGATACCCCTCCATGTCCTCCGTATGTTAAGCAGCCCTTCTCCTATTATCAGCAGGCTAATAGGGGTAACCTCACACACCCTCCTATTTCTTTCAATAAGTACAAAACCACAGGCTTTGTCGTATACAAGGGTTCCTCTCTCCCAAAGCAGCTCTGACCATAGATCTGTGCTGTCTTATGCCTGATTAGATGGCCGTATGGCACTCAAAGAAAGGCATAAGAGGGTTTAAGAAAGCGTGCTTGCATGAAAATAGAATTAAGTCCACTGAGAAGCCTGGTAAAGTCCATACAGATAACCTACAGACAAAAAAAGAGAGACCCTTCTTCAAGGATCTCCCTACTAAGGTAAGGTTGTTTAAGCCTTCTTTTTCTTCTTCTCCTCTTTAGGACCGTCTTGTTTTTTATCCCTGACACAAGGCGTAACCTTTGTGGCAATGTTCTTAAGAACCGTAACGTTCTTGCCGTCCTTGGTGTAGCTCTCTGGTTTGAAAAAGCCCTCGACAGTAACTTCTTTGCCTTTTTTCAGCAGCTCCAGTGTAGCTGTATCTTCTTTCTTGATCCATGTTTCAAGGCTTAGCCCAAGTTTAACCCTCACTTTCGCCTATTTCTTGCAGTCACCGTACTTTCCTCGTTTTTCTTATGGGCTCTGTGTCCTACAAATTTTATTCTTTTTGTATGGTGAGTGTTTTAACCCAAGTTTAACACCTATTGTCGTAGAATCTCGCTGTTACTGCACTTTTGA
>CAUTPS010000073.1:0-9749 GCA_963540415.1 uncultured Prevotella sp.
ATTTCGGTACCTGATGTTGTTGATTTCTTGGCAGATCACAAGCAGGATGCTGCTTTTCAGAAGGCTTTGGAAACAGCAAAGCAGGAAGAGATGCACAGTCCAAAGGACTTTATCTCTCTCTTTGTAGATGCTTTCCACAAGGAAGCTCCGGGTCGTAAGCTTGCTGAGATCTTCGCTACACAGCAGCTCAAAGGCAAGGTTAGCACACAGAGTACAGACGAAGAGGTTGAGAAAGCACTCCGTGAAGAGGTTGCTTCAGCCATTGATAACTCATACAATGTCGTAACAAACCGTATCGACCAGTATGGTGTTGTACAGCCAAATATCCAGAAGTTGGAAGGTCAGGAAGGTCGACTCATGGTTGAAATGCCTGGTATTCGTGAGCCAGAGCGTATGCGTAAGCTCCTCCAGGGTTCTGCTAACCTTGAGTTCTGGGAGACTTATAACAACCAAGAAATAACTCCTTATCTCACTCAGCTCGACCAGCGTTTGGCTAATGGTGAGACAAAGGTTGATACTGCTGCTGCTGATTCTACTAAGAAAGTACAGGCAAAGGCTGCTGCAACTCCAAAGTTCGCACTCAATAAAGGCAATGCTGTAAAGGGCGAAGACGCTCAGATGGCAGCTTTGAAGAAGATGCACCCATTGCTCTCTATGTTGCAGACTATCCCTGGTGATGCACTTAGTCTCGTAGGTTATGCAAGCGTACGTGATACTGCTGCAGTCAATAAGATTATTTATGGTTCACTTGCTAAGCAGATTTTACCAAGCGACTTGAAGCTTCTTTGGAGTGCTAAGCCAGAAGACGGACTCAATAAGAAGAATGTATATGGTCTTTATGCTCTGAAGGTTACAACCTCAGATGGTCGTGCTCCACTTGAGGGTGATGTTGTTACAGATGCTAAAGACGAGTTTGACGAGCATGGTCGTCCTCGGGTTAGCATGACAATGAACTCTGAGGGTGCTCGTGAGTGGGCTGCTTTGACAAAGGCAAATGTAGGTAAGGCAATCGCAATCGTACTCGATGGCGTTGTTTACTCAGCTCCACGTGTTGACCGTGAGATTATTGGTGGCCAGTCATCTATATCTGGTAACTTCACTATTGAGGATACTAAGGACTTGGCTAACACATTGAAGTCTGGTCGTATGCCTGCTCCTGCAAAGATTGTACAGGAGGAAGTCGTAGGTCCTACACTTGGTGCACAGTCTATTGAGCAGGGTCTTATCTCATTTGCTATCGCTTTCGTCCTCTTGATGCTTTACATGATTGTCATGTACAACTTCATTCCTGGTATGATGGCTAACCTTGCTTTGGTAGCCAACCTCTTCTTCACGTTGGGTGTCTTAGCATCCTTCCAGTCGGCATTGACTATGCCAGGTATTGCCGGTATCGTGTTGACCTTAGGTACAGCTGTGGATGCTAACGTGCTTATCTACGAGCGTATTAAGGAGGAGTTGAAACTTGGTAAGGGTATGAAGCAGGCGTTGAAGGAAGGTTATGGAAATGCCTTCTCAGCTATCTTCGACTCTAACTTGACATCACTCATAACTGGTGTTATCCTTCTTGTGACAGGTACAGGTCCTATCCGTGGTTTTGCTACAACTTGGATTATTGGTATCGTTATCTCATTCTTCACAGCAGTATTCCTCACACGTCTTGTATTCGAGAATCGTGTAAGCAAGGATAAGTGGATGAATCAGACCTTCACAACAGCGTTCTCAAAGAACTTCATGCAGGGTAAGAACTATCACTTCCTTAGCATGTATAAGACAACCTTTACTGTTTGGGGTGTTGCTGTCTTGGTATGTATCGTCAGCTTTGCTGTTCGTGGCTTGAGTCGTAGTATTGACTTCACTGGTGGTCGCAACTATGTTGTCACATTAAACAAGCCTACCCATGTAGAGGACGTTCGTAAGGTGATGCAAGGTGCCTTCGTAAATACAGTTGGTGAGAATGCTGGTAAGCCTGCTACAACAACTGTTATTGCATTGGGTACAGATGGTAAGACTGTTCGTGTATCAACCAACTACAATATTGATTCTAACAATCCTGCTGAGGATGACAAGGCTGAGACAATCCTTTACAATGCATTGAAGAAGGGTGGCTTTGTTAGTCAGGCAAGTGTACAGAACTTCAAGAACCCAGATATTCGTGAGGGTGGCTCTATTATTCAGAGTGCAAAGGTTGGCCCTTCAATCGCAAAGAGCATTACTTATAATGCTATCATGAGCGTGTTGTTGGCTATCTTCTTCATCTTCTTGTATATTCTCTTGCGTTTCCGCAATATTGGTTTCTCTGTTGGTTCAATCGTTGGACTTGTTCTTGACACGACAATCGTTATCGGTTGCTTCTCATTATGCTATGGTTGGATAGGCTTCTCACTTGAGATTGACCAGACCTTCATCGGTGCTATCTTGACTGTAATCGGTTATGATATCAACGATACCGTGGTTGTTTACGACCGTATCCGTGAGAACTTGGGTAAGCACAAGCATAATCTTGCAAAGGCTGATATCCAGAAAATCTTTAATGATTCTATCAACCAGACCCTCTCACGTACTATCAATACATCTGTATCAACATTGATCGTACTCGTGTCTATCTTTGTTCTTGGTGGTGATAGCATCCGTAGCTTCTCATTTGCAATGATTATTGGTATTATTATCGGTACTTTGAGTTCAATCTTCATTGCATCTCCTGTTGCTTACCTCGTATTGGGTAAGAAGATTGAGAAGCGTTCAAAGGAACTTGCAGAGGCTCCAGTTGAGGCTTAATCAATAGATAGTCAGAACTAAGGTTTTACACCTTATTATATATAACAGCTCGTTACCAGCAATGGTAGCGGGCTGTTTTTGTATTTCTAATGGTACTGAATCGTGGGGCAGTTGGGTATAAATGATGGCTGACAAGATTGTTGCTTTACTTGTTATGGTTGTTAGTTTACAAATTATTTACATGAAAATAAATATTTTTTTTCGTGAAGATAAATATTTCTTTTCATGTAAATAATTTCTTTTCTTCATGAGAATAATTCGCAGGGGATAGGGTATTATAGTCGTAAAAGCCATGAGAGGTGGTATTAATTGGCTTTGCTATTTGTGCTCTTAACGGTTATTTTCGTCTTTCACAGTTAATAATCTTCTATAGATATAACCATTATTCTCATTGGTGTTTATCATCCGCACGATATGTGTTGGGCGTCCGCACCACTCGTGCGCAGCATTAACACGACGATAGAAAAGGGAAAGCAAGACTTATTATGGTGATTTATTGGTTTTTATTTTGCCGTTCATGTGGTTTGCACTACCTTTGTAGTCCAATAAAGAAAGATATAATGAGTAAGAAACATATACTCCTCGTTAATGACATAGCAGGATATGGAAAGGTTGCAACGGCAGCCATGCTTCCTATATTGTCCTACTTGGGACATCCCGTTTATAACCTCCCTACAGCGTTGGTATCCAATACGCTCGACTATGGTAAGTTCAATATCCTTGAGACAACCGACTATATCAAAGGCGTATTCCCAGTATGGAAGGAACTTGGCTTTAGCTTTGATGCGATTGCGACGGGTTTTATCGCTTCAGAGCGACAGGCAAAACTGGTAGCAGACTATTGTCGTGAGCAGGCTGAACGTGGTACGACTATCTTTGTAGACCCGATTATGGGTGATGAAGGAAAGCTCTATAATGGTGTGACAGCTGCAACAATCAACTCTATGCGAGAGATGATTAGCGTAGCCGACCTTACTTTCCCTAATTACACAGAAGCGTGTTATCTTACATCAAGTAAGTATGATGAGAAGGGAGTAAACTTTGAGGAAGCCAAGAGATTGCTTGATGGTTTGCGACTGATAGGTACAAAGTCGGCAATGATTACTTCTATTCTCGTTGATGGTACACCGTCTGTTGTAGGTTATAACCATGTAACAGATAAGTATTTTACACTACCTTATACCGAGATACCAGTACATTTTCCAGGTACGGGTGATATCTTCTCGGCAATCCTCATTGGTCATCTGTTAGACGGTGAAGAGTTGATTCCAAGTACACAGAAGGCTATTGATGGCGTTTATAAACTGATAGATCTCAATAAAGACAACAAAGACAAAAATAGGGGAATACCTTTGGAGAAGTATCTTGGTGTCTTGTAACAATAAATTATGGACTGGATTAACGGACTATTTGCCATTCCTTCTGCCCTACAGGCAGTCGTGGTCCTCTCGCTGGTTTGTACAGTGGGATTGGGCTTAGGTAAGATTAGAGTAGCAGGCATATCACTTGGTATTGCCTTTGTATTCTTTTTTGGTATCGCTGCGGGTAGTTTTGGCTTGCAGGTAGATGAGCAGATGCTTAACTACTGTGAGACTTTCGGATTGGTTATCTTCGTCTATACACTTGGACTGAGTGTAGGACCAACCTTCTTTGGCTCCTTCCGACATGAAGGAACCTTGTTTAATCTGTGGAGTTTAGGCGTTATCTTCTTGGGAACCATTATGTCTGTCGTGCTCTCATATGCAATGAATGTACCGATGTCAAGCATGGTTGGTATCCTTTGTGGTGCTACAACGAATACGCCAGCACTTGGTGCTGCACAGCAAGCATTGCAACATGCGGGGCATAGTGGTGGTCCGGCAGCATTGGCAACAGCCGTTACTTATCCATTAGGTGTTGTCGGTGTTATCTTTGCCATGATATTTCTTCGTAAGTTCTTTGTGAAGCCTTCCGACTTAGTAGTACATTCGGGAGCAGAAGACGACCATACTTATATCGGACAGTTTGTTGTTCTTAATCCAGCCGTTAATGGTAAAACAATCGCTGAGATAGCACAAGGAACACATCGAAAGTTTATTATCTCACGTATTTGGCGTGGTGATGAAGTCATCGTTCCGATGAGTACAACGGTCCTACAAGCTAATGATAATCTGCTTGTAGCGTCAAAACGCGAAGAAGTTCCAGCCATGGAGATACTCTTCGGAAAGCAGGTTAATCGCGACTTGAATAAAGAACAGGTGGATTGGAATCATCTTGACACAAAGGTGGAGAGCCGTGTTATCATCTTGTCTAATGGTGTGTTAAATGGTAAAAAGCTTGGTCAGCTTCATTTGCGAGATGCTTATAATGTCAATGTGAGCCGTGTTATCCGTGCTGATATCAAGCTGTTGGCAACGCAAGACCTTGTTCTTCGTTATGGTGACCGCCTTACCTTGGTGGGTCAACCAGAGGCTATTGATCATGCAGAGACCTTCTTGGGTAACTCTGTTAAGACGCTTAACGAACCTAATCTTGCAGTCATCTTCCTCGGAATGCTTCTTGGTTTGGCTTTAGGAACAATCCCTCTCAACATCCCTGGTATGGATTCTCCAATCCGATTGGGTATTGCTGGTGGTCCAATCATCATGGGTATATTGGCTGGAGCCTTTGGTCCTCGTTTACATTTCATTGCTTATACGACGCGTAGTGCCTCACTCATGCTTCGTAAGTTGGGCTTATCACTCTATTTGGCGTGCTTAGGCTTGGATGCTGGTAAAGACTTCCTTGACACCGTTGTGCGTCCAGAAGGTTTGCTATGGATAGGTTTAGGCTTTGTACTTACCGTTGTTCCGGTTGTCATTGTTGGGTTAATAGCCCTGCGATTGAAGAAGTTTGACTTTGGAACTATCTGTGGTATCCTTTGCGGTTCGATGGCTAATCCAATGGCATTGGGCTACGCCAACGATACGGTAAAGGGTGAAACGAGCAACATTAGTTATGCTTCGGTTTATCCTTTGGGCATGTTTGCCAGGGTTATTATTGCACAGATATTAGTCATGTTCTTCGTCTGATAGGTCCTTAGTGTCGCAATGATTATCAGCTTATCTCAGTTATCAGTAGGCTATACGCTGTCCCATCCTGTTATCTCTGACATTAACTTAGAGTTACGGAGTGGGCAGTTAGCATGCTTGATAGGAGAGAATGGAATTGGTAAATCAACCCTTTTAAAGACCCTAACAGGCTTTCTTCCGAAGTTGAAAGGTAGCCTTTTGTTGGGTAATCGTGATATCGAGTCTTTCTCTCAGCGAGAACTTGCACGGCAGGTGAGTATTGTTTTGACACAAAAACCTGATGTGCAGAACCTCACGATAGAGGAGATAATAGGCTTGGGAAGGTCGCCTTATACAGGTTTCTTTGGTCGATTGCGTGCAGAAGACCGTAAGGTTGTTGATGATGCAATCGCTACGATGGGGATTGAAAAGCTCAGAGGGAGAATGATTCAGACCCTTTCTGATGGCGAAAGGCAGAAGGTGATGATTGCGAAAGCACTGGCTCAAGAAACCCCTATCATCTTACTTGATGAGCCAACAGCCTTCCTCGACTTCCCTTCTAAGGCTGAAACCTTTCAGTCTTTACAGCGAATGGCACATGAAAGGGATAAACTTATCCTCTTATCAACGCATGACTTAGAACTCGCTGTACGCTTTGCCGATAGCTTGTTGGAGGTAAAGAAGGGTACCTTACAAGCAGTGTCTGCAACGGAAGTGAAGGCTTCTATCCGTGCAATCATTGATAGTTAGTCTTTGTTTTTGTCAATCTTTTAATAGCGCTTGCAACCCAATACGTAATAAATAAAACATTAAAATAAATAGAAAGAACTTATGAAAAAGAATGTATGGATAGTTCCTATCGTCCTTGTACTTGCTTTGATCTTGAATAGTTGCGGTACACAACAGAAGGCAACAGCACCAGCAACGACACCTGTTGTTCAAGAACCTGTTGTCGCAGTTGAGCCTTTGAAGGAGGTTATCAGTATTGCAGACGCTTTGGATATGTATCAGAATCCAGATAAGGTTGATGCTATTACGAAGAAGTATGGTTATAAATTGAAGACAAATTATGAGGTTTATCGACTCGATAAGTTCTCTAAGATGTACTATAAGAATTGTGCGCTTGCAAAGCTTCTTACCGCTGACAAGTATGAGGATTATCCAAAGCCAATGCGCAAAGGTGTGTCAAGTTACGTTGCCTTTAAGGATGGAGCAATCATCATTGCAGTGTTCAATCAGCCTGCATATGATAACCTTGTGGCTCAGGTGAAGGCTGCAGGTTTCACCTTGGATATGCCTGGTAGCGAGGATATCTATACTAACGGCAGCCGCACTATCGCTTGTTATAAGGATGGAAAGAGCGTGAGAATCCAGTAAAACAGCCGTTGCTTTTATCGCTCTTGCGCTTATTAGCATAAGTCATAACCCTCTCATCGCTTCTCTTTTACCATAAATCGTGGTCTAAGAGAAGGACGAGAGGGCTTTTCTTTGGTTCTTCCGTTAAATATGTAGACGCTTTTCGTATTGCTTTAACCCAAAGTCTGATATTGAAAAACATTTATTTTGAGTCTTCGAAAATATGCTGATAAGGCTTTGAAAAATCATTACATATTTTCAAATAAAACATCTATAAATAAGGATAAAAACACACATAAAAGGCAAGTTTGCAACCAACAGTAAATCAATTAGTTATAAAGTAGTAAAGTAAAAGGTGCTTAATTGGACTTCAAAAGGGCGTTAGTAAGGGGCTTAAAGGGCACCTTTTGCAAGCCAAAAGGGCGTCTTTAAGAAGCCAAAAGAGCATGTATTCAAAATTATGATGTGAAAAATTATGACAGAATAATAAGTTATTAGCCTAATTAGCCCAATTGGATCAAATAGCCTAATTAGGCTAATAGCAATAAGTTGTTTGTATAAGACAGATAGCCATCACACCTAATTACATTTATCATGTAGTTTATCCCCCTTTGTAAAACCATCTAATTGGGAGCAATCATACCATGTATGTGGATGAATCTCACTCTATTAAGAATCTACATATTTAGCGGAAGAACCTTTTCTTTATACTTTTCTCGTCATTTTATTTGCTTTTCTCAGTTGTAAAGACTATATTTGTTGTCTTAATACTTTGAAAGTTTAACTAAATGAAAAATCTACTACTGACCTGCCTTTTAGGGCTTTTTAGCCTCACTTCTACAGCACAACAGACCTATGATTGGGAAGAATTGCTTGAAGAACTCTATGCAAGTAACGAAGAAAACGTGGATGCAAAGGAGGAAACCTTTGAACTATTAGCCGACCTTTCAGAACATCTACTCAACCTCAATACGGCAAGTAGGGAAGAACTTGCACGTATCCCGTTTCTTACAGCAGAACAAATTGAGGACATACAAGCCTATGTCTATCAATATCATGGTATGCAGTCATTGGGCGAGTTGGCTATGATTGAATCCTTAGATGCTCTCCGTCGCCAGCTTCTTCCTTATTTTGTCTATGTCTCTCCAGTAGAAGAACAGCACCAGTTTCCCACACTTAAATCAATTATAAAAGGTGGAAAGCACTCCATCTTATTGACCGCTCATATCCCTTTTTATCAGCGTGAAGGCGACCAGAAAGGCTATCTTGGCTATCCTTATGCCCATTCTTTCCGTTATTCCTTCCGTTATGGCGATTATGTTCAGGTAGGATTGGTAGGCGCGCAAGACGCTGGTGAACCCTTCTTTGCGTATGGTAATCGTCTTGGTTATGACCATTACAGTTTTTACTTGCTGTTAAGAAAGATGGGAAGGTTGAAGACTTTGGCTGTAGGACGGTATAAAGTGAACTTCGGACAAGGACTCATTATCAATAATTCTTTTGGCTTTGGGAAGCTTGCCATGCTCTCAACGTTAGGCAGACAGACAACAGGTATTCACGCACATTCCTCTCGTTCGGCTGCTACCTATCTACAGGGAGCGGCTGCAACGGTGGAAATAGCAAAGCATCTTGACCTAACCACCTTTCTTTCTTACCGCAGTATAGATGCTACACTTACGGATAGTGGAACCATTAAAACAATCCTCAAGACTGGTTATCACCGTACTGTGCGTGAGATAAACAGTAAAGATGCTGCCACACAGTTGACTGCAGGAGCCCATCTCGGCTGGTCATCGGGTGCTTTTCGTGTGGGATTGTCGGGCGTTTATTCTTGTTTCAACAAGGAGTTAACACCCAATACAACTTTATATTACCGCCATTATGCACCTTCTGGGACTAACTTTTGGAACGTAAGTGCAGACTATAGCTATCAACATCCTCGTTGGTCGTTGGCTGGTGAGACGGCAATGGATAGCAAGGGAAGCATTGCAATGGTGAATAACCTTTCCTATTTGCCTACTTCTAAGCTCTCTTTACTTGCCGTTCAGCGTTATTATGGCTACCAATACACAGCACTCTTCGCACGTAGTTTTGGTGATAATGGGGCGGTTCAGAATGAAAGTGGATTGCTCATTGGTGCGAATTGGAATGTAAAACGGGGTTTGTCGCTTATGGCTTACACTGATTTCGCCTATTTCTCACACCCTCGTTTTGGCGCACATACATCCAGTAAGGCTTGGGATAACCTACTGATGCTAACTTATAGCCGTCAACGTTGGTCGCTCTTGGTTCGCTATCGCTTTAGAATACGTGAGAAAGATAATGGAGATAAGACGACTCTTGTCAACGAAGTAACGCAACGTGGTCGCCTTTCTTTGGCTTATTCGGCAGCGTCTTGGAGCTGTAAAAGTCAGTTGGATGTCGTTGCAAGCAATTATCTCAAGCGTAGTTTCGGTTACATGGTGAGTGAGTTTTGGGTTTGGAAACCGCTTTCGTGGCTCACGCTGAATGGTATGATCGGTTATTTCCAAACTACAGATTTCGCCTCACGTATCTATGTTTACGAGCGTGGTCCACTCTATTCTTTTA
>CAUTPS010000074.1:0-9156 GCA_963540415.1 uncultured Prevotella sp.
ATTCAGACGATACGAATGTGACGCATATCAAGACAAAGAATAACGAAGACATCTATATTAACTTCAAAGATTCAGCCCAGTCGGTTGACTTTACAAATGAGTTAAAGGAATTATACCTTCACTAAAAGTGGCACAACTGGCGAGATTGTATTTGATTGATAAATCGTGCATTTGCACGATATAAAAATATGTCATTGTAAGAATCTGTTCTTATGTCATTATGGCTATTACATCAGAATATATAAGACTAATTCATTTTCCTGTCATTCCTGTCACAGTTCTTCGACACTTAACTTTCTATCTAACAACACGATACATGAAATGTTAAAAATGACAGCAACTTAAAACAAAACTATTCTTGTGTTTTATGTCATAAAACTTTTCTTCTTAGCGAATACCTATCATTCCAAAATCAGTAAGGGCTTTTTTATCATCAGCTTTATACCTACTTATTTTCAGAACCTTTCCCATCTGAGCATAATTCCGAGCTACGTAGTACGCTGCAGCCAAGTATGAATAAAGTGTAAATGCGTTAAACCTACTATTTCCTGCATCTATTACAGTGTTTTTTAGTATCTTTGCAGAATGAATCATTGCCAATAGGCAATGGACATAAGTATCAATTGACAATAATAAATCATACAGAGATCATCATGTTAATAGACTACAAGAAGGTAAACATATATCAAGATGAACGCTTAATTCTGAAAGATGTTGACTTTCAGGCAGAAACAGGAGAGTTTATCTATCTCATCGGCCGTGTTGGTTCGGGCAAGAGTTCGCTATTGAAAACCATCTATGGCGAATTAGATATTGACAGCGAAGATGCTGAAAAGGCTGTTGTTCTCGACGAGAGTATGCCTAACATTAAGCGTAGTCGTATCCCTGCACTCCGCAAACAGATGGGTATTATCTTCCAAGATTTCCAACTCTTGCATGACCGCTCTGTAGCAAAGAACCTCAAGTTTGTCTTGCAGGCAACAGGTTGGACCAGCAAACAGAAGATTGAACGACGCATTGAAGAAGTGTTGGCACAGGTGGGTATGACCGACAAGAAGAACAAGATGCCAAGTGAACTCTCTGGTGGTGAGCAGCAGCGTATTGCCATTGCACGCGCCTTGCTGAACACTCCTAAGATTATTATTGCCGATGAGCCTACGGGTAATCTTGACCCAGAGACGGCTGCGAACATCGTTAGCATTCTCAAAGACTCATGCCAAGCAGGCACAACGGTTATCATGTCTACCCATAACATCAACCTCATTGACCAGTTCCCAGGTAAGGTTTATCGTTGTCATGAGGGCGAACTTCACCAACTCACCGACAAGAAAGAAGTTTGCGAATTAGCAGAAGAGACGGCTCCCGTAGAGACGATTGACGAGCCAGAACAAAACGATTAAGCGCATAGAACTCAGCATAAATCCACATTTAGAAAGATTGAAGATGATGAAAGTAATGAAATTCGGAGGTACATCCGTTGGTTCACCAGAACGCATGAAGGGTGTAGCTTCCTTGATAACAAAGTCAGGAGAACCTACATTTATCGTGCTCTCCGCAATGAGTGGAACGACAAATACACTGATAGAAATATCTGATTACCTCTATCGCAAGAATCCAGAGGGAGCAAACGAACTTATCAACAACCTCGAACAGAAATATCTTGGGCACGTTGAGGAACTTTACTCTACTGAGGAATACAAGCAGAAGACACGCCAGTTCTTGACAGAAGAGTTCAACTACTTGCGCACCTTCACAAAGGATTTGTTCACTTCGTTTGAGGAAAAGAGCATCGTTGCACAGGGTGAGATTCTCTCAACCAATATGGTTGTGAACTATCTTCAGGAGCAGGGCATCAAAGCAACATTACTTTCTGCACTCGACTTCATGCGCACTGACAAGAATGCTGAGCCTGACGGACAGTATATCAAAGAACATCTGACAGCGATTATGGATGAGAATCAGGGCTATCAGATCTATATCACACAGGGCTTCATCTGCCGTAATGCTTACGGTGAAGTGGACAACTTGCAGCGTGGTGGTTCTGACTATACCGCTTCACTTGTGGGTGCAGCTATCAACGCAGAGGAGATTCAGATATGGACAGATATCGACGGAATGCACAACAATGATCCACGTGTCGTTGAAAAGACAGAGGCTGTACGCCAGCTGAACTTTGAAGAGGCATCAGAGTTGGCTTACTTCGGTGCAAAGATTCTCCACCCTACTTGCGTTCAACCTGCTAAGTATGCGGGCATTCCTGTTCGTTTGAAGAACACAATGGACCCAGATGCAGAGGGTACTATCATCGACAACACATTGGTGAGAAGAAAGATTAAGGCGGTTGCTGCCAAAGACAATATCACAGCTATCAAGATTAAGTCAAGTCGTATGCTTGGTGCTTCAGGCTTCTTGCGTAAGGTATTTGAAATCTTCGAGAGCTATCAGACTTCTATCGACATGATTACTACCAGTGAGGTGGGTGTGTCTATGACCATCGAAAACAATAGCCATTTGGCAGAGATTGTTGATGAGTTGAAGAAGTATGGTACCGTAACCGTTGATACAGAGATGTGTATTGTCTGCGTTGTTGGCGACCTTGATTGGAGCAACGTTGGCTTTGAGACATTGGCAACTGACGCAATGAAGGATATCCCAGTACGTATGATTAGCTACGGTGGAAGCAACTACAACATCTCTTTCTTGATTCGCGAGGAGGATAAGAAGCGGGCCTTACAGTCATTGTCAACCGTCCTCTTTAACTAAAGAAAGAACTGATAATTTAACAATAAGTATTTATCTTAAGGCACAAACGTCCTCGCTTGTTCATGACAAAAGCAGACAATTGGACATGCGAGGGCGGAGATTTCCCCTACAACTCAGATAAACACCACTTCAGGAGACAAAACACATGGTACAGAAATTCCCTATAGATAAGTTTAAGAAGATTGAAACTCCGTTTTATTATTATGACTGTGACCTCTTGAGAGAGACACTACAGGCGATTAATAAAGAGTTGAAAAAGTATGAAAACTTCATCGTCCACTATGCTATTAAAGCCAATGCGAACGCTAAGGTGCTGAATGTTATCCAGCAGACAGGTATGGGAGCCGACTGTGTGAGTGGTGGTGAGATACAGCGTTGTTTAGACTGTGGCTTCCCTGCAGACAAGATTGTCTATGCAGGTGTGGGTAAGTCAGACTGGGAAATCAACCTCGGATTAGACCATGACATCTTCTGCTTCAACGTAGAGAGTGTGGCTGAGTTAGAGGTTATCAATGAGTTGGCAGCGAAAAAGGGTAAGACGGCAAACGTATGTTTCCGTATCAACCCTGACGTGGGAGCACATACACATGAGAAGATTACCACTGGACTGGCTGAGAATAAGTTTGGTATTGCCATGCAAGACATGCTACCTACCATCCTTGAAGCAAGCAGGATGCCGAACATTCACTTTATCGGTTTGCACTTCCACATCGGTTCACAGCTGCTCGAAATGACTGATTTCCGTCACCTCTGCAGCCGTATCAACGAGATACAAGACGGTTTAGAGCAGGAGAATATAAAGATTAAGAATATCAATGTTGGTGGTGGATTGGGTATCGATTACGACAATCCTGACAACCATCCAATCCCTGATTTCAAGTCTTATTTCTATACCTTCGCACGCTATCTGAAACTAAGAGAAGGACAGAAACTCCACTTTGAATTGGGTCGTGCAGTAGTAGGACAGATGGGAAGTCTCATCACTCGCACCCTTTATGTGAAGCAAGGAACAGCAAAACAGTTTGCGATTGTCGATGCAGGAATGACCGACTTGATTCGTCCTGCTCTCTATCAGGCAAGCCATAAGATAGAAAATCTATCAAGCGATGGCGCTTTACACGCTTATGATGTAGTAGGACCAATCTGCGAATCGAGTGATGTCTTTGCAAAAGGAATCGAACTTAACACCGTTCATCGAGGCGACTTGATTGCGATGCGTTCTGCTGGAGCATACGGAGAAATCATGGCTTCGCAATATAACTGTAGGAAACTGCCTGTAGGCTATACCTCAGACGAACTATAATCCATAACGAAACGAATAAATGTTCACTTTTGATAATACGACCATCATCATCTCAGTAGTGTTGCTTTTAGTAGCATTGCTGACTTCTTTTCTCAATCCTTTCTTCCGAAAAGTAAGGATTGCAGAGTATGGTCTGCCAACTTCCACAGCCGAAAGTGAAGAAATAAGTAAGGAAGATGAGCCTGTAGAGGAGGAGAAGGAAGCAATAACGGAGCCTGTTATCACTGAAGAGCAACTCCCTACTTACCCCCCTATCACGATTATCTTCACACCCCATGACAATGCACAGGAGCTTGCAAAGAACCTCCCACTCTATCTGAATCAGGACTATCCTGCAGACTTTCAGGTAATTGTTGTGGCGCCACAGAATGATCATGAGACGAGTGATGTATTGAAACGCTTTGCATCTAACTCACATCTATACACCACCTTCATCCCTGAATCATCACGTTATATGAGCAAGAAGAAGCTTGCCATTACGCTTGGAGTGAAGGCAGCGAAGTACGATTGGGTGATAATGGCAGACATCTGTTGCTATCCAACGGGTGATAATTGGCTGCAAGCCATAGCCCGAAACTGTAAAGATGGGAAAGATCTCGTTGTGGGCTACACTCGTTATGAGGACGAGACGCCTGCTTATCGACACTTCGAAAGACATTATTTGGCACGCTATTTTATGCGTGAATATCAGCATAATAAGTCCTATGCGTGTCCGTTTAATGCTTTAGCTTTCCGTAAAAGTCGTTTCTTAAGTGAGGAAGGATTCCGCGGAAACCTCAAATATATACGTGGAGAATACGACTTCATGGTAAACAAATATGCAAGTGGTAACAACCTTGTGTTTGAAAATTCGTTTGAGGGAACACTCATAGAAGAGGCTCCAACAGAGAAGGTTTGGCTCGGCACACACCTTTTCTATATGGAGAATCGCCAACACTTGGAACGTACACCACAGCATCGTTTCCTCCCGTATGTCGACCAAACGGCACTACATGGCAACTACTTCTTGCAGTGTATTGCACTTGCAATCTCTCTCCTATTGGGTATGTGGACCATTTCTGTTGCTGCAGGATTATCCCTAATCATCTCTATCATTCTACGCTTAGTTATTGGTAAGAAAGCACTGAGACAGTTTGATATTGATATTCCAGCATGGAAGATTATCCCATACGAGATTGCTATCGCATGGAAGCACCTTGGTTATAAGCTAAAATACCATCGTGCAGATAAGTATGACTTCATATCTCACAAACTATAAATGCGCATCATCCATTACATAGACAACATAAAGGCAGGCAATCTGCTTTCTGATTACTTTCTACGACTCACCACAGCGCAGAAAGAATATGCTGATGTCAAGACAATTACACAACAAGGGGACTTCAAGAAGCTCCTTGCTGACTTCCAACCTGACATCGTTCATATTCATACCTGTTGGGAATATCAAGCTGCCACACACGCTTATTGGGCTACTAAGAAGCAGTGTGCAGTAGTGTTCTCACCGCATTGGGAACTCGATGAGAGAGCAAGAACGACAGAGCGGAAGTCTACTAAAAAGGTGAAGACCCTACTCTATCAGGCAAAGATGGTGCGAGGTATGGATGCACTCCTTGTGAGTAACGAGCAAGAAAGGCAAGACATTCTAAAGTTAGGATGGACCAAACGCATTGACATTGTGCAAGATAGCGTTCTAAACAGTTCGTTGAATGATGACGAAATGGCGCAGCAAACGATTTTTTTCTATCGTAAAGTACTTGACACACGCTATCAATTCGCCATGACAGCAATGGAGAAAGATGCAATTCCAAGTCTGCTTCACGTTGGTTTGGCACAAGAGACAACCCACAACCTCTTGCCCAGCGACCAACTTCTTAACCTACGAAGTCTGAACCCAGAACAATGGCGAAGAATCTTCCTCTACGCTGATGACGAGGGAGTAAGAGAGATTGTGGACAACTGTATCAGCCGTCTACAACTCAATGCACCCACGATTGACACTACTGCCATACAGCGATTCCCACTCTTGTCACCAAAGGAAACAACCTCGGTTGACACAGATAAGCTGATAGGCAACCAGCCCATGACGCGACAACGACTCAGTGACTACTCCAATGAGGAAGATGCTATCATCAAGAAGATAGCAACCATCATTGCAAACACACGACAAGTAGAACGAAAGAAGAAACTTTCCTTACGTCTGTTGGCTGATTTATACACCGTTATAAAGTATAATGATTACGACGAAGACCGACTTGCAGACGTGCTCCGCCACCTCCGCCTCTACCGTTATTCGCGTCGTATCATACAGCTCCTTGCTGAGAAGGTGCTACTTAAAGAGGGATTCATGCCTATCCCTCCACGTGATGACAGGAAAACAAAGGGCATCAAAAGAAATAATTTCATACAAAGACATTAACGCATGACACATAAGAAATACGATTTAAAAAAGGATGAACGCTATTTACAACTATTAGCAAAGTCGTTCCCAAATATTGCTGACGCTGCAACTGAGATTATCAACCTTGAGGCTATCGCACACCTACCAAAAGGTACAGAACACTTCCTTGCCGACATTCATGGCGAGTATCAAGCGTTCCAACATGTGCTTAAAAATGCCTCTGGTAACATTAAGAGAAAGGTGAATGAGCTCTTTGGTGAAAGACTAAGAAACATAGAAAAGCAAGAACTTTGTACTCTGATTTATTATCCAGAACAGAAGTTGGATCTCGTTAAGAAAGAGGAAAAGGATATCAAAGACTGGTATCATATCACCATACACCGCTTGATAGAGGTTTGTCGTGATGTGTCCAGCAAATATACACGCTCAAAGGTTCGGAAGTCTTTGCCGGATGACTTCTCTTATATCATCCAAGAGTTACTGCACGAACATGCAGACGACAAAGACAAGACCGACTATGTGAGTGCGATTATCAAGACGATTATCTCTACCGGACGAGCTGATGACTTCATCATAGCTATCTGTGAGGTTATCCAACGATTAGTCATCGACCAGCTGCATATCTTAGGTGATGTGTACGATCGTGGACCGGGTGCTCACATCGTTATGGACACTTTAAAGAACTATCATAACTGGGATATCACATGGGGAAACCATGATATCTTGTGGATGGGAGCCTGTGCTGGTAACGATGCTTGTATCTGTAATGTGATTCGCATAGCCCTGCGTTATGCAAACATGGCTACTATTGAGGATGGATATGGTATCAACCTTATTCAGTTGGCTACCTTTGCAATGGATGTTTATGGTGATGATCCATGCGAGGAGTTCATGCCAAAGATATCGAAAGACAATCCACTCGACGAACGTAGCAAGACGCTGACAGCACAGATGCACAAGGCTATCAGCGTCCTTCAATTTAAGATTGAGTCACAGATGATTAGCCGTCATCCGCTTTGGAAGATGGACGACCGTCGTTTGCTCAAAGCTATTGACTACAAGAAGGGTACGATTCTTATTGATGGTAAGGAATACAAGATGCGTTCATGCAACTTCCCAACCATCGATCCAAAGAATCCAGAGAAACTTACAGAGGCTGAGCAGGCACTCATCGATCGTCTACATCAGTCGTTTACTGGTAGCGAGAAGTTGCGCAGTCATATCCGTTCTCTGCTCCGTCACGGCTGTATGTATAACGTCTTCAACCATAATCTCCTTTATCATGCTTCGATTCCACTCACGAAAGAGGGCAAACTGAAAGAGGTTGAGATTGGGCCAGGTGTGAAGTTGAAGGGTAAGGAGTTGCTTTATCAGACTGGTATGAAGATTCGTTCTGCCTTCCAGACAAATAACGAACTGCAGACAGAAGAAGAGCGTCAAGACGCTATCGACTTCTTCCTCTTCCTCTGGTGTGGACCTGATAGTCCGCTCTTCGACAAAGCAAAGATGGCAACTTTCGAACGCTACTTCATTGCAGACAAGGAAACGCACCATGAAGAGAAAGGTTACTATTTCAGTATGCGCGACAATGAGGAGATTGCTGATATGATTTTAGACGAGTTCGATGTGCCACTTCCTAACCGCCACATCATCAATGGTCACGTGCCCGTCCACGTTGTCGAGGGTGAGAATCCTATCAAGGCAAACGGCAAACTGATGGTGATTGATGGTGGTTTCTCGCAAGCCTACCACAAGGAAACGGGTATCGCTGGTTACACCCTCGTCTATCATTCACGTGGCTTCCAGCTCGTACAGCATGAGCCTTTCACATCAACAGAAGATGCTATCAAACGAGGAACAGACATTGTTTCAACCATTCAGATTGTTGAGATGAACCAACAACGCCTACGTGTTGAGGACACCGACAAGGGTACGGAACTCCGTCTGCAGATTGAAGCACTCAAAGAGCTTCTCTATGCTTACCGCTGTGGCTTCTTCACCGAGCATGAACGTAAGACTCCACCAAAGGTATAAACACACATAAGACAAACAGAAGGGATGCACAATGTGTGTCCCTTCTGTTATTTTTCTATGAGCTATAAACAATAACCTTTGAAATATAAACTTTATAATTTGAATTTATAGCTTTGACATTTCTCATATCAGTAATCATAATAATAAATTATAAGTACTAATAAAAACTCCGTTCAAATACTTTTGAAACTAAAATTACAAATTAACCACCATGAATTATCTTTACATTACCCACCTCTATTTTACCTCAAAATAAACAAAAAACCACCTTCTTAAACATCGCCATAACTACCTTATTATAAAACAGTTGCAAACATGCTTTTTAAAAGGTGCTTAATAAGCCTTCAAAAGGGCGTTAGTTAGACCTCAAAAGGGCATCTTTTGCAAGCCAAAAGGGCGTCTTTTCAAAGCCAAAAGAGTATCAACGATTTTTCATCTAACGAATTTTCTTTACAGAGTCTAAATACTAAACAAGAATAACACATAGAAACAATAGGGACTTACTACAGTTTTGCTACTATTATCGGGCTATATAAATAAAATTAATTATCTTTGCCCTAAAAGAAAATTCAGCTTTGATAAAAAAAACATTCGGTTTTGATAAATACCTTAATTCCGCAGCATAAATTCTTGTAAGAACTCCAAGTGTCTGAGAAAC